>CAZHHJ010000049.1:0-14218 GCA_964531295.1 uncultured Syntrophomonas sp.
GAATTTTTGTGCTTTTTCCATCAAATATCTTTTACAGGGAGGAATAGTTTTGCTGGCTCAGGAGCTGTTCAATTCCGGCATTGATAATTTGCCTCATGGTATTATAGTTTTTAACCGGGAGCGACTTATTTATGTAAATCAACCCATGCTGGATTTACTTGCCTATGAACGCCAGGTATTGGAATCCATGACGATGAATGAAATATTATATAATTATGTAGCTGACCATGAAGTTAATGTTGATAGTCAAGGCCAATCAGTCTTTTTGATGAAACAAGATAGCAGTCAAATTCCGGGTTGGATGAGTAAATTGGCTGTCCATCCAGAGCTGGGGACGATTTCAATTGTAGTCGAAAATATCGGGCCCAGCGGGCTGCAGAAACAACTGGCTTATATGTACAGCATCATTCAAGATTCGTCTCAATGTATTGTGGGAACCGACCTGGAAGGAACGATAGTCAGCTGGAACGATGCTGCGGCCGATGTATACGGTTATACCGCCGAGGATGTAACCGGAAGAAATATATCTATTATCATGCCCCCCGACATCAGGTTTTCAATGCTTAACCGGATTGTTAATGGTGAAGCAGTACCCAAGCAAAGAACCTATGCCTGGACCAAACAGGGTATACTGGTGAATATAGAATTAAGCATTTCCCCTATCAAGGATGAACAAGCCCAAATTACTGGCATATCATTTTTTAGTCGGGATATAAGCCTGGAAAAACTAGTAGAAAAGAAAATGTTTTATCAGGCCCGGCTACTGGAAGCGGTTAATGATTCCATTCTGGGGACGGATTTGAAAGGGAAAATAGTCTACTGGAATCAGGGGGCAGAGCGTATGTTTGGCTGGAAGTCGCTGGACATGCTGGGGAAGTATTACTCAAGTCTTTTTGTGGATGAAGACTTCGATGATCTTTTTAATAATATGCAACAGATTAATACCGGCCAATGGGAAGGCATAAAAAGAGTTCATACCAGTGAAAGCAGTAAAAAATATGTCCGCATCTCGATCAATACCATATATGATGAAGCAGATCAGCCGGATTTTATGGTAATTGTGCTTACAGATATAAGTGAAATAATCGAATCCCGGCTCAAGGCAGAAGAAGCAGTGCGCTTTAAAAGTGAATTTATGGCTAGTATAAGCCATGAAATAAGAACTCCTATGAGCAGTGTGATTGGCTATGCTGAACTACTGGACGAAAATAAATTCGATGCCAAAGAAAAGACCTACTTACAGGGTATTAAACAAAATGCCAGTCAACTCCTGGACCTCATTAATGATTTTCTGGATTTATCCAAAATGGAAGCTAACAGCATGCTTCTTGATGAAGTGACTTTTAATGTTAAAGAGCTTATCTATTCTAGTTTGAAGGTATTTGAACCAGCAATTAAAAAAAAGAAACTAAAATTTAATGTTAAAATAGATGAAAATGTGCCCGAAAAGCTGCGGGGAGATAGAGTGAGAATACGGCAGGTATATAGTAATTTACTCTCCAATGCGGTGAAATTCACTAAAAAGGGCGAAATATCTATTCTGGTTAAAATTCTGATAGCCCAGGGCAATCAGCATGAAATACCTTTATCCATAAGCGTGATAGACAGTGGAATCGGCATTCCGATTGATAAAATAGCCGATGTTTTTATGCCTTTTACTCAGGTGGATAGTTCAACCAATACCAAATATGGAGGAACTGGTCTGGGACTGGCCATAAGCAAACGACTGGTGGAGCTAATGCAAGGATCGATTAGCGTGCAGTCTACTCCCGGACAAGGCTCCAAATTCGAGGTGGTACTGCCTTTAAAATGTGCTGACAGCCAAGTGGATACTACAGACCTGAGGGACAATTCCTTTATGACCCGCCGTAAGATTGTGCTGGTATCGGAGAATAGTATGTTAATATCTCAATTTAAGAAGAGTTTCACCCTTTCAGATTATTTGCCGGTGACCGTTGCTTATAATAAAAAACTCCAGACGGCCATCAACTTTTATCAGCCCTATGCAGTAATAATTGATATGGAAAATATAGGGGAAGAAGAGTATCGCCGCTGGCTTGAAAGTAATAATCTGCTCAATATGGACAAGGCCCTATGGCTGGTTTACTCTAATAGCATGAGTGAAGCTGAGGTTCATAGATACGGATACATAGGCCTGCTAAGTAATCCCATTGATGCCCCTAGCTTAATCCAATTGCTGGATGAAAGGCAAAAAACGGATCAAGTTATAGAAAGCTATTCACTACAATATCCGATCCTTATTTTTGATAGGGATCAGATAAACTTGAAATTATTATCTGCTGCCCTGGAAAATTCCGGTTTTGAAACTTATACTGCTATGTCGGATATCGATGCAGTTAATTACCTTAATGATAAAGAGATAGCTATACTCCTGGTCGATATGGAGGTTTTGGATCTTAATCTGGCTGGGCTGGATACTATTTTCGCTATTCGTCCTGGTCTTAAAATAATTGGATTAAAGAAAAACGATTTTCAGTATCATGATAAGATTAAAATATATCTTAACCGGCCATATACAACCCAATCACTGCTTGCGGCGATAAATAATTGTTTGATATTAAATAATTTGGGGAGGGAACATCTTAATGCGTAAACGGAGAATCCTGGTGATAGACGATGAAGAGAATATAAGAAGCCTGTTAAGATCTTCGCTTATTAATGAAGGTTATGACGTAATTACCGCATCTGAGGGTATAGAAGGATTTGATAAAGCTGTAATTTTGCCCCCGGATATGATTTTGCTGGATATCATGATGCCGGATGTAAATGGATATCAAGTCCTGCAGCGTTTGAGCAAAGATTATCGCACCACTGGCATCCCGGTACTTTTACTGACCGCCAAGACAGATGGGGAAGAACGAGTAACTGGTCTTGAGGCAGGTGCGGTGGACTATATCACTAAACCCTTTTATCTTCGCGAAGTGGTGGCTAGAATGAAGATACATCTCCGTTTAAAAGAATGTGAAGAGGAATTGACCCGTAAAAACCAGGTGCTGGAAGAATATTCTGATCTGCTCTTGCAACTCAATGCCAGACTAGAAGAAATGGCCCGCATGGATGAACTAACCCAAATATGGAACCGGAGGGCTTTTAATGAGCAGATGAACAACACCCATAATTATTCACTTAGATATTTGAGGTATTACAGCCTGATTATTATAGATCTGGATCATTTTAAACCCTACAATGATATGTATGGGCACCAGCAGGGTGACATTATTCTTATGAAGGTGGCTCAAACTATTAAGACAGCCTGTCGGGAAACGGATTTCGTGGCTCGTTACGGCGGAGAAGAAATCGTAGTATTGCTGATGGAGACTGATGAAGAATCAAGCTTTTCCATAGCCAAAAGAATAATAAGCTCAGTCGAAAAACTCAACATCAAGCACGAAGGAAATGAGGGTTATGGGAAAGTCACCGTTAGTGCGGGTGTAGCTAGTTATTCACCCTACCAGAGCCTGGACAAAGATTGGGAAACTGTACTAAAAAGGGCTGATGATGCACTTTATCTGGCTAAGAATAAAGGCCGCAATCGGGTTTATAAGAAATAATCCGCTCCTGTGCTCGATATCGCCGGGGTATTTCAGAGTATGTTCCAATACTTAGACTACGCTTTCATGAGGATCTAGAACAATATTGCGGTAACATTTCTTATCTTCTTGATCATAGAGAAATATTACCGGGATTAAGTAATCCACTTCTCGCCGTTCCAGAGGATTAATCTTAAGATGTTCAAGATAAGTATTTTTTCTCACTTCCCTTAAACTCTTATCTTTCATTTCAGGCAGATATTCCCTTAAGAACTTATCATCGCTTAATAATGAATTTAGTAAGGCTTGATTTTCGTCGGCCTTATAACGCTGGAGCTCCCCAGGAACTTGATATACCCGATTGTTTATTAAATAATCATATTTTAACCATTCATTGATCACTGCACTGTATGGCCTCCAGTTGCTCCCAACGAATTGGGCTAAGGCTATATAAAGGGCGTCGCGCCGGTGAGCTCGGTCGTACAGGCCATTGCTTCGCCAGTAGGATGCAAATTCATCCAGTAGCGCAAAAGCATCGCCCCGGTAAATTTTATTAACCATATATTCCAGGGTGTGCCTGACCAGGCCAGCATTATAATATTTCTCCACCAGTTCTTCTATATCATGCAGCTTGACCAGATCACGGTAAGTCATATAAGTATTGGCTAAGATCTCATAAGGAGGTAGACATTGGTACAGGTATTGGTGTTTATCTCTTTGGGCATGAATTGGGGTGCCTTTTAGAAGCTTCAGAAAACCTAATTGAATAACATCCGCTTGCAGCTGGTAAACGTCATTGAATGATTGACCAAATCTTATGTAATCTTCGTAAGGCAGTCCGGCAATCAAATCGATATGTAGATGAATGTTGTGGTGTGATTGAATCTCTTTAATACTACTAACCAGCCTGTCCCAATTGAAGTTACGATTGACAGCCTGCAAAGACTTTTGACAGGTAGATTGGACCCCAATTTCGAAATCGAATATTCCCGCTGGTATATCTTTCAAAAAAGCCAATCCTTCTTCAGAAAACAGGTCGGCCATTACTTCAAAATGAAAGGAGGTAGTTCTCCTATCACCCATTTTCTCCACCAGGAATTTCATTATTTCTATAGAACGCTTCTCATTACAGTTGAAGGTGCGGTCCACAAATTTTATCTTTTTTACGCCATTTTCTATTAAAAAGCCCAAATCCTCCTTAACCCGTTCCATGGGGAAATATCTTACTCCTCGGACAGCAGAGGATAAACAATAACTGCAATTGAAGGGGCAACCCCGGGAAGTTTCATAATAAACCATCTTGTGCCGGTAATAGGACATATCTCCACAGTACGGGGATGGTATAATCGACAAATCTTTGATAAAAGCGGGTGCTTCATTAAGAATTATGGTATCATCGCGACGGCAGCTAATGCCCTGGATTTGAGTATAATCAAGGCCTGCAGACAAATGCTGCAGGAGGGCTTTTAAGGTCTGCTCCCCTTCCCCGCTTATAATTATATCCAAAGAGCTATTCTTTTTCATGATCTCTTCGGCATCATAAGAAACCTCGG
Source organism: uncultured Syntrophomonas sp. (assembly GCA_964531295.1). Taxonomy (GTDB): domain Bacteria; phylum Bacillota; class Syntrophomonadia; order Syntrophomonadales; family Syntrophomonadaceae; genus JAAYJK01. Next base: position 5,105 of record CAZHHJ010000049.1, read on the forward strand.
GGCCTCCTAGTACTATTAGGCAATCTGGCTCCAGCTGTTTATAATCACAGCAGAGTTCCAGTATCTGTCTCATATTCCAGATGTAACATGAGAAGCATAAGACCGCCGGACGAATACGATAAATCTCGGCCATAATACTCCCCATCTGATCATTTATGGTAAACTCCCGACATTCTATTCTCCACTTCTCGTCCTGGCATGATTCGCGCAGATAAGGCAGGGAGAGCGAAGAATGGGTATATCTGGCATTTACGGCAACAAGTAATATTTCCATTTTAAGGGCCCATGTTTAAAAGCTTGACACCGGGGATGGTTCTTCCTGTCAACTTCTGAGGGACGACTTTCCACAGCGCCTCTATATTCTGGTCATAATTCTCTTTTAAATGGGCTTACTCCTCTCCAATAATTTCTATTTCCGGCAGCAGGTCCACTTGGTGTTTTGCGCGGGCCTTTTCCTGTATATATGCTATTAGACTAATCACATCTTCGGCGGTAGCGTTACCCTTATTGACAATAAATCCTGCATGTTTGGTGGAGACCTCAGCACCGCCAATAGCAAAACCTTTGAGGCCCAACCCTTCAATAATTGGGCCGACGTAAAAACCTTTCGGTCTCCTGAAGGTGCTTCCCGCGCTGGGATGTTCCAAGGGCTGTTTGTCGCTTCTGCGCCGGGCATAATCTCTCATGGTTTTTATAATATCGTCCCGCAGGCCTGGTTTTAGATGAAGCCGGACTGACAGAACTATATATTCACTTGCTTGAAATATGCTCTTTCGATATTCGAATTTTATCTGCTCCCGGGAAAAAGTCTTGAAATTACCAGTAGCGTCTATGGCCAGCACTTCATAAACCAGGTTTTTCATTTCACCATCATAAGCACCCGCATTCATGACCACTGCTCCACCTAAAGTTCCTGGTATTCCTTCCGCAAACTCCAGGCCCTTCAAACCATGCTCGGCTGCTTCCACTGCTAGAGCTGATAGGTTTATGCCCGCCTCAGCATATATTTCCTGTCCAACAACGGATAAGCGGTTAAGACCATTTCCAAGTTTGATAACGACACCCCTGATTCCTTTATCTCTAACCAGAACATTACTCCCCTGTCCCAGCAAAACAAATGGTAAATTATTTTCCCGGCAGAAGATCACAGTCTCACGAATATCACTTATGCTGTTGGGCAGGATCAATACATCGGCAGGGCCACCAATTTTAAATGTGGTATGATGCTTCATTTCCGCATTATAATTTATCTGATCTGCTGACAAAAACTCATAAAGTTTTGAATACATTTAGAATCTCCCATTAGTTTTTATACGATCATTTTATTTCAGTATTGCCAGGTTTATTACCGGTCAGTGACTTTAATGCCGGTTTTACTTGCTTCAGGCATTATTATAATAGAAGGATTATCCCCATGTTTCTCATAAGCTATCCTTAATGCTTCTTCCACGCTTCCGGCATATTCCAGGAACATATCCGTTACTGTACTCTGACTCAAGCTGCTGACCAGGATAACATCTGCCTTGGTTAAAGTTCTGCAGATAGCATAGGCTTTGTGACCTCCCAGTTCAAAATCATTATAGAAACGATTGACGATATCTTCTGGTGCAGAGGCCTGCCTGATCCATTTTTCAAAGGTTTCCTCACCCAACCCCTCACTGCATTCTGCCAGGAGTATAATGGTACCCCCCTTTTTTACTGCCAACGAAGCAGAATCCAGGGCTTTTTGCGCCTGGTACATATTTATATCCTGGGGATATCCTCCACATCCAGCAATAACTATATCGGCGGCTTGTCTGATAGGAACCACATTATTTTTTTCGCAATATTTTACACATGACAGCCACGCCTCATATACATCTCCAGCGGCAGCAAAAAGAATTTCATTTTTCCCCGCCGTTACAACATTAACAATATAATCTACTCCTGCCTTGCGAGCTGCTTCCAACATAATATCGCTTACCGGGTTATTGCTATAATTACCCAAACAGGCCCGTCCATCGCACATCATTTGATGGTTGGCCTCAATAAGATTTCGCCCGGCGACTCCAGGAAGAATTGATTTTCTGCCCCCCGAGTAACCGGCAAAATAGTGCAGGTTGACCAGTCCAGTCGTCACCAGCAAATCCGCATTTGCGACTGTTTGGTTGATTGTTAATTCCATGCCATTACTTAAATGTCCTAAAGACAGGAGTTTATCATCACAATTATGATTTTCGATCCGATATTTACTGCATATTTCAGCACCAAAAATCAGCCGGTTTTCCTCTTCGCTATGTGGGCGATGAATACCAAGAGCCACCAGCAGAATAATGTTCTGGGATAGTATACCAGCATCTTCAATTTCTTTTAACAAGGGCGGCAGGATAAATTGGTAGGGCGTAGGCCGGGTAATATCATTTACCACGATCACCGCATTAGCAGCATGCTTAGCTTGAATGATTTCCGTGATAGACTGGGAATATAACGGGTGCTGGAGAGCTTTGGCTATCATTTCACTGCTGTCGACAGCAGTGGTAGCAGCTGCTGGTTCAACAATCTCCAGGCAACGGCTTTCCAATAGCGATATTTCAAGTTGTTCTTTTCCATAGCCCATTTTTATAATCATATTAAAACCTCTGATATTTCTTGGTTCTTTCTGAATCTATTATAGTTTATTGCTACTCTTCGTTAAAATCAACCCTGCTGCCCCCTCTTTAAGCTGAAAATAGCTATAATTTACAGGATAAATGTTAATATTCTTTATGATATAATAGGCATTGATTTGATTGCAAGTTAATATACCCATGAGGGGGAGAAAATATGGATAATTTAAAACTTAAACAGGAATTGCTTAAACTGCTGGGTAAAGATCAGGTTTTGACTGAAGATCTTGATCTAATGTATTATTCATACGACAGTTCATTTTTAACCAGATTGGAACCTGCTCCGCCTAATGCAGTTGTGTTCCCGAAATCTACTGAAGATGTACAGAAAGTAGTTCAATTCGCTTATGAGAATCAGGTTAATATTATCCCCCGAGGAGCCGGAACAGGTGAGACGGGTGGATGTATAGCCGTACAGGGTGGTATCGTACTGGATCTATCCACCTGGAATGAGATTATCGAGATCGACGCTAAAAATATGCAGGTTATAGTTAGCCCGGGCGTAATTCATGCCGAACTGAACAATGAACTGGCTAAACACAATCTATTCTTCCCGCCTGACCCGGGCAGCAGTCAGATGTGTACCGTGGGGGGAATGGTGGCCAACAATGCCTCCGGGCTTCGGGCGGTTAAATACTGGGCGACTGAGCCTTATATACTGGGATTGGAGGTCGTCATGCCCAATGGGGATATTATCATCACTGGAGGTATGAAGGCTAGGTGTATTAAGAATGTCTCCGGAATCAACCTGACCAAACTCATGGTCGGGTCAGAAGGTATTCTGGGAGTTGTTACCAGGATAAGGTTAAGATGTTTTCCTAAACCAAAAGCGCGCGGCATAGCCATGGCGGTGTTTGATAAGCTGGATGATGCACCGGCGACGGTAATGGATGTCTACCAGGCTGGAATACTGCCTTCTGGCATCGAAATACTGGACAGTTCAGCTATCAAAGCAGTAAATGATTTTAAGCCGGAAATAAAACTTCCCGATGCAGAAGCTATCCTGCTTTTTGAAGTAGATGGCAACCTCCCTAGTGTGGAATATGAGGGGCAGATAATACAAGAAGTTGCCGGCCGCAGGGCTCGTACAGTGGAGTGGGCAACTGAAACTAAACGTATGGCTGCGCTATGGGAAGGAAGAAGTGTTACCGCTGCTGCAGCAGCCAGGGTGCGCCCTGATGGCAGCAGGATTTTTGCCGGTGAAGATATAAGCGTACCGATTTCCCGGGTTGCTGACACCTTGAGAGCTTTACGGGATTTAGCTGATCGGCACGGCATACAGATTGTAAATTATGGTCATATAGGTGATGGGAATGTGCATACTGCTCCCGTTATCAATCCTGAAATACCTGAAGAAGTTGAAAAAGTTTTAAAGTTTGTTGATGAGGTGCATTTACTGGCTATTGAGATGAACGGGTCCACCACCGGTGAGCACGGAGTGGGAGCCGTGAGACGCGCTTATGCGGAACTGGAACATGGCAAGGCAGTTGAATATATGCGTAAGATTAAAGAGGCTTTTGACCCGGCCGGAATAATGAATCCCGGTAAAGTGTTCTAAGGAGTAGTGAGGTTAAGTTATGGAGTTCAAAAATTTACCGCCGGTTAAGGAACAATTGATGAAATGTGTGCGCTGCGGCAAGTGCCGCAGTGTTTGTCCGGTATTTGCTGAAGTAGGGATGGAAACGGTTGCTCCCCGCGGTCATGTCTTTATGGTGCAGATGCTCAGGGATGGCAAGGTTGAAGCTACTAATGAAGTCTATGAGAGACTGAATCAGTGCTTGTTATGTGAGACTTGTTCCGTAAACTGCCCATCAGGCATAGATGTACATGAATTAAATGCGGCAGCCAGATCTTATATATATGAGCATAACCCCAGTGTCGGGAAAGAGCTACTGTTTGAAACCCTGTGGACTAAACCAGGCATGCTTCGTTCTTCTGCCCGAGTTGTGAGTGCAGTTCAGAAGATGGGCCTGCAGAGCCTGGCGCGGAAGACTGGACTCACTAAAATTCTGCCCGGAGATTTAAAAGAAGCGGAACAAATGATGGATAATATACCATCTAAATCTGCCCGAAGCATTTTATCCGAGGTAAATCCGGCCCGAGGGGAAAAAAAGTATAGAATAGGATATTTTCTGGGATGTGGAACGGATCTGTTTAATCCCAGTGTAGCATTGGCAGCGGTAGACGTGTTAACCCGTAATGGCTGCGAAGTTATTATCCCTAAAGATATGAAGTGCTGTGGCCTGCCTCATATCGCCAATGGAAAAATGGAAACCGCTCAAAAACTGGCCGTGCATAACATTAAAGTATTTAACGCCTATGATTTTGACTATATACTTAGTGATTGTGCTTCTTGTTCATCGGCTTTATCTAAAAAAAATATGAAGTTCCTGTTTGCTGGACTCAAAATAGAAGATGAAGCCCTGGCCCTGGCAGAAAAGGTTATGGATCTTACAGTGTTCTTAATTGCTGTACTGGATATACAACTACCTAAAAACAAAACCGCTCCCAAAATACGGGTTACCTATCATGATCCCTGTCACCTGGCCAATGCCCAGTTGATCAAAGAGCAGCCTCGAGAACTCTTGAGAAGGATTCCCGGAGTGGAACTGGTAGAAATGAAGGGAGCCAATACCTGCTGTGGTGGTTCAGGAACCTACAGCAGCACTCATTACGAGATGTCTATGAAGATACTTAACAAGAAGATGGATAATGCTATGGCAACCGGCGCAGAAGTCCTAGCCACTTGCTGTCCCAGCTGCATGATGCAGTTAAACTATGGCTGCAAGCGCAATAATTGGGATGCCCCTGTCCTCCACCCGGTTGAACTGCTCAGCCGCTATTACCAAAGTCTTTAGAAGCAGGCGGGGACCTCTCCCCGCATCCTATGTTGCCAGCAGCAGTTGATTTTTGCGCGTCTCTCAGTATCGTACTGATCTGTTGCCTGCTGAGCGCTTCTTGATAATTTTCAGTACTATATACCGGACTATATACCGGAGGGCGTTTTTGAGTATAGCTTGTGCTCTTTTGTTTTTATAGATAAGGTATCCCAGGATTAGGAAGGCAAACCATGTAAATATGCTTGATAGGTCATTCATAGAAGACCCGCTCCAGGCAGGCTTGGTAGCCACGGAATCAGCAGCCAGCAGATTGATGGAGCCTATTTCTTCATTCTGCTTATAAATTTTGTAGATCCCCAGCAGGTCGCCCTTTTCGACCGGAGCTAATATCTCTGGGCAGGGCAAAAACTTGCAATTGAGCTGAGATCTTTCCTCAGCAGTGACCGCTGCTAATAGTTCAACTGATGGCTGAGCAATAACGCTCTCAGTTTCTCCTCCGATAACCTTCACTTGCAATGTTTCTTCGCCGCCTGGTAGTTCCGCCATCTGGTAATTAGCAAAACCATAATCCAGCATTTGAATTAGATCATCATAAACGGTAGGTGAATTTAAGCTTACTGCAATCAGTAGCATCTTATCCTTTTGAGCTGCCCCTGCTACGCAATTTCCCGCTTCCCGGGTATATCCGGTTTTAACCCCTAATGCCCCCGAATATCGGTAGAGTAAGCGGTTTTGATTCCATAAGCTGCGTTGTTCAGCACTATCGGGTGGACCTGGAATAACAATGTTCTGAGTCTGGACCAAATCACGAAAAACATTATTTTGCAGGGCGGTTCTGCATAAGAGGCTCAGATCATAGGCCGTGGAATAATGTTCCTGGTTGTGCAGACCGTGCGGATTACAAAAATGGGTATCTTTCATTCCCAGTTCAGCTGCCCGCTGATTCATAAGAGTTACAAAGTCTTCTGTGTTTGCTGAAACACTCTCCGCCAGGGCGACCGCTGCATCGTTAGCTGAATGAAGCATACAAGCATACAGCAGTTCCCGACGGCTTAGTTTTTCTCCTGGCTGGAGATATATGCTACATTCCGGAGTCGAGGCCGCATTTTCGCTCACCACTACCACTTCATCCAGATTGCCGTTTTCAATGGACAGCAGGGCTGTCATAATCTTGGTCACGCTGGCAGGGGGCACCCGCTGCTGGCTATTTTTATCGTAGAGGATGCGACCTGAATTGCTATCCATTAACAGGGCAGCTTGGCCCTGGGGATCAGGACAGGCTGCAGAAGCGGCTAGAGCTGCTGGTTTAGCAAGCAGGATGCTTACGAGACTTAACATTAGGATTAGTAAGCAGAGCTGAGTAGGTTTTTTTAATACGGTGTGCATCGATTCAACTCCCATTAGTAGCTTTATGAATCATGGAGTCCCGATCCTTTGGCTTAAAATGCCATTTGCGAAAATTAATAAGACTCTATACCTAAATAATTGTACAATAATACCCCTAAATTTGGCAATATAATTTTTCCATCTGCATTCGATTATTACCCTGCAGACAGAAATGTTATTTATTGGCGCGAGTGTTTATTTAACCTGACTGCTGGTATAATTCAGGTAAGATATCCGACTATAATTATATTTGACAGGAGCTTTATTTATGTATAACAGACGAACTAAATTGCTTTTCAAACAACTCAGGAATGCCAACCTCAATTATAATTTGATCGAAAATAATGACCGAATAGCGGTAGGGATTTCCGGCGGCAAAGATAGTATGGTGATGTTATATCTACTGCAGCTCTTGAAAAAGTATACTCCTCTGGATTTCGCCTTATACCCCATATTTTTGGACCTGGGATGGAATATCGATATTGCACCGATTAAGAATTTTTGTCGCTCCCAGGGTACTACTCTGCATTCAGAAAATACAGATATCGGCCAGGTAGTATTTGTTTACCGGCAGGAGAAAAACCCCTGTGCCCTTTGTTCACATCTTCGGCGTGGGGCCTTGAACAAGACTGCTAAAATGTTGGGCTGTAATAAATTGGCTCTGGGGCACCATGCTGATGATGTGGTTAATACCTTGTTTATATCCATGCTCTTTGAAGGTCACTATAATGTGTTCAAGCCCAGCACCTTTCTGGACCGAATCGGATTAACGGTTATAAGACCCATGATATATATAAGCGAAAGGGATATCCAACTACAAAGCGAAGCACTGAATATACCCTTGATTAATAAATCATGTCCGGCCGACGGTCATACCAAAAGGGATGAAGTCAACCGCCTTTTGAATGATATTGAACAAAAGTTTCCCGGCGCCAGACAAAAATTTGTCCGCAGCATAGAAAATGTTAACCGGGAAAGTTTCTGGGATAAAGAGCGGCCATAAATAATTACGCTGATTATCTATCGAACATGTGTTTTTATATCCTGAATTGTGGTATAATTCTAGGCAAATAAAGTGGAGGTTCATAATTATGGAAAATGGAACCACTATTACTGCAAGGCAGAAGCAGATACTCTCCTATATCAAGGAAAAGATACGCACATCAGGATATCCTCCTTCGGTAAGAGAAATCGGACAGGCAGTAGGTCTTCGCTCCAGTTCTACTGTGCACAATCATCTGGTACAGCTGGAGGAGAAAGGTTTTTTGAGAAAGGACCCCACCAAACCAAGAGCCATTATCCCAGTTGATTCCCAAGGCGATATTGCAGTAAGCCAAACAATTCCCCTGCCAGTTGTCGGCAGTGTTGCTGCAGGTTCACCTATATTGGCAGAGCAAAATATCGAAGAATATCTGCCTGTGCCGGTAGACTTCGTTGGTGCAGGCAGTCATTTCATCCTGCGCGTAAAAGGTGATAGTATGATTGACGCCGGTATATTTGATGGTGATTATTTGATAGTAAGACAGCAGCGGGAAGCAAATAACGGAGAAATTGTGGTCGCCTTAATTGAAGATGAAGCTACCGTTAAACGCTTTTACAGAAGAGATACGGGTATTGAATTGAAACCGGAAAACACCTCCATGGCTTCAATATTTGTGCAAAACGCGATAATCGCTGGCAAAGTGTCGGGGTTATTACGGAGATTCTAGCATACCCGGTAAATAGGACTCTGTATTTAATTAAAATACGGCCGTTGCTTCCTATCAACCCGCACTCGCGATTTTCACCCGTTAGACTGCGCCCATACCAGGCACACGATAAAAAACAGACAGTATTTATACTGTCTGTTTTAGGATAAAATCCGCAAGATCCCTCGGGTCGCTGTCCAGCTTTGCCCTATCCTGTCACGCGGTAAGTATTGATTTCGTTGCTCATCCCGGACCGGCTCTCGATATCACCGCTGACAGCTTTATTAACAGTTAATGAACCTAATGATACAGGGGGTAAACAAATCTCATTTTTTATCAGTGAATTTATTTATCTTTCCTGCGATGCCCTCTTTTATGTCATCAATCTTCTCACCAAGATCTGCTTTAGAGGATTGAATTTTACCCTTTAACTCTAACTCCTTATTACCTGTAACTTTTCCAACGGCTTCCTTAACTTCACCTGCGATTTTATCTTTGGCGTGTTCACCTTTACGTTTTAAATCTGTCATAATTAAAAACCTCCATTCAGTATGT
>CAZHHJ010000050.1:0-14079 GCA_964531295.1 uncultured Syntrophomonas sp.
TATTTAATGGTAATTATATAATACCAGAAATTATCTTGTCCCGCATGAATACGCAAGAAGAAGTAAGCGGAGGAACCCTACGTTTAATACTAGCTTAGACTGAGTGCAGCTTTTTACTCACCGGGTTAGCGTATAAATCATTCATCTGCCACCTCCCACTGGGAACCCAGCCAGATAAGAAGCATATTCCAGTGGCCTTTTAAATGAATTGCGCATAATAATTTGTGATCCCTCAGTTTCCGTAGTTTTTCTAGGTTTCGAATTGACTTCTATCAACCAGGGCCAACCATTTTTGTCTATCCCGATATCCAGCCCTAGTTCTCCGAAAATACCCTGACATTCCGTATCCAGAGCAACTGCTACTCGCTGGCAGAGTTCCTTTATCTTAGCATTTTTTTCATCAATCACGCTTTTCTTTTTGTAAAGCGATTTTAATAAACTCCTGCTGGTAATCACCCGTCCTCCCCGGCTGAGATTTGAAATGCTGCTTCTTCCCGGAGCTATTCGAGCAAATTTTTTGCCGATCTGCCATTCTCCCCGGCCATTCTTTTGGTAAATAATACGAATATCGAATACTGATCCATGATATCTGGCCAGATCCAAACCCTGCTGGACAATATATGGCTTGTCTTTTCGATATACGCTGGTCTTTTTCATTATTTGGGCCGCATTATTGCTGCTCCCATTCAGCCTGCTCCTCGAAAAGACCGTGAATTTGAGGTTATCGTCGGCCAGTTTATATACTTTTATTATGCCAAACCCCAGGCTTCCATTACTCGGTTTAAGGTACAATACACTATATTTTTTCAGCGTTTCTTCCAGGCTCTCTTCGCTCAACTTGAAGGTCTCAGGCAAATAAGGCCTCAGAAAAACGTTTTGTGAAAGGGTTTGGTAAACCTGCCACTTATTGAGATATGATGGGTTGAAAATCTTAGTATAGGGCATTTCATTCAGCCTCTGCAAAGTTGATTGAACATCATTTCTGATCTCCTTTCTTCTGCTGGAGATTCGATTGTATACCACATCGGGAAAAGGATATAAAGCTGATTCCCATACTCCCCGGTTGGTACTTGAGAACCTGTAATTATAGCCCTTTACGCTTTTACTGCTCCAGTTTACAGAGCCAGGCAAAAATACATAGACCATCCCGCTTATAGTCCTGCCTATATGGCTCAGGTAGGTTAATTCTGCCTGCAGACTGGTGGGATCCAATTCTTCCAGGTTAGCCCGGTTAGGTAAAGATGTAGACAGTATCCCGATTACCGGCCCTAAATGAATCATATTTTCTTCATTATCATATCTCAATCTGAGTTTCTTACCCCTTAAACGCATCTCATTAGCTAGTGAGGACGATACCCGGTATCCACTGAGATTATCCTTAACCTTCAAATGGCTTTCAACAATCTTGCCTCCCACCCTAACTTTGATTATATTTACACGTGGTATACAGTATTTACTTGCTATACCTTCGGAAATACAAATTTCTCTTGCCATAAACATCCTTCAACCTTTCTCAAATACCACCGATTTTTACATATTTGTACCTTATAATATGAAATAGGCTTCATATTTGATAATATTAATTAGGTATATCAATCTAGGTATTTTTAAAGAATTATGGATAAGGAGATGTATTGCTTTGAGATTGATTAGTGCCTGTCTCTGCGGCATAAACTGCAAATACAATGGTAAAAACAATCGGCATCCCATTTTCCAGACCATGCTGGAATCCGAGGAGGTCCTGCCAGTATGCCCAGAACAAATCGGAGGTCTCCCTACTCCCAGACCTGCCTGTGAGACCATTGGGGGTACCGGTATGGATGTTCTGTCAGGAAAAGCCAGGGTTATGAGCGAAGATGGCCGGGATGTAACGGAAGCCTTCGTAAATGGGGCCGAACTAGTATTGGAAATAGCCGCTGACAGAGGAATAAATGAGGCCATATTTCAAAGCCGAAGCCCTTCCTGCGGGTGCGGATATATATATGATGGTACCTTTTCCTCTCATCTTATTAAAGGCGATGGAGTTACCACCGCTCTTCTGCGCAAACATGGTATACAAGTAATCAATGAAGCTGATTTTCTCACCATCGAAGCCAAATAAATCCGGTACCTGCTATCTTAAGCTATTTGGCTGCTAATAATATATTGATAAGGACATTGAATATTCTTGAAAGCATTAAGTCTTTTTTCGGGTGGTCTTGATTCACAGCTGGCCGCATTACTAATTAAAAAGCAGGGAGTGGAGATAATTGGGGTTCACTTTACTACCCCTTTTTTCAGCGGCAGTCAGGACCTGAGTAAAGCTGCGCAGGATTTAGGAATTGAGTTTTTAGATATAGATATAAGTGAAGGTTACATCCCCCGAGTCCTGTTAAATCCGGTATATGGCTATGGTAAAAATTTTAATCCCTGTATCGACTGCCATGCCTATATGCTCAATACTGCCGGTGCCCTAATGGAAGAACTAGGCGCTTCTTTCATGGTCACCGGCGACGTACTAGGCCAGAGACCCATGAGCCAGAACCGCTCCGGCTTAAATGCGGTTGCTAAATTATCAGGATTCAAAGCTTACATAGTCAGGCCTCTTTCGGCCAGGCTGCTGGACGAGACTATTCCTGAACGGGAAGGATGGATAGACCGCGAACAACTTTTAGATATTAGTGGGAGAGGCCGCAGTCAGCAGATGGAACTTGCCCGGAAATACGGCTTGAAAGATTATCCTTCCCCGGCCGGAGGTTGCCTGTTAACCGAATCTAATTTTGCCCAGCGTCTGCGGCAGATGCTGCAGATACTAAGCGAACCATCTCCCCTGGAAATGCAGATTTTAAGGCTGGGGCGACATTTCTATATTGCGGATGGAATACTTCTGGTGGTGGGCCGAAATCGTTCCGAGAATGAACGAATGGTAAATATAGCCCTGGATTCCGATCTGCTCCTTAAGGTAGCAGACCGACCCGGGCCTCTGGCAATCGTTCGCTGTATGAATAATGAACTGGGCAAGGATGAGTTAGAATACGCAGCATCTATCGTGGCGCGATACAGTGATGCCAAACAAGAACCCCAAGCATCCATTAAGGTCTTTTCTAAAAAGGAGGATAATGCCGAAATTATACTGATTAAGCCATTAGCGGCTAAAGAGGTTCCTCCCAGTGTTTAAATATCTTAAACCTGGGTGGGTTTTTTGCGCTATTTAAAAATATCAATATTTATTTGTTTAAACATGGCCTGGTATCCTTCCACTGCTGGATGCGCTCCATCCAATAGCAGCAGTTCAGTTCTCAATTGACCATTATTATCATAAAAAGCTCGGTTAAAAGGAATAAGCGGGATTTCTTTGTCCTCAGCATAATTTCTCATCCAATCTCTGATCCTGGCTAGCAAACCCTCCAGGTACTGGTCATCTATAGCGATGGGAAGTCCAAAAACTACTTTTATACCATTCTCTTCCGCTTTTTCCACCATCAAGTGAATATTACTTGTGATTCTATCAAACGATTCCGCCATCAAAACATCGTTAGAACCACCCATAATTACCACATGGGTAGGTTCATAACTCAGTACTTCTCTATCAAAACGACGCAACATATCGCTGGTAGTATTGCCGTTAATACCCTTATTGATCACTTCCACAGCCAGTCTATCCTGCAACATGCTAACCCAGGACACCGAAGGACCAAATGGAAATCCCCAGGTTATGCTGTCCCCCAGGCAGACAATTTTCATTCTTTTCAACCCCTGCTGAACCTCCTGTATATAATTAATGTCTTGGTATCATAGGCTGCAGATAAAGCAGCCCAGCCTGTTACCCCACCTGTAGCGGAGACTCAATTCTCCGCTACAGGTTTTTGTGCCATTATCTCATGTTTTCTCAACACTATAATGAAAATCAACCTGCATAAGTTATTCTCCCCCTGCTGTTGCTTCCAGTTGGGAAAGTACTTCTTCAAGCTTTTCAAGATTGGTGCCATAAGCAGTCCAATCACCAGCCATCAAACTTTTTTGCGCTTGATCATAATACTGACGAGCTTGGCTGGCCAGGTCCGAAATAGTGCCAGAACCCGGGCTTACCGCCGGAGTATCATCAGGAATCTGATCTGCATCTGGCTCCACCTCGCTGTCTTTACCGAATAATGCGATAAGAGCCTTATCCAGGGTTGGTTCCATCACCGTCTTATTACCGAAACCTGCAATTACCCGTTTTAATTCAGGCAGTTTACTGCTATCTGCCTGCAGGTACAGTGGTTCTACGTATAGGATGGACTTGCCCATAGGAATTACCAGCAAATTACCGCGATATACACGGGATCCTCTCTGATCCCACAGACTGAGTTGCTGTGCAATCTCCGTATTCTGGTTAATCCTGGACTCTATCTGTTCTGGACCATAAATGGTCTCCTTTTTCGGGAAGTTGTAAACCAGCAATTTTCCATAATTGTCCCCGTCCATACGAGCACACATCCACCCCACCATATTGGGCCTGCTCCTGGGGGTAAATGGCATCATCAAAATGTATTCTGCTTCTTGCTCACCTGGAAGTTCCATTATAATATAATAAGGTTCCATGGCCTGGGACTTGTCATCCACCACTTCCATCGGAATCAGCCAAGGGTCTTCTTTGTTATAAAACACATACGGATCTGACATATGAAAAGTCCTGTAGGTGTTGGCCTGAACCATAAACATGTCCACCGGATACCTGACATGAGCTCTGAGGTCCTCTGGCATCTGACTGATAGGTTTATAGGTTTTCGGGAATATAGCCGAGTAGGTCTTGATTATTGGATCTACTTCATCCGCTATATAGAACATCATGTCCCCAGTGTATGCATCTACAGTAATCTTTACCGAATTACGCAGGTAGTTGTTCCGAGTTGAGTCAAAAGGTTCTGAATAAGGATATTTATTAGTATATGTGTAAGCATCGATAATCCAGTAAAGCTTGCCCTCACTATTAATGACTATATAGGGATCAGAATCATATCCCAGATAAGGTGCGACCATTTTCACTCGATCGACAATATTTCGATTCATTAAAACCTGGCTCTCATTGGTTACCTGTGATGACAGCATCATTTTGTAATCCTTTAAGACCCATGAAAAGGCTAATTTTCTGAAGATGGAATGCACTTTTATCCCATTATCTCCTTCATAAGTAGCGTATACGTTCTGTTCTCCCATAGGGTAATCAAATTCCTTTTGCAAGGTATTAACTATAACATAATTATTAGTTGCTTCCCCAAAATATATTTCCGGTCTTTCCACCTTTAAGTCAGTACTTACACGCGGTGGTATGTCTTTTATGAAGAATTCCGGAAATCCCTCTTCAGCTACTTCCGTAACCGGGCTTATTACCAGTCCGTATCCGTGAGTGTACATCAGGCGCTGGTTTATCCAGGTCTTGGCCTGTTCCGGCAGTTCTGCCTGATCAATCTCCCGGGCGGATACCATAACCTGTCTATAATTTCCGTCAATAACATAACGGTCTACATCCACATCATCAAATACATAATAAGGCCGCAGTTGCTGCAAATTCTTATAAGTGGTCATTAACGGCTGCCAGTCCCATAATCTTATATTGTCAATAGTACTTTTATGTTCCGGATCATAAATATCCAGTTTATTGTCTACCTCAAACTGCTGGATTTCAGCGTTGTCCAACCCATACGCCGCCCGGGTGTACTCTATGGCCCGTTCAATATAGGGTCTTTCTTTGTTAAATTCGTTGGGCTGTACGATGAAATTTTGCACCACCGTAGGATAAACACCGCCCAGAACTATGGCTACCACTACCCATACCCCAATGCTTATCAATACCAGGTTGAATTTCTTCACAAATATATTAACAAAAATCAACAGGGCTACGATAATCGATATGACCATCAGCACCTTATAGGATAGCAATTTGGCATACATATCGGTATAAGTAGCTCCAAATACGATCCCTTCCGGCGAAAACAGGATGCCATATGAAGACAGGACGTACCCCCAGGCTTTCAAAGCAAATATTATTCCCACCAGAATTGCTATATGACTCTTAGCTACGGTAAGCTGGCTCCAGTTGCCAAAAAGCAGATCAGAAGAGGCATTCAGAGCATATACTACTCCAACCGTAATTGTAACCAGTATCAGGCCGGTCATCAACAAACTGTATATAAATTGATATAAACTCAGATTGAAGAAATAAAATCCCAGGTCTTTAGAAAATACCGGATCAACCGTTCCTACCGGTACCCGGTGCAAATACTGCTGTATCACGATCCAGTAATCACCTGCCACTGAGCTCAGGACGAAACCTCCGAACAGGCTGATGCCGATAAATATCCATTTGGCATAAGGCCCCTGCATAAAGCCCCGCCAGGGTGATGGTCTCTCTTGATCCAGGTAAATTACCTCTCTAGCCTCATCCTCAGTTTCATCTATCTCTCTTATGCCCATATTCTTGCGGGTGATATATAAATTAATATAGAACAAGAGAAATCCGAAAATAAATAGTGCTGCGAAAAGTGATATTTTGTTCAGCAATATGGTAGTAAAAACACTTCCATATTTTACAGAATCAAACCATAACCACTCGGTATATAATCCAGCAAAAAGGGATAGCACACCCAAGATTAACACAAATATAATTAGTTTTATAGTACTGCTGTTTATCTTCTGTTCCATCATTATCTCCTCCATTTGCTTAATATCCAGGCTTAAATAATTTCCACTATGCTATATATATTTATTGGGATAATTTATCTTAAAGCTTTAAAAGATGCTTTATAAGCAGAAGGTTTCCCAACCCATGCATGGTGCAAAATATCATAAGGTTCAACCAGAATTTTTATCCCCATTCTCTTCCTTTCATCTATTCTTAGACATTCACTTCTTAATCCCCTGCTAGAATCGCAGTTTTTCTAGGTTTACAGCGGAAATGGTTCTTCCTGTTGACTTTGTATAGGGCACCCCAGAAGAAACGTCATGTTCACAATGTTTAAATTGGAATCGTCCCGCTTGACAAATCACTTGCTCTTTAAGCTTCAGTAGCCCGTTAGCCATGCCTTAACTCTAGTCATCTACTTAAGCCTTATTATAACAGATGACTTACTATATTCTATACAAAAAGCCCAATTTGTAGTGGGTGCACATATGATTAGTGACTGCCAGCAAATAATCCCCTAGTCTACCTATTCACAGTATGGTCGATATGCCATGTTTTTCATACCAAATCCGCAAGTGATCTGTGAAATGAATTATGGTTGTTTGGGTTCTTGTCGATAATATTAATTAATTATGTCAACCAATTAGTCTTAATCCATCAAGTTCTCTTGCTTTTCGGGTTAATCCTCACTATTAAACATTTGTTCGTCCCCTTAAACATTTGCTTATGTTGTCGTTTTCGCCTTTTTCGACGTTAAATAGCCCTAAGATTTTATCTTAGGGCTATTTAACAATCATTACTATTTATGAGAAGCTTTCTTTTTTATCTGCTCTTGTAGCAATAATAATTCCATGGGATTCACTTCCTCACTAAAAGCTAAGGCCCACTCCAGTCTATTAATAATTTCCTCCGTACCGCCATGACCAGTATAAATTAAGGGCTGGCAGTTAAATTTCTCAATAAATACCCACAGATCCAGGGTTATTTCTTCTAGTTCCTGAAGGCCTTGCTGGACATAGACGGTATCACCTTGAGCAAGCTTCCCTTTCATCTCATTGATTTTCTGACAGATATCTTCCAGGGTCTCATTAATCATCCCGGCCGGCAGAAAATTAGTCATAATTATACCTCGGTCCCCATAGTGTGCTCTTGTTCTATCCTTCTTTTCTCCATCTGCCCCCCCAATACCTTTTTCTCACTCTATTTTTGCATAGCCAGACAGGCAATTTTATCTACCAGTTCTTCATAACTCAACCCTGCTGCTCGTGCAGCATCCGGAACCAAGCTCATGGCTGTCATTCCTGGTATAGTGTTAATTTCCAGCACATAAGGATTCTCCTCTTTATCAATCATAAAATCGACTCGGGCATAACCCTGGCATTTAAAGCTGGTATAAACCTTTTTGCTTATCTCTATAACCCTGGCATTTACTGCTTCACTCACCCGGGCTGGAATAATGTGTTCGCACATCCCCGGTGTATATTTGGATTCATAATCATAGAACTCGTTGGAGGCCGTGATCTCTATGATAGGCAGTATATGTGGTTCATCATTACCAACAATGGCTACGGTCAGCTGCGGACCCTCGATAAACTTCTCAATCACCACTTCCTGGTCATATTTAAAGGCCTCTTCAATGGCAGACTGCAATTCTCCTATGGTTTTAGCTATATATACCCCAATACTGGAGCCCTGGGTAGCCGCTTTCACTACCAGGGGAAGTCCCAGTTCGCTTACAATGTCACTTAAATTTTGCTTTTGCTTGCGGTATTTATATTTAGTAATGATTACAAAATCAGCAGTGGGAATCCCCTCATAGCAGAATATTTTTTTAGTGGTTCCCTTGTTCATGCAGATAGCACTGGTCTCAACCCCTGAACCAGTATATGGTATTCCCAATATATCGAGATATCCCTGTACGGTTCCATCTTCTCCGTACTTACCGTGCAGGGCTATAAAAACTACATCTGGACTGATATCTTTAATCTTTCCCAGGTTTTCTCTGCTCAAGTCCAGGGTTTTAGCCTGGTAACCCGCCTTTTTTAACGCATCATAAACACCTGCCCCGCTCCTCAGCGATACTTCCCTTTCTTCGGACAATCCGCCCATCAACACCAAAACATTTATCATTTAATTCACCGCCCCGTTATTATTTTTGATTGCCCACCTTTAAAGGCAGGTTTATGTAAGCAATATTACTTTGCACAGAGTATTATTCCATACATTAGGATTATTTTAGATTATATTCCATACCAATGCAAAAAGCAGGTTGTTTTTAGCAATTTGTTTAGTTGTTCAGGTCGGACCCCAAGCTAAACACTGTCAAAAATACACTCTTGAAGCGGTAGAAAAAATATGCTAAAATTGATTCTGCTGATGATGCCTTATAAAAGCATTGTCAAATGCAGGGGAGTAGCTCAATTGGCAGAGCACTGGTCTCCAAAACCAGGGGCTGCAGGTTCGATTCCTGTCTCCCCTGCCATTATCAAATTTATCAGGGTTTGCAGTGTGGAAACGCTGAATGTGTTTAGGGACCCTGGTCTATATAGTCTAGTATATAGAAAAGTGTAGGCAGGTTGAAGAACTTACCTACACTTTTACGATTTAACAGTGACTTATTTAAAGATGTACTCTAATTTAGCTTTTATTATATGCAGTATCGACCATATTTCAAATAAATTATTTCTTCCTTGTTTTCCAGGATACTTAAATGCCTTTCTATGTCACCCAGAGAATGTTGAATTTGATTTATAGGTATATTAACAGCTTCATGTTTATTCCCATGCTCCTGATTAACAGAAGTCCCCAGATACTAAATGGAGCGTACTTAATGCGGTAAGTGATTTTGTAGCACACACTCCCTCACTGCGCAAAGTCCAGGCTATAAAAAAATGTTTGAGAAAATGATCGAATAAAACGATATAATGGATACGGCCTAAAAACTATTAGCAGTTCAGTAAAGGAGGGAGGGCGAGAATAATGAAACCAGTTAAAACTTTTTACAGAAACGGTCAACTCAGGGCGGAGGTTTACTATCAAGATGCGAAGCGTCACCGAAATGACGGTCCCGCAATTATTGTCTATCGTGCAGATGGTTTTACTATCCAACGTGAAGCTTATTATCAAAGTGGCAAACTCCATCGCGAAGATGGGCCTGCGAAAACCGACTACTACGAAAACGGAAGTGTTGCGCGGGAAGAATACTATCAAAACGATATTCTTCATCGTGAATATGCTCCTGCTCATATCTCATATTACCGAAACGGATCTATTTTATTGGTGTCCTATTATCAAAACGGTAAAGGGTATCGAGAGAACGGACCAACGGAAATTGGCTACTACGAAAATGGTACTATTGAATTTGAAGGTTACTATCAAGACAAAACCCTGCACCGAGAAGATGGTCCTGCATATATAGGCTACAACGAAGATGGTAAGGTTGAATGTTCATATTACTATTTAGAGGGAGAACATCGCTACCCACCTTCTTCATCCTACCTAGAAATATAGAGGTAAGCAGGGATAGGGATGTAGCTTAGCTTCCTGTCTCTCCTGTAAGTACCGACCTTGAGTTGACATTGGAGACGGTCTGTCGTCAAGCCTAATATCCCCAGAAAAGTTGACCGGAAAAACCGTCCCCAATGTCATTCTTACAGGCCAGTGCCTAAAAAATATTCCTGGGCGTTGAATTTGCTTTTGCCGCGGCGATCGAGGCGCAAATAAGTTCCATCAGGCTGCAGCAGGCGTACTTTTATGGTATCTCTCAGATAGGCATCCAGAATGTTTATCACCCGATCGCGCAGGCTCTCTTCTTCTATGGGAAACATAACCTCCACCCGGCGATCCAGATTGCGGGGCATCCAGTCGGCGCTGGACAGGTAAACGTTTTCTTCTCCATCATTATAGAAATAATAAATCCTGCTGTGCTCCAGGAATCGGCCAACTATACTGCGCACTTTAATGTTCTCGCTGACACCTTTTATGCCCGGCCTTAAACAGCATATTCCCCGCACGATCAAATCTATTTCCACTCCTGCCTGGGAGGCTTTATAGAGATTATCTATAATTTCACTATCAATAAGCGAGTTCATTTTCGCAATAATATGAGCTTGATTTCCTGCCTGGGCATTTCTGGCTTCTCTATTAATTTCAGTTATAAACCTGGCTCTCAGACCACTGGGTGCTACATACATTTTATAAAGGGTACCTAGGTTGGAAAGACCGGACAGCATATTAAAAAGGGCCGAGGCATCTGCTCCCATATAGGGATCACAGGTAAAAAAACCTACGTCTTCATAGACCTGAGCGGTGACATCGTTATAGTTGCCGGTGCTTAAATGAAGATAACGCTTGATGCCAGTCTCTTCCCGACGCACAATGAGCAGGATTTTGCCATGAGTCTTCAGGCCCATCAGGCCGTAGATTACATGACAGCCGGCTTGCTCTAGCTGTTTGGCCCAGTTAATGTTTTGTTCTTCATCAAAGCGAGCTTTAATCTCTACCAGAACCGTCACCTGCTTGCCATTCTCAGCAGCCTGGGCTAAAGCCGCCACAATCGGTGAATTTCCACTCACCCGGTACAATATCTGTTTGATGGCTAGGGTGTTGGGGTCACTAGCCGCCTGGGTAACCAGGTTAACCACCGGATCAAAAGATTCATAGGGATGGTGCAGCACTAGGTCTTGATCAGTGATAACCTGGAAATAATCCTCTTCGCTGCTAAAAGCCTCTGGCATGTGAGGCCTCAGAACGGTATAACGCAGGTGATCATAAGCGTTGAGATTGCTTAGGCGATTTAAAAAAGTCAGATCGATGGGACCTTTTATTTTATAAATACCGTTTTCTGGTACTTCCCATTCCTCGACCAGTGTTTGGATTAAACGTTCGTCCATCCCCTGCTCCAGCTCCAGTCGAATAACTTCTCCCCATTTACGCATTTTCAGGGACTGCTGGATAGCCTCCAGCAAATCCTCGGCTCCTTCTTCATCTACTCCCAGGCCGGCATTGCGGATAATGCGGTAACAGCCCATGCTTATTATCTTGTGCCCGGTAAAAAGCTCCCCCATATGTCCCTTTATAATGTCTTCCAGCAAGACAAATACTCGTTTATTGTCTTCTGCTGGCAGTTGTACCAGACGGTCCAGTACTGCCGGCACCTGCACCGTAGCAAATATTGTTTCCGAGTCTTCTCTTTCATCTTCCAGGAGCAGGCCAATATTTAAGCTCCGATTAGCCAGAAGCGGGAAGGGCCGGCTCTTATCCACTACCATGGGGGTCAAAACCGGATAGATGGTTTTAAGGAAGAGATTTTCTATGAAATCTTTCTGCCGTGGAGTAATCTTTTTGTATTTGGCCAGAACCAGGTTCTCCCTTTTCAAGGCCGGTCTTAAAGATCGATTAAAACAATTATACATATCGGCCATCAGTTCATGCATAAGTGAACAGAGTTGGTTCATAAGCTGACGGGGAGTAAACCCTGATTCATCAATTTCTTCTAGGCCTGCGGCCACCTGATCCCATACCCCGGCTACCCGAACGCTGGTGAACTCATCCAGGTTGGAACTGACAATAGATAGGAAGCGAGTCCTCTCTAAGAGCGGATTGGACAAGTCGGAAGCTTCTTCCAGAACCCTTTTGTTAAATTCTAGCGAACTGATTTCCCGGTTGATAAACAATTCTGTACCCAGCACGGTCTTATGTTTATTGTTTTTCTTGGTCATAATCAATCACCCTTTGTATTTTATAACGGGGCGGACTCCCATAACTTCTTCGAAAAAGTCGCAATGATTCTCAAAATTCCAGGCCTCCAGCATTATCTCGCCCTGGGTATAAAACCTGAATTCCAGCCGGCCTCTGCTTGCAGTAATTTCTACTGATCTTACCTTTTGTTTATGGGTAATATCCAGGGCATCAGCCAGCTTCAATATTGCTGCCAGCTTGCTTACCATGGTTTTATCACCATCCTTCAAAGCCTTGAAGCGGGCATCATTAAAAGTTGGTTCCCTTTCACTATGATACCTGGCAATAATAGCAATAAGATTCAGTTCTCGCTTGGATAGGCCCAATATCTCCTGATAGCGAATGATGCTGCTGGAATGCTTTTGATGTTGAATCATGTTAACAAATTTGCCAATATCATGCATAATAGCTGCTATCTGCAGATAGAGTTTTTCTCTTTCTCCTAGTTTGTGTACCAACCTGGTCTGATCATAAATAGAAAGAGCCAGGTTGGTAACTTGAGCTGCATGGTTTTCATCAATGCTGTATTTACGGCCAATATACCATACGGAACTGATTATATCATTGGCAAAGTCGTATTTGCGCTGGGTATCGAACCATTCATCAACCATATTGGCTATAATACCATGACGCAGGGCAATCATAGGAACATGAATACCCTCGGCTTCAGTGCATTCCAGAAATCTCTTGAAAATAATTACCGAAGGCAAAAGGATTTCAGCTTCATTGCGGTGCAGGTCATAGCGGTTAATTAGCTGGTCAACGGTCATATGACGGATATTGGAATAGAAACCTAGCAGGGTTCGGGCGGGAAGGTATTTCTGCTCCCGGGTCAAATTCTCGCGTTGGCACAAGCTCAATATAGAGCTTAATTCTCCTCCCAGACCTACCACATTTTTAATCTTCATTTCTCTAATTACCGGTTCCAGGAGATAAATCTTACTTTCCACGAAATCATCCATAACACTGGGAAAATCCAGGGTAGCTCTTTCCAAATCAGCCAAAATCTCCCGCAGCCGTAATGATCCAGCTTTAACGTGTTCCGTGAACTGCAACATTCCCTGCTTGTATATGCTGGCCTCTACACCTCCCATGCCAATATTAACTATTAAGATTCCTTCCTGCCGCATCTCGCCAATATTGGGAAGATTGTCTCGTATAGCTTTAAACATGATGAAGCGTTCTTCGGCGTTATTTATTACTTCAACTTCCAGATTGGCTCTCACTCTGATCTGTTCCAAAACATAAAGCTGGTTATATGCTTCACGCATACCCGAGGTAGCCAGGGCGCGGTATTCCCTAATTTGATAATCCTTCATTAAGCGCCTAAAGCCCTGTAAGGTGGAACACAAATCTCTCACTGAGTGAAGGCTTATAGCTCCCGTCGCGAAAGTATCCCGTCCGATTTGAGTGGGTTTAAAAACATCCTCCAAAATATTAATGCTGCCCGAAGAGGAAACCTCCCCTATCAACATGCGCAGAAAGTTGCTTCCTACATCAATGGCGGCTACTGTTTTTGGAAATCCTTTCTTCATTGCTTATCTCCAATCGATGCTTAGTCCGTATAGATAATAGGGTTTTATCTCCTGCAACTAATAAATGCAGTTTATAGATATATTATATCGCTACTCGAAGCATCTGAGATTAATTGATTTAATTTTATTTAACCCAGCTTTAACGCTCGTGAGTAAGCCGAA
>CAZHHJ010000051.1:0-13904 GCA_964531295.1 uncultured Syntrophomonas sp.
TTCAACGAATGTCTGAAAAGTTGCTAAATACGGTTGGGACGTTAAGAATGGAAGTAATTAAAGATGCTCTGCTGCCTAGATGCAACAACTGTTGCCAAAGGGCAACAACATCTAACGTTATAAACGATTCCCGTTATACAAGGTCTTCATCTGCAGGCCAATACTGATCTATTGCAACAAAACTTAATTTATGACAAATACTTATAATATAAGAGGAACATTGCAATATTCTGTTGTGATAATGCAACGGTTGTAAATATACGAACAATCCTAGGAAATATCAATAAACACCGATATAGTGGGATGGACGATTAATTTAGGAAGTTGGCAGGTTTCTTGCATAATAGTATCTATAGACATATCCTTGATGATTCAAGACCCAATATAGGAACCTGGCTAGTAAGCAAGAGATGAAATATACTGTCTATCTGGGTATTGCACTGAGGTAAGGGATAGCGTCTTATTATTAATTTCACCCCTGACAGTTATCCCATAGCTTAAACTAACTGGAAGGGGTGTGTGGCAGTGATAGACTTCAGATGCAAAAGCTGTAATCGATTATTGGGGAAATACCAGGATTGCAAGCAATTAGAAATAAAATGTCCTCGCTGTGGATTTAATAACAAAGTGCATTTGTCAGATAGTTGTTTAATAAAGGAAGGTAGTGGGGTTACGAAAATCAAGGAAAAAAGAAACTGATGCTAAAGTCCTTCATAAAAAAATACTTTATAGAGAGCGATAGAGAATAGAGTCTCATCCATTGATAATCTATGGGATGGGTTGTGATTTTTGAGGGTTTTATATAGAGAAGGAGTGAGGGGGATATTATGAAGGAATTCAGATGCAGAAAATGCCACAAGTTGTTAGGGAAATACCGGGGTAATTTGGAATTAGAAATAAAATGTCCGCGTTGCGGGGTAAACAACCACTTGCTGCAGACTGAGAATCAGTCTATTGCCTCCAGAAAGTTCGCTTTAACGGTGAAACCAGTTATGGAAAGATAAATAGATATCAGCTTAATTGCATATAACATGAGAGCCATAGAGCCCCACAAGATTATTTGATTATAATCAGGTGGGGTTTTTACTTGGGAGGAGGTGGAAGGTCAATAACTACCAGCCAGCATTTTCGGGTTTGCAAGCCTGAGAGACGCTGACATTTTGCACAACAGAGTTCCATTTTTAGAAAAAAGAGGAGGATTAACAATGTCAGATTATGTTCAAAAACTAGATATGAAAAGATCCGATTATCCAAAGAAAATCGCCGTAACCGGTTTTGGTGAAAGAAAATGTACGTATGAAGGTATGGGCAGAAATGTTGGTAACGTATACAAGAATTTCAAAGAAGTTGTATGTGTTGAAGCATGCCGTACCCCTTATGGAGTAGTGGGTGGGAAATTAAAAGAATATGATGCTCCACAATTGGGTGCCCTAGCTATAAAGGAAGTCTTGAGAAGAACCAATGGCAAGGTCAAACCGGAAGATGTTGATTATGTATATATGGGTCAAGTAGTGCCGGCCGGAAACGGTCAGATCCCCGGACGTCAGGCTACTATCCTGGCTGGGCTGCCAGAAGCAGTTCCTTGTATATCTGTCAACAAAGTCTGTTCTTCCGGTATCAAAACTGTTGATCTGGGAGTTCAAGCCATTATGCTGGGCAAAGCAGACATAGTAATAGCCGGAGGGCAGGAAAGCATGAGCAATTGCCCTTATTCACTGCCTAAGATGAGATCTGGACAACGGATGGGCCTGCTCAATACCCCCTGTGTGGACTTGATGGTTTATGATGGCCTGTGGGATGCTTTTTATGACCGTCATATGGCTATCCATGGCTCAGAAACATCCGATGAATTCGGATTTACCCGTCAGGATAATGACGATTGGGGTTACCTTTCCCAGATGAGAGCGGTTGACGCTATGTCAGCAGGAAGATTGGATGATGAGATCTTCCCGGTAGAAATAAATAGAGGCAAAGAAGTATTTGATAAAGACCAGGGACCCAGACCCCAGACTACTATGGAAGGTCTGCAAAAACTTCCGCCGGTATTCAATCATAAGAGCACGGTTACTGGACAACCGGGCAGTGTAACCGCTGGCAATGCTCCTGGCGTAAATGACGGTGGCGATGTATGTTTGTTAATGAGCCGGGAAAAAGCTGATGAACTAGGTATGAAACCGTTGTTCACCATTTTGGATTACGCAGAAGTATCACAGCCCACCAAGGATATCGCTACCGTGCCTGGTCTTTCCATTAAGAAGGTACTGGATCAAAACGGCTTGACCTACAAGGATGTGGACCTGATAGAAATCAATGAAGCTTTCGCTGCGGTGGTTCTGGTAAGTGCCGGGGCCGTTCTGGGAATGAGCAAAGAAGAAATGGTTGAAAAAGTCAATGTAAATGGCAGTGCCATAGCTTACGGTCATCCCATCGGAGCAACCGGGGCTAGAATAGTTATGACCCTTGCTTATGAACTGCGCCGTCGGGGCGGAGGAATCGGAGTATGTGGAATTTGTGCTGGCCATGCTCAGGGCGATGCTATGCTCATCAAGGTTGAAGCATAGAAGAATATTTCATGCCAAGTAAAAGATAGGAGGCGAATTGTGGTGGAAATAAAGAAAGTTATGGTTATTGGAGCCGGTCAGATGGGCGGAGGAATCGCGCAAGTTTCTGCTCAGACTGGTTGGGAAACCATTCAATATGATATAAACATGGATCTGGTTAATAAGGGCATCGCGGTAATAGACAAAAATCTGTCCCGCAATGTATCTAAAGGGAGAATGACTGAGGATGAAAAATCCGCCATATTGGGACGTATTAAACCGTCAGTAAGCCTGCAGGATGCGGCCGATTGCGACCTCGTAATAGAGGCTATCGTGGAAAATTTTGCTATTAAAGAAAAAGTATTTAAGGAATTGGACAGCGTAGCACCTCCTCATGCTATTCTGGCCAGTAATACTTCCTCCCTGCCTATTACTCAAATTGCAGCAGTTACCAAGCGTCCGGATAAGGTTATCGGCATGCATTTTATGAATCCGGTTCCGGTAATGAAGTTGGTGGAAGTAATCCGGGGTCTGGCTACTACTGATGAGGTATACCAGATAGTAGAAGAAGCTTCCATAAAAATGGGCAAAGTTCCAGTATGGTGTAAAGACGTACCTGGTTTCATATCTAACCGGGTGCTGCAGGTGATGATCAATGAAGCTCTGTGGGAACTCTATGAAGGGGTAGCTCCGGCCGAAAACATCGACAACATAATGAAGCTGGGGATGAACCATCCTATGGGACCATGTGAACTGGCTGACTTGATCGGACTGGACACCATTCTGTCTATCCTTAATGTAATGTATGAAGGCTATGGGGATCCCAAATACCGTCCTTCTCCACTGCTCAAACAGTATGTTCATGCGGGCTGGCTGGGCCGGAAAACTGGCAAAGGGATATTTGACTACAAATAAAGACACACAGGCATATTTACTGTAAGAAGGAGGAGTAAAGGTGGAATTTACTAATATATTACTGGAAAAGGAAAACCGGGTAGCGGTTTTGAGTGTTAACCGGCCTAAAGCCTTAAATGCGCTGAATAAAGACACCTTGCTCGAGATCAAGGCCGCGGTAGAAAATGTTCGAGATGATGAATCTATCGATGTGCTGATCATTACCGGTTCGGGAGACAAGTCGTTCGTGGCGGGAGCGGATATTAGCTTCATGCTCAATATCAATGCCCTGGAAGGACGGGAATTCGGTCTACTGGGACAGTCTGTATTCCGGCTGATAGAGTCCATGGAAAAACCAGTTATCGCAGCAGTAAATGGATTCTGCCTGGGTGGCGGATGTGAACTGGCTATGGCCTGTGACATCCGCATAAGCTCAGAAAAGGGTAAATTTGGTCAGCCTGAAGTTGGATTGGGGGTTACCCCGGGTTTCGGTGGAACCCAGCGTTTACCTCGCATCGTTGGACCCGGTATGGCCAAGTTGCTCTTGTACACCGCTGATACCATAGATGCTATGGAAGCATTGAGAATCGGGCTGGTTGATCAGGTGGTTGCTAAAGAAGACCTGATGGACTTTGTCAAAGGAATAGCCAAGAGAATTGCTGCTAAGGGTCAATGCTCAGTGAGGTTCTGCAAAGTAGCGGTTAATGAAGGTATGCAGACTGATATAGATCGGGCTATGAGCATTGAGGCAGATTTATTCGGCTTATGTTTTGCCACTCTTGATCAAAAAGAAGGCATGGCGGCTTTTGTTGAGAAAAGAAAAGCCAACTTTATAGGGAAATAGAAATTAGGGAGATGAAATTTTATGGATTTTAGTTTAAGCGAAGAGTCATTAATGATGCGAGATATGTTCCGTAAATTTGCCAAGAATGAAGTAGAGCCGCTGGCAGCGGAGTTGGATAAAACCCACGAATTTCCCATGGCCAATTTTAAGAAAATGGCCGACCTGGGCCTGACCGGACTGCCGATCCCCGAAGAATGGGGTGGAGCAGGAGCTTCCTACCTGGACTTTGCTATATTTGTAGAAGAGTTAGCCAAGTGCTGCGCATCTACTGCAGTTATAATGAGTGTTCACACCGGTCTGGGATGTATGAGTACTTATTTATATGGCAGCCAGAGATTGAAAGAAAAGTATCTGCGGGCTCTGGCTACCGGTGAAATTGTTGGAGCTTATGCTCTTACCGAACCTAATGCTGGTTCTGATGCAGCTTCACTCAAATGTAAGGCTGAAGACAAAGGTGATCACTTCCTGGTCAACGGAAGCAAGATATTCATCACCAATGGCGGGGTAGCTACCACTTATTGCACTTTTGTTAAAAGTGATTCGACCCAGCCATCTGGCCGGGGAATAACCTGTCTGATCATTGAAAAAGACACCCCCGGATTTACCATGAGTAAACCGGTGGCGAAGATGGGTATGAGTGGTTCACCAACGGTGGAGTTGTACTTTGAGGATGTTAAAGTCCCTAAAGAAAATGTGCTGGGCGAAATCAATGACGGCTTCTCGGTAGCTATGGGCTTGTTAGCCGGCGGCCGTATCACCATAGGTGCGCAGGGACTAGGTATTGGTGAAGGAGCCTTGGATTATACCATCAACTATATTAAAGAAAGACAGCAGTTTGGCAAACCGTTGGCAGCTAACCAGGGAGTGCAGTTTATGGTGGCTGATATGGCTACTGCTCTGGATGCAGCCCAGATGCTAATATACCGGGCAGCTTGGCTGAAAGACAATGGACTGCCCCATAATGCTCAGGCCTCCATGGGCAAGAAGTTTGCTACTGATACCGGTATGGAAGTTTGCACTAACTGCGTACAGCTCATGGGTGGTTATGGCTACTGCAGTGAATTTCCGGTTGAGCGTATGATGCGAGATGTTAAGATTACCCAGATCTATGAAGGATCCAATCAGATCCAGAGGATGATCATAGGCAGAGAAGTTATAGGCAAGTGGTAAAGAATAAGATTTCCGGGAAACTTCTTGAAGTTTCCCGGAAAAAGTCCTTAGATAAGGCTGTTCTATAGCAAAAAGTACTTGCAACAAGTTGCAACAATGAGTAAGGCGAGGTAATTAAATGGAGGAGGAGGTTCGAGAATGGGAAAACCACAGAGAATAAGCTTGAAAGAAGCTGGGAACTTGGTTCAGGATGGTGATATGTTATCCTTTAGCGGATTTACCATCTGGCGTCGTCCCATGGCGCTCATTTATGAATTAGTACGTCAGGGCAAAAAAGATTTTCATCTATTCGAAGTTCAGGGGGGAACTCATACTGAAGTTCTGGCTGGAGCCGGAGCTGTCAAGATGTGGGAATCCTGCTGGGTTGGACATGAGCTTTACGGCAAACTTGGGGAAGTTATTGCTCGTGGACAGGTAGAAGGCACCATATTGGTGGAAGATTATAGTCATGCTCATGTTGTAGCACGGTTATTGGCAGGAGCTTACGGCCTACCCTTTTTCCCTACCGCTTTGTCAATGGGGACCGACATACTCAATCCCAGATTTGACATGCTGGGCAAAGCCGGCCTAAGAGATGGATCCAATCCCAAAATACCCCTCAAGAAATATGATACTATCCAGGATCCTATGTATAATATGGGTGAACTCCTTCTGATGCCGGCAGCCAATCCAAACTGGGCATTGGTATATGCATCCCAGGTGGGTGACGAAGGAACCGTTAGGGTTCTGGGGCAGACCTATGTGGACCAGGAAGTCATCAAAGCTGCTGATAAAGTCATAGTACTTGCTGAGGAAATAGTGCCGGACAGCTATCTCAGGCAGGAACCGGAAAAGAATATAGCTACCGGTTACGCCATTGATTATGTAGTTGAATGTCCATGGGCTGCACATCCCACTGGTTCCCAGTTCTTCTATGATGTTGATGCCGATTTTATCCGCCAGTTCTATACAGCCTCCAAGAGCAAAGATGCCTATGACAAATGGGCCGCAGAATGGATATTTGGTGTGGACAGTCATGAAGAGTACTTGCAAAAACTGGGAGTCAACCGACTGGAAAATCTGAGGGCTAATTCTGTCCTGGGTTACTCAACTACCATGAAAAGGGGGTCGAGATAATGACCGCAACAAAGGAATATGCTAAAGATTATAAGGGAATTGACCTTCTGGCGGTTGCAGCAGCTAGGGAAGTAAATGATGGCGACGTTGTTTTCGCAGGTACCGGACTACCAATGCTGGCTATAGCTCTTGCTCAGCTGACCAATGCTCCTGAAGCCGCTTGTATTTATGAAGCAGGTAGTATAGATGGAAGACCTATAGACCTGCCTACCTCGGTAGGAGATTCCCGCTGTGCTTACCAATCTTCTATGGCAGCTGGTCTAACCGAAGCATTTTACGGACAGCTCCACTGTGGCTATGTTGATCTGGCATTTCTGGGCGGAGCCGAAATCGACAAATACGGCAATGTAAATACTACCGTAGTCGGTGACTATGCAGCCCCCAGCAAGAGATTTACCGGCAGCGGCGGAAACCCTGATATCAATTCACTGGCCAAGAGGACTGTATTTATAATGGTTCAGGAAAAACGGCGTTTTAAAGAGAAAGTTGATTATATAACTTCGCCGGGATGGCGTCTGCCTAAATGGCCATCTGGCGAAATCGTTACCAGACAGGAAATTTACGGGAAATTCTTCAAGGGTGGACCTTCCGCTGTAATCACCAATATGGGAGTTTTCCGCTTTGATGAAAATGGTGAAATGTATCTGGATACTGTGCACCCGGGCTATACCGCTGAACAGGTCAAAGAAAATTGTGATTTTGACCTGAATATTTCCCGGTGCAAAGGTGAGACAGAACCGCCTACGGTCCAAGATATTGACTTATTGTACAATACAGTGGACCCAGAGGGCATCTTCTTACCATAAATCATGACCCCCTTTAATATAACCCTCTTAATGTTTGTGCACGACTTCAAGATCCTGTTTAGGACTGGGGTCGTGCCTCTCTTCTTTAAGGAATAGAGTAAACAAAAGTTAATGATAAAGGGGACCGGCTCGTATATAATGGTAACATATAGAATACAATGATCTTTTCCATATATAATTTGTAGATAACTTGGCTTGTATAGTGAAATTGACGATCGCAGGCCAGGACTTAATGACCAATTTCTTGAAGTAATAGCTGGCAAAATATAGTTTCTGTCCGAAATAGCAATTATAGCGAGAGCAGTATTTTTAGGAGCTCGCAGTTTTATAGGGATACGCTAATTCCGGTAAAAGCAGTACTGGCAAGAAAATGGGGTGATCTTATATATAACTGGGAAATGCTGGACCTATTATTTGAACAGAATCGTTATATGGCAGTAATATTTATAGATGAGGCAGGGATCATACGATATACTAATGAAACTTACCTGGGAATTCTAAATCTGCCCCGGGATCAAGTGGTGGGCAGACATGTCCTGGAAGTCACCCCCCATAGCCGGGCTTATATTACCCTGCAGACCGGCAAAGCTAAGGTAGGCTATGAATGGATTGTTAATGGGCACCATACACTGGGAACCGCCCTACCTATTTTTGCAGAGGGTAAGGTTATCGCAGTATTCGGTTACACCATGTTTTTAAATGTATGGGATGGTAAAAATATATTGGAGGAGATCTTAGCCAATCTCAATATGTATAAAGATGAGATAGATAGATTACACAGTGCCAGCCATACTTTTGAGGATATTCACTGTGAAAGCAAAGTCATGCAGGATATCATAACTCTGGCTCAGCAGGTAGCCAAACATCCCTTGACAACGGTGCTTATCACCGGCGAAAGCGGCACTGGCAAGGAACTGTTTGCTCATGCCATACACAATGGCAGTCGGCGCAGTCAAAGGCCTTTTATCCGGGTCAACTGTGCCGCCATCCCGGAAAACTTGTTGGAATCTGAATTGTTTGGTTATGAAGAAGGGGCCTACACCGGAGCAAAAAAAGGTGGAAAGCTAGGGAAATTTGAACTGGCTGATAAGGGTACCATATTTCTGGATGAGATAGCCGAAATGCCGCTGAACATGCAGAGCAAGCTCTTGTTCGTACTACAGGATGGGGTAGTAGAAAGATTGGGGAGTGTGCATCCCACTAAAATAAATGTTAGGGTGCTTGCCGCTACCAATCGAGATCTGGAGAAGATGGTGAGGGCTGGCACCTTCCGGCAGGATTTATATTATCGCTTAAATGTGGTGCATATTAAAATACCGCCCTTAAGAGAACGAGTTGCAGACATCCGTCTGATAACACCGCAGATAATCAGTAATTTAAGTAGGCGCCTGAATATTGCGGAAAGGAAAATCGATGATCAAGCCCTGCAGGTATTGTGTAAATATGCCTGGCCTGGCAATGTCAGGGAGCTGGAAAATATATTGGAAAGAAGCCTGATTGTCGCTGAAATGGAGAGAGCTAGAAAAGTATCATCCCGACACATCAACATACCTGAGGATGAATTTGATGGTATCAATTTGTCCGAAAACAAAAGTTTGAAAAATAGCATGGAAGAATACGAGAAAAAACTGCTGGCCCAAAAGTTAATTAATTCCCAATTTGATGTTCCAGCAGTCGCCCGACAGCTGGATATAGACCCTTCCTCCTTGTATAGAAAATTAAGAAAATATGGGATATGTATAAAAAAACAATATTCTATTAATTAATTATGGCGTTTCTGCCATAATCGCTCAGGCGACTGGCAATTTTGCCTCCGCAGTGTTATTTCTGCCAGCACCTGCAAGCAGGCCCAAGCGAACTTTTAAAAAATTATGGTATAAGTGCCAAAAATAATCAGAAATAGAATAATCGCTATGGAGCAAGAATACCTTGTTTACAAGGGTTCGGGCTCTTATTTTTTTCTGGCACAGATATTGCTATATAGTTAATCAACACTGTAGGGAAGGAGGCTGATGGAAGAGAAAGATGCAGATGGTTTAGAGTTAATCGAAAAGGAGGAGGGATAGATTTGAGTTTTGGCTTTACTTACAACGAAGACCAGCTGGCCTTACAGCGAACGGTACGCAAGTTTGCAGAAAATGAAATTATTCCAGTAAGACATGATTATGATGAATCAGAAGGATTTCCATGGCCGGAAGTTAAGAAAATGCATGAACTGGGAATTTTCTGCATGAATGCACCGGAGAAATACAATGGCATGACTTTTGGGAATGTAACTCTTTGTATGGTCTGTGAAGAAATATGCAAAGCATGTTTAGGAATAGGCATTACCCCCCTGGTCAATATGCTGGCTTCGGAACCAATTCTCTATGGCGGCAATGAAGAGCAGTGGGACTGGTGGTATCCAAGAATTTGTGATGAGGGAAAACTGGCCGCCTATGCCGTAACCGAACCTGGTGCAGGTTCTGATGTGGCCGGAGTATCCACTTCAGCAAAGAAAGATGGAGATTATTACATTTTAAATGGAACTAAATGCTTCATTACCAATGGTAGACATGCTTCTCAATTATGCGTCCTGGCTACCCATGATAAGAGCAAAGGTCATCGGGGCCAGTCCTTTTTCATCGTAGACACCAGCACCGAGGGAGTGTCTTTTGGAAAAAGCGAACATAAAATGGGCATGCGTTGTTCCGAAACCTCGGAAATTATTTTTGACAATGTAAAAGTACACAAAAAGTGGCTGGTAGGAGAAGAAGGAGATGGATTTAAGCTGGCCATGAAGTCCTTTAATTCTTCTCGTCCATTTATCGCATCAGCGTCCGTAGGAGTGGCTAGCGGAGCATTTGAATTTGCTAGGGATTATGCTAAGGAAAGGAAGGCCTTTGGCAAACCTATTGCCAGTTTTCAGGCCATTCAATTCATACTGGCAGATATGGCCATGGAAATTGAAGCATCGCGTCTATTATGGCAGAAAGCGGCCTGGCTCTTGGATGAAGGTTTGATGGCAGCCGAACTGTCAGCAATATGCAAATGCTATGCAGCAGATATGGCCATGAAGGTTACCACTGATGCAGTGCAAGTACTGGGTGGATATGGATTCTGCCGAGACTATCCGGTGGAAAAAATGATGCGCGATGCCAAGATATTGCAGATTTTCGAAGGCACCTCGCAAATACAGCGGGTAATCATCGCGAAAGACGTTCTTTCCTAGATATATATATGAATATAAGTGAAGGAGGAGTATTGTATGAAGTTTGAACCTATTCCCATTCGGGAGGGAAGAGCTAAACCGCCAACTTATAAAATAATGACGGCCAAGGAAGCTATCAGCAAATTTGTCCAGGATGGCTGCTATCTAGGTATGTCGGTTAGCGCTGCCCCGGCGGCATTAATATGGGAAATAGTCCGGCAGAGGGATAGGATAAAGAACCTCAGTCTGGGTATCACCAGTCAAATAGGAATGTCTTCCGCCATTATAGGTTCCGGGTTAGTAAGTAGAATTGAGATGGCTTATAACTGGGGAGGCATCGAAGGGGAAGACAAAGTTTTCCGGCGGGCCGTGGAAAATGGGATTCCCCGTCCCCTGGAAGTGGAAGATTACAGTAACTACGGATGTTGCATGAGGTGGGAAGCAGCTTCCATGGGGTTGGATTTTATGCCGGTTAAATCCCAATTAGGTTCTGATATTATCAAGAATAATCCCTGCATTAAGGTTATAGATGACCCCTATAGTGGTAAACCAGTAGCCCTGGTTCCTGCGGCCGCCCCGGACGTAGGCATTATGCATTGTGCCCGGGCAGATGAAATCGGCAATGTTCAATGTTATGGCTTGTATGGCAATACCGACCTGCTGGCCCGGGCTTCCAAACGGGTCATAGTCAGTGTGGAAGAGATCGTAACCACAGCCGAGATCCGCCGCATGCCCAATCTTACCGTAATTCCCTATTATTACGTGGATGCCATAGTACAGGCACCCTTTGGAGCTCACTGGCGGGAATCCAACTTCTATTACCATCACGATTTAGCCTTTGGACTGGATGCTTACCGTCAATTTGCTACCAAGGAAGGTTTCGATGCCTGGTCTGATAAATATATCCATGGTACTAAAGACTGGAATGAGTACTGTGAGTTGGTGGGTTATGGCCGGCTCAACCGCTTGAGACTCAGTGAAGGTAAATATCAGAAATTTGGAGAGGTGAGGTGATATTAATGGCTGAGTATGCAAAAGATTATTCTCTGCCTGAATTGATGGCCGCTTCCGTAGCCCGGGAAATAAATGATGGGGAACTAGTCTTCATTGGGGTAGGAATGCCCTTGATGGCAGCTACCGTAGCTAAGTTCACCCACGCCCCCAAATTCAATATGATGGTCGAATACGGGGCGGTGGGTCCATCACCCAGAAGACTACCTATGTGCGTGGATTGTGCAGTAAACAATGAAAGGGCTTATTATACTGGTAACCAGCGCGAGGTAATGGGTGCCCAGCAGGCTGGTTTTGTTGATGCCGCCTGCATCAGCGGGGCTCAGATAGATAAATACGGCAATCTGAACTCCACCTGCATCGGGGATTATAATAATCTCAAAGTACGTCTGGCCGGTAGCGGAGGCGCTAACGACCTGTCCTCGTCCGCCAATCGCACCATCATCATGATGCGTCAGGATGGCCGTAACTTCGTAAATAAAGTTGACTATATTACTTCTCCCGGGCATCTGGATGGTCCCGGGGCCCGGGAAAAAGCCGGTCTGATGGGGGGAGGCCCCCATGTGGCAGTCACTACCATGGGTGTATATCGCTTTGATGATGAAACCCGGGAGATGTATCTGGAAAAAATCCACCCCGGAGTCCAACTGGAGGATCTCAAACGCTGCGTCCAGTGGGATCTGGCCGTATCTCCCAATTTAATAGAAACTGAACCCCCTACCGAGGAGCAGGTGATGATCATGCGTACCCTGGACCCGCTTAAGGTATATCTAGGGAATGGCCGACAAGTCCTGGCCGGTGACTTCGAAGCCTTTATGAAGATGTTTGAAGACAGCTATTGGCCCATGACCAAACTGATGAAGAAAAAGGGCCTGTTGTAGAAGAAAGGGGTAAAGATATGACGATCAATAAACTCGGTGTACTGGGAGCAGGCACCATGGGAGCAGGAATTGCCCAGGTCGGAGCGCAAGCTGGTCTGCAGGTAATCCTGGTTGACATTGACCAGAAGTATGTAGAAAAGGCCCTGGCAGGCATGAAAAAAAATTGGGAAAGATCTGTTTCCAAAGTGAAACTCACTGCAGAAGAAATGCGGAAATACCTGGAAAATATATCTATCAGCTGCAGTAATGAAGATTTAAAAGATTGTGACCTGCTCATTGAAGTGATCGTGGAAAACATTGATATCAAGAAAAAAGTTTTTAAGGAATTAAACGAGATCTGTTCACCTGATACGGTTTTTGCCTCTAACACTTCCGGCTTCAGTATTACAGAGATTGGGGTAGCCAGCGGCCGGCCAGAGAAGATGGTAGGAATGCACTTCTTCAATCCAGTTCCAGTAATGAAACTGGTAGAAGTAATACCAGGGGTAGAAACCACTCCCGAGACCATTGCTCTGGCCACCGAAACTTGCCGGGTGATTGGCAAAACTCCGATTCCGGCTAAAGAAGCACCTGGTTTCATTGTCAACCGTATCCTGGTGCCTTATTTGAATGATGCTGCACATGCTTATGATGAAGGGGTAGCTTCAGTAGAAGCAATCGATGAGGCTATGAAACTAGGGGCCAATATGCCTATCGGGCCCCTGGCCTTATGTGATCTAGTAGGAATAGATGTGCTGTTGAATGTAGTCGAATACTTTTACAAAGAGTTTGGAGATCCCAAATTCAGGCCGGCCCAGGCATTGAAAAACAAGGTCCGGGCCGGGCACTATGGAATTAAAACCGGCAAAGGTTTTTATGACTATTCCGTTAAATAACGATGAAATGAATAACAGGTAAGATAAGGGGGGCTGACATATATCACTGGACTTGGATTACTGGCAGCACTACTCGAATCTTTCGGCCCCTTTCTGGCATTTTCAAACAATAGAAGAGGAGGTTAGCAAGAATGGTTGGAATTATTGGTTTCGGAGCATATGTTCCCTATAACCGCCTAAACCGAGCCCATATCAAGGATACGTTTGGATCACCAGTTCCCAAAGGCGAAAAGGCAGTAGCTAACTATGATGAAGACAGTATTACCATGGGGGCGATGGCGGCCCTGGACTGCAGCGCCAACTTGGATAGCAAGAGCATTGATGCAGTGTACTTTGCCACTACAACCGCTCCTTATAAAGAAAAACAAAGTGCTGCTACCATTGCCGGGGTATTGGATACCAGGCTGGATATAAGGACTGCGGATTTTTGCGATTCTTTGCGGGCGGGGTCCTCGGCTATTCTGGCCGGGCTGGATGCGGCCCAACAGGGTTTGAATACCATGGTGGTGACAGGCGAATGCCGTTTGGGATATTCGGCTGGTCCTTATGAAAATCATTTCGGAGATGGAGCCGCAGC
>CAZHHJ010000052.1:0-13709 GCA_964531295.1 uncultured Syntrophomonas sp.
ACCAGGGGGACGGTTCTTGTGGTCACTCAGCTTTAGATGACCACAAGAACCGTCCGAGACCACTGAAAAAGTCCAATAAAAACATAAAAAGCATGCCCTCATATAGTAAAATTAAGTTAGTCCAACAAAATCACCCGAAGGGAGTATGCCTTTTATGTTAGTGATAAACACCTTTAAACAAGATAGCTTCTATAACGCATTATACAAAATGATACCTGATAATCACATCCTGAAACAGATAGATTCCGCAATATCTCTGAGTTTTATCAATGAACTGTTAGCAGATAGGTATTGCAAGAATTTCGGCAGGCCTGCTAAAGAACCGGAAATGATGCTGAGAATACAGATATTAAAATACCTATACAACCTATCTGATGAACAATTAATACAGGATTTGAGCGTAAACCTGGCTTACAAATGGTTTGTAGGACTTAACCCTGAAGATCCGTTGCCTGAAACCAGCCTGCTGACCAAATTCCGTACCCAGCGCTTAAAGGATATTAGTATGGACGCGATCATTACCGAAATAGTACGGCAATGTGTAGAAAAAGGCATAATCAAAAGCAACAATGGCATTGCCATAGATACCACTCACATTGAAGCAAACACCATCAAAAAAGTACCCGAGCGCATTATGAAACACTTGGCTAAAAATATATTTAAGAGCATGGGGCAGGACGAATATGAAATACCGGATTACACGCAAATAGAAGACCATGTTGTAGCCAAGCAAGTAATGAAGGATTATCTGGAAAAGCTGATAGAACAAACTGGTGACGAAAACTCAGAGGAAGTTATTCAAGCAACTAAGGAAGCTCAGGAAATCTTAGCAAGCGACCTGTTCATCGAACAAAAAGGCATACGTTCACTGGTGGACAAAGACGCCCGGGTAGGCTACAAAAGCAAGACCCAATCGTTTTACGGCTACAAGGCAGAATTCTGTCAAACGATTGACGGCAGTTTGATCACCAGCATGATTGTAGAACCCGGTTCCTATGTTGATGGCTCAAGATTTAATAATCATCTGGAAGAAACCTTGCAATCAGGGCTGAAGTTGACTGGAGTGTATGGGGATAAAGCATATTTCCGTCCTGATATCCTTAATCAGATCAAAGCAAAAGAAGCTTTAGCCTATATCCCGGTAAGCGCCAGTGCATACAAAATCAATGAGGAACTGTTCAGCTACAACAAAGACAGCGATCAATGGTTCTGTGTTATGGGAAACGAAACGGTAAAAATGGTCCTCAAAACCCGTAAACAAAATGGCAAAAAGAAACAGTTTTTGGAATATAGCTTTGAACGTGAGCACTGCCGAAATTGCCCTCGTCGAGCTGAATGCATAGGTAAGAGCACGAGGATAGCTAGAGTTCTTGCCATCAGTATAAATACTCCTGAACTATATGAGTACAGCCAAAGAGCCAAAACCCCGGAATTTCTTGAGGAATACCGAAAGCGAGCTAAAATCGAACCCAAAAATGCAGAGTTAAAACGCTTCCACGGACTAGACCGAGCCCAAGGCTACGGTCTACGAAGTATTCGCATTCAGGCCAAACTAACGGCCCTAGCGGTGAATCTAAAGCGGATAGCCAAGCTGGTATCCGCTCTAAATGGATTAAACTCTTATTTTCTGCACGGTTTATACTGTTGTTTATTCATTATCCGGCCCGCTTGGGTCGGGTCTGACATCCAAGCGGTTTAAAAAGCTACTTCTTCAGTGGTCTCGGACGGTTCTCCTGTCTGCTGCCGAATAAGCTGTCTGGCAGACAGAAGAACCGTCCCCCTGTCTGCCCAAGATAGGCGCGCCGAATCTGTCCCCTTAGCGCACGCCTAGCAGTACTTTGTTCCTTAACAAATGCCATAAGTATGGCATTTCTATATTATTTCAAAGTAAAAAGGCTTTCGTCCCTTTACGGGACGAAAGCCTTAAAAGACATTCGCTATACCACCCATTAATACCAACATACCATCATATGTGTTCCCGATGACGGGGGAACCCGTCGGAGCCTACTGGATTAATCGTTCGGTCCGCAGCTCAGGAGTGATTTTCGGGTTCAGTCTACTGCCACCGGGCTCACACCATCCCTGGTTCGCTGAGATGTTCGGCTGAAACGTACTCTCTCCGTCAATGCCTTTGGGAATTTTGAATTATAAATAAGCATACCACATGACCGTGTTTTGTCAATGACTAGGATCTGTTATTTTTACAATTGTGAACTGGGTTCAAATATTTACTAAGCCAGCGATTGCGTGAAGGCATGATTTGCTTAATTAATCGTTGAATACCATATTGTTAGTCTATTTCAATAAATGAACCTGGTCGGGCATAACTTCTAATTCTAGGATTTTTGCTTGATGTTCAACACATGTTTTAATAATCAAATCCTTTAAACGAACATCAACTCCGTCGATTAGAACTTTACGCCTATACTTAAGACACCAAACTACATGGTATTTACAAGAATATACTACATTATTATTGGATTTATATTTCATAATATCCTTATATAGCATTAAACTATATGTAACCCCTGGTGAGGGAAGAGGAAAAATTATTTCCTAAAACAAATGGTTAAAATGTGGAGGTGTTTTAGATGTTTGATTTATTGATAAAGAGAATATATGAAGAAGCAGATTCAAAAGACGGCTATCGCATCTTGGTTGATCGTCTATGGCCACGAGGAATAAGTAAAGAAGAAGCTAAACTGGATGATTGGAACAAGCTAATTGCTCCATCAACTGAAACGCGCAAGTTTTTTAATCATGATCCTGCGAAAATGGCGGATTTTAAAAATAAATATCTGGCAGAATTGGAACAAAACGCTGATGCTCATGAATTTGCCAAACTTGTAGGCGAAAAAATCGAAAAGAGCAATGTTACTTTACTATATGGAGCAAAGGATGTGAAGCATAATAATGCTGTGGTTCTAAAAGACTGGATTGAAGAGCAGTGGAAGGTCCAGGGTCGCCTTTTATAGCGAATATAGATGTTTCCCGGTCAATGGATTGAGACGGAAAAGGTCACACATCTCATTTAAAATCCGTATGTTGGCCAGGCCGACATTCATAACGGTATCATTGCCGCCATAATATATGGCTAGCGTATCGTCCTGGGCAGTTAATGCACCGCAGCTGAATACCACATTAGGAACGTGGACATAATCAGTCTCTCTTACTAAACAGTCACTTGCACTGGGCATCAATATAGGTTTGGCACTAATACGAATTTTACTTGCATTGCCTGGGTCTTCCAGGTCATGGAATGCCACCCCCAGGGTATAAGGATTGCCCGCCATGGTTGAACGCACCCCGTGAAAGATATTCAGCCATCCATATCTAGTTCTGATAGGCGGGGCACCTGGTCCGATCTTAGCCTGGAATGCACTCGGCCCGTGGCCGCTTCTTATGATTACATCAGCGATCTCCCATGGTCCGGTAGGACTGGGTGCGTAGGCTGCGCATATTTCTCCGAATGAGCCACCGATGTGACCGCTGCCGGAGAGTTCCATTCCTTTATCGTTTAGACGCAGCAAGGCTCTCCATTTTTTATTGCTATCCGCTTCAGGAAATATGACCACATTGCGCATATCCTGTTCAGAAATCGGACCATAGCGAACAATCGTTTTAAAGTCCTTGGTTACGGCTATCATAACCTTGACTCGATCAGGAATCTGTGCGTGGTATGCACTGTAAGTCAATACATATAGGTCGTTCCCAAGCGGATTAACCCGAACATCTTCCACCCCGCCGGCCTCAGATTCAATAACAGAGTTGATATCGACACCTTGAGCATATTCATCATTCTCGCTGGCCGGTAATAAAAATGGTCTGGGGTCAACCCTCCAACCATTCAAGCCGTTGTCGCTTACCGCTTTACCTATAACACTGCGTCCATCAGCAATATGGGAACGAAAAAGCATTATGGTTTGATTTTGGCCATTGGCAGCGGTCACTTCTGCCATGCCTGCATTATGTACCGTGTAGGTATATAAATGGCCATCAGCACCCCATACTTCATTAACATCATGGCAGGTCAGTATTGGATTGGCAGGGTAGCGTAAAACCGGTTCATTAATGCTTACTGTTCCCTCAAATCCACTTAACTCAACATATGCTTTCCTGTGGCCCATTTCATTTCCCCTTTCAAAACCAGGGGGACGGTTCTTGCGGTTTGACCCTGGTTGTGAATCACGCCTTCAAAACAATAGCTCTGCTAATTCCTGTTAATCGAGCCAACTGTCTTGTGGAGAGCCCCTCATCTTTCAAGACTTTCAAAAATCTATCTCTTTTATCCTTTTCTATGTTTTCAACATCTTTACATCGGCGGACACTGCATGTTTTTTTAATTATACTAATAGCCTCGGCATCTAATATCCTTCTGCTTTCATCTATATCCAAGCATATATCATCACTCGTTACCTTATGAAACTCCGCAAAACTGGCAATTGCTTTCTCCTTGTGGTCATTAAAAAGCTTCAGTGTAAAATCGGTATCGATCATTTTACTATTTCCCGTATATTCTGAATAACTACTCCATTTGTAGGCAGCAATGTCCTTCACGATTCCAGCCTTTACAGGGTTCTGGTGTATATATCTTAAGACCGTTAAAAAACATCTATCATCTTCAACGGCTTCACTTTTGTATCTATCCTGAAACAAATGCCCGCATCGTTGATATTTCAAATTGTACCAATACACATAGCTGGCACCGATACGCCGCATAATTATCGCCAATTCTTCTTGCTCTTCCTTAAGCAGCAAGTGAATGTGATTACCCATCAAACAATAAGCATACATATTATATCCACTTTTATTTTTATATACCTGTAAAGTCTCCAGGAATCTTATAGCATCTTCCTCATCCTCGAAAATGGTCTGTCGGTTGGATCCTCTTAAGACAATATGATAGATTCCGCTTGCGCTTCGTCTTCTTGCTGTTCGTGGCATACTCACTCACCTCTATTTTATAATAACAAGGATCAGGAAACCACGCAACCGCAGGAACCGTCCCCCTGGTTTGATAATTATTATTTTAATTGTTTTTTGTGATGAGCTATAATAAGACAGTAATTTTTATAAAAGCAAACGGGGGAGAATCAATAATGGCCGTTAGCTTCCAGGTGGAAAAAGCAAAATTAACAGACATAGGTTTAATGTTGGAATTATGGAAGGCCATCCCGGGCTTAGCTATAGGTAAAAGTGATGAAGAGGAATTGCTTGAAATCTTTATCAAAAGGAATCCTACGACCTGTTTGGTGCTAAAGGCTGATAAAGTGTTAGTGGGTACCGTTCTAGGTGGATTTGACGGCCGCCGGGGATATATATACCACCTGGCAGTTCATCAAGAATACCAGGGCAGGGGCTTTGGTAAACTTTTGCTTAATAATGTGCTTTTTGAGTTGAGGGAGTTAGGAGTTCAAAAAATCCATTTGTTTACTTTTAATGATAATAGGGCTGCAGTTGAATTTTACCGGCACCTGGAATGGCGGCTACGCCAGGATATTCAGGTGTTTTCCTGGGATAATATAGATAGTTGAGACAAATATTAAGAGCAGTTCCTGATTAAGGCCTTACCGTTGTTTGC
The DNA here is from genome assembly GCA_964531295.1 of uncultured Syntrophomonas sp. Taxonomy (GTDB): domain Bacteria; phylum Bacillota; class Syntrophomonadia; order Syntrophomonadales; family Syntrophomonadaceae; genus JAAYJK01. Next base: position 5,582 of record CAZHHJ010000052.1, read on the forward strand.
CAGGTTAGGCCGGTAATCAGACTACTATAAATAACGCAAGAGGTGATTTTAATGAAAGCAGATCGTGTAATTATTATGGGCGCAGCAGGCAGAGATTTCCACAATTTTAATACCTATTTCCGGGACAATCCGGCTTATCAGGTAGTTGCTTTCACAGCTGCACAAATTCCAGATATAGAAGGTAGGGTATATCCTCCTTCACTAGCCGGAAGCAGATATCCGGAAGGCATTCCCATATATGCAGAAGAAGAATTGCCAGAATTAATTAAGAAGTTTAATGCGGATCAAGTTGTTTTTGCCTATAGTGATGTTCCCCATGAATACGTAATGCACCAGGCTTCTCTAGTCATGGCATGTGGAGCCGATTTCCGTTTAATGGGACCCAAAACTACTATGTTAAAGTCTAAATGCCCGGTGGTAGCGGTAACAGCCGTAAGAACAGGCAGCGGGAAAAGCCAGACTACTCGTTATGTTGCTGAAAAGCTTGCTGAACTGGGCAAAAAGGTGGTCGTAATAAGGCATCCTATGCCCTATGGCAACCTGGAAGAACAGATTTGTATGCGTTTTGTAACCTATGAAGATTTAGACAGATTTCAATGTACCATAGAAGAAAGAGAGGAGTTTGAGCCACATATAGATAACGGCATAGTCGTCTATGCTGGTATTGATTACGAAGTTATTCTGCGGCAGGCTGAAGAAGAAGCTGATGTAATCCTCTGGGATGGGGGAAATAATGATATACCTTTCTATGTGTCAGATCTGCATATAGCAATCGTTGATCCTCACCGGGCAGGGCATGAAACCACCTACCATCCAGGTGAAACTAATTTGCGTATGGCAGATATGGTTATTATTAATAAAATTGATTCTGCTGATCCTGCCGGAGTAGAGGAAGTTAAGGACGCAATAGAGAAATATAATCCTAAAGCTGCAATTGTTCTTGCTAATTCACTCATCACTGTAGATGAGCCAGAACTAATTAAGGGAAAGAGGGTTCTAGTGGTGGAAGATGGACCTACCCTTACACACGGGGGAATGGCTTATGGTGCTGGGGTAATAGCTGCTGAAAAACTTGGTGCCAGCGATTTAATAGATCCCCGTCTGTATGCTGTAGGAAGCATAAAGACGACCTTTGATAAATATAATCATCTATCCAAACTGCTTCCGGCTATGGGTTACAGTAAAAATCAAATTCAGGAATTAGAAGAAACCATTAATAATTCACCGGCTGAAGTGGTAGTTATCGGAACCCCCATTGATCTGCGCCGGGTGATGAGCATTGAGAAACCTGCGGTTAGGGTCCGTTATGAACTAGAGGAGATAGGTGTACCTCAATTAAAGGAACTATTAACTAAATTAGTTTTTTAAATATCAATATTAAGCATTCCGGGGAAATTGTAGAATGAAGTTTCGTCTATAGAAAAAAAGAGTCGTCCCAGAAGTTACAGCGGGACGACTCTTAGCGTAAGCAGACACGGGGACGGTTCCTCTGTCTAAACATCCCTTAAGAACTTATTAATCTTATCCTTATTCATCCCAGTAATGGCCGCAATTTGGCGAAGCGACAGGTTGGTCCTTTGTTTAAACTCTCTTATGAGCTCCTTGTTGTTATCCTGTCCTGCGGACATTTGTTCAAATAAAAGCTTTGCTTCCTCCTCATCCATAATTTGCTTTTCTTCTTGTAGATCTATGAACTTATCGTCGTTGTTTCTATTCATAAACTCAATATATAATTTCTTTGCTTGCTCTTTATCTTCTGAAAACATAGCCAGGAGTATTTCTTTATCCAGGACTTTGTTTAGATATTGCTTTTCGTCCAAATAACATAAATAACTGCTCCACCGGTATTCTCCTGCAGTTTTTGTCAGACCTGCCTTGACAGGATTATTATGAATATACCTTGCCAGGGCTAGGACATAACGGTCATCTTCTACTACTTCACTCCGATACCGATCCTGGAACAAATGTCCCACTCTTTTATACTTTTTATTAAAATAATAGACGTAGCTTACAGCAATACGCTTGATCACTGTTGCTATGTCTTCTGTCCCCTCGCTTAACATTAGATGAACATGGTTATCCATCAAACAGAATGCATGTAGATAAAACCGCTCTTTTTGTTTCTTTTCACCTATTGTTTCAATAAGTCGGATTTTATCTTCATCATCGATAAATATCTCCTTGCGTTCGTTTCCTCTCATCATAATATGATAATATCCGCTCTCGCTTTTTATTCTCTTATGTCTTGCCATTTTCTATCACCCAAAGTTGATTATACCATCTCGCTTAACCATAGACAATAGAACCGTCCCCTTGTCTATTGCCTAAACAAATTGATGAGTTTCTGCCACAAGGTCAGTTTTGCCGGCTTTGCAGTAGTGGGTGGCGGCTCTTTCGGCAATTCTATGGGAGCAGTTTTTAGCACAAATTGTACCAGAGCAACATTGGTGTTTTTTTCCGATACAAAAGAGACTGGCACCAAACCGGTCTTATCATATTTTTTTGCGAACTCGTCCATTTTAGCCTGTATGGTATCAGGAAGATTGGCCACCGCTTTGTTTAGTTTCCCTGTGCCTTCAAATAGATTTTTAGCGCCGGTATTTAACTCGCCAATACCGCCCGCCAGTGATTTGATACCTGTACCCACTTGGCCATACCCACTTGCAAGGCTTCTAACGCCCTCCGTGTATTCATCAAGTCCTGCATGGAATTGATCATAGCACTTTGAAAGTTCGGATAGTCCATCTTTCAGCTGTTTGATTTGTGCTGCGGGATCCATATTGCTTGAGCTTTGCTCTATTTCATTTGCCATTCCCCGGAGGTTCTCCGCGATTGTGCCGATAGAACTAGATAGGATATCCAATCTGCTGTCAAGCAATGCAAAGCCTTCCTGTAACCCTGCATAAGTACTTTTGACTGTTTTGGCTGCTACATAATACTCATTTAGCTGGTCAATTGAGGTAGTCAACTCTTCATCTCCATGGGCCGCTGCATAAAGTGCAGCAGTGTCTACATCGGTAGTGGGTATAGCCGATATGCTTGAATTTATCGCAGAATAAGCAGAGGTGTATCCCTCTTTTAAGGTTTTCATACTATAGACAATTTCATTTATTCCATCTGCCAACTGCCTTAACCCATCAGAAAGCGAAGTAAGTCCGCCTAAATCATCTTCAACCTCTGCTTTTTCAAGCATCTTCACAATATCATTCAAAGCCGTTTTGATTTGCGCAGACCCGTTTAACAGATCTTCGTTCTTGTCACTGAGTTCTGATAATCCATTAGCAAAATCCGAGGACCCATCATCTAATTTCCGGGCCCCCGAATAGACTTCAGCCATACCTGCAGATAGCTTTTGGGCACCGTCATTCAAACTGTTTACAGCGTCCGATAAGCTGCCCAAATCTTTGGTCAGACTTTTGAGATCCGGCATTTCAATGGACATGGAAAGCGGCATAGCAGTTATCTCTATCCCGCTCATGCTAAAATCCTGGACATTTGCGCTTACCGTGATATCGGCGTCTTCCCCCGACATGACCGTATGAATAATCTTCTTGTTTTTACCAGCCTTAGCAATTGTCCCGTTAGGGGATGCTATATTTCGACACTTTTCCGTGTCCAGGGTCAGAGATAGCTGAAGCGTATAGTCTTCGTTGAAGGTGCGATGGGCAGATCTGTTTTGTATAATAGACAATTCGATGGCAAGTACTCCGCTTTTGCCGGCAAGCTCGGAAGCTGTTATTTCTTTTCCATCCAGTTTGTATTTTATAGCAATGTTCCATGGCAATTCCTTTCCTTTTAGTGTTCCCTGGTAATAAAAAGGATCGCTTGCGGTGCTAATTGTAATCATATCACCTCTTTGTTGCAGCTTTTCCGAGGAGGTCAGGTTCTTGACCTCACTATAATTACCATAGTCGGTAATCATGCCCCCCATAAAGCTATTGACCACATAAATGCTCTGCACCTTACCGTCCAAAGCTAAAATGCCATAAACAACCTCCTCTTTTTGCGTAGCTGTACCCACCGCCAAAGCGGGTAAGGTAAACGAAAGCATGAGGACGATGCTTAGAAAAACAGATAATAATTTTTTCATTTTAAATACTCCTCTCCAGCAACTTTATCTTTTTTGTCGATGTAAAAATCATTTCTGAAGGTGGTTTTTTCAATTACCTTGTCGAATATATTAAGCAAGGCAGGCAATACACATACCACCATGAAAAAAGACAAGATTGTGCCCCTGCCGAGCAAGGTTCCCAGTTCAGAGACAATCAGATTGCCAGAGGTTGCACCAAGCGTAAACCCTGCGGTGGCAAGAATACCGGCTGATACGAGGATGGCTACCAAGTTATCAGAAAGCGTTTTAAGCATCGCTGCTTTTTTGGGCAAGCTTTTCCTGTCTTTTAAGTAGTTGTGGGTCAAAAGAATCGCATAATCAACCGTCGCACCAAGTTGTACCGTACTAATAATGAGATAACCGATAAAACTCAAACTATTATCAGTGAAATATGCAAAAGAAAGGTTTATCCATATCGCTGTTTTTATAGTAAAAACCAAAAATATTGGTATGGTCAGCGAGCGGAACGTCAAAAGCAGCACCATGAAAATGCCGAAAATCGCCACCATATTAACAATACCTGTATCAACCTCAATAATGCGTTTCATATCAAACAGTATCGCACTTTGCCCCATTATATAATAGGTATTGTAATGCCGTGCAGTAACGTCCATAACCGATTGCACAGTATCGAAAGTTTGCACACCCTCCTCGGGGTTATTGGTGTATAAAATGATACGTGCGTAATTCCTGGAGTAAAATTGATCCAGTATTTCTTTAGGAATATACTTAGACGGTATCTCAGCACCTACAGCAGTTACAAAAGAGACCACGCTCGTCACATGGGGTATAGAAGAAAGCTCATCACAAAGTTCGACTTCCTGGCCCGTATTTCCCTTTTCCACCAGCAGCACCAGCGAGTTCTCCTTGCCAAATTCCGCATCAATCAAAACTGCGTCTTGCCCTGCGCGAGAACTTGCGGATACTCCGCCTATGCCATACATAAAGTCAGTGTTAGCTTGAGCCAGAAAGCTGGGAATCACTATGATAAGTGCCAATATCAGAAACAACATTCTTGTTTTCATGAGTCCTTGGCCGACTTTATGGAAACTAGGAACCAGGTTTCTATGTTTGGTTTTATCAATGAGCTTATAAGTGATCAGGGTTAAGGCGGGCAAAAAGATCATCACGGATAAGAAACTTAAAATAACGCCTTTTACCAGAATGATACCTAAATCCGCTCCGATACCGAACCGCATAAAAATTAAAGCTGAAAAACCGATCATTGTCGTGGCTGCGCTGGCCGCCACCGTTGGCAATGCCTGTTTCATGGCTTTTTGCATAGCCTTTCCCGGCTCGCAAGACGCGCGGTAATCATTAAAGCTGTGCAACAGAAAAATGGCATAATCAAGCGAAACGGCAAGCTGTAGGACCGGGCTTACTGTTTCTGTTACATATGATACTTCACCGAAAAACACATTAGTGCCCATGTTAATAACCACAGCAACACCAATGGTAACTAAGAATAACAGCGGCTCTATCCACGAGGTGGTAAAAAGGATAAGGATAAGCAGAATAATCGGGAGCAGGATAGCCATCGCGTTTATGACCTCGGACACTGCCATGCCCTGTATAGATGCAGCATTGATCGCATCACCCGCCACGGCATCATGCTCGCCGAGCAGATCATAAATTGAGTTCACCACCGATGATTCTTTGCCACTTTCAATGCTTAGACTTAATAAGGCATTATCATTTTTATAATAGTTTTTAGTAATAGAAACATCTAAAAAATCCAGTGGCGTACTCATCAGAGTATCCTTGCCAATAACATCATCCAGCCAACTTACCGCTTTAACCCCAGGTATAGCCGCAATTTTTTCTTTATATTTAATAGTCTCCTGTATAGTAACATTCTTTAGCATCAGCCTGGCGTTGGGTATATCACTGCCAAACTCTTCTTTCATAATCGAAATAGCCACGGTAGATTGCGCGTCCTGTGGCAGATAATCCACCATATCATAGTTAACCGATACCAGAGTAGACAATAGTGCACTGACTAGAAATAGCCCTAGGAAAATAGAAAGCACGATGTTTTTTTGCTTGATTACCAGTCGCGAAAACTTGCCCAAAATCTGTCCTCCTATATTAAACACCGAGCATCTCTTTCTCCACCAACACTTTGCTTATATCAATCATTGGGCTGGCAAATAGCTTTGTTATTATAATGACATGGTGTTTGCTTATCAACGGCCAAAATTTCTTATAATGTAGGGTGTTAAAAAGTCTTTTTGTATAATGTGTGATAATGAGCATAGTTTTAAGCATTGAGGGAAAAGAAATGCGTGGCGAAAAAGGTGACATAAGGGTCAAATATATAAAGATGGCCCAAAAAGGAAATCCTGCCAATCTACTTAAACAAGGACATCTAACTCACCTCTGGTTTATCTTGACAAGCATCAGCCAACCGCTCAACCGCAGGAACCGTCCCCCTGGTTTCTTTGGTTTATCTTAACAAGCATCAGAAACAAGGAAATGGTCCTTTATTGTCGAATGTGTGCATATGGGCAAAACTTTGTCCCCTACTATTGAGCATAGGAGCAAACATCAGATTTCAATGGCTACCAGAAAGCCGGGGCCGATGGAATCTATATGCTGAGCCTTAACAAGCCTAAAATAGAAACAATAAGGAGCATTATTTTAGATGAATTATACAGAAGAATATCGTTCAAAACTCGTTAGCGCAGAAGAGGCCGTTAAAATAGTCAAGAATGGAGACTGGATTGACTATGGCTTAGGCCATTCCAAGCCGATAGCTCTTGATAAAGCACTGGCAGCCCGAAAAAATGAGTTAAAAGATATAAATATTCGCCAGGTTCTGAGTATAAGTCCACAGGCCTGTTTGGAGGCTGATCCGGATGGTGAAGTGTTTGCTCTAAATGCGTGGCATTTTTCTGCCTATGATCGCAAAATGCATGATAGAGGACAGGTCTTTTTTGTCCCTATGGTTTTTGGGAACCAGGCTTTAAACTACCAAAAGAGCATTCACGACCAGGTCGATGTGGCCATGATTCGGGTCACCCAGATGAACAAGGATGGTCTTTTTAATCTCCACTGTGCTTGTGCTTCGGCGTGTGCGACCATCGAAGCAGCTAAAAAGGTGGTGGTTGAAGTGAACAAAAAACTTCCCTGGGCTATGGGCGAAGCAGGCGAGGTTTTCCATATTTCCAAAGTTGATTACATCGTAGAAGCTGAATCCGAAGTTGAGGTCCTTCCAGTAGCTCCTCCAAGCGAAACAGATAAAAAAATCGCTGAACATATCGTTCCCCTTATCACCAATGGTGCTTGTATACAGCTAGGTATTGGCGGTCTCCCCAACTTTATAGGCAGTATGCTCGCTGAATCAGATATTAAGGATTTGGGTTGCCATTCGGAGATGCTAGCGGACGCATTTTACCATCTGAGTGAAGCAGGGAAACTGACCAACAGCAAAAAGTGCCTAGATAAAGGCAAATCCACATTTGCCTTCGCGTTCGGTAGCCAGTTCCTTTATGATTGGCTTGATCATAATCCTTCCTTGCTTACCTACCCGGCATCATATATAAACAACCCCGGGATAATAGCGCAAAATCCTAATGCCATATCTATAAATGCCTGTTTGGAAGTCGACTTGTTCGGACAGGTTTCCTCAGAGTCAATTGGAACTCGCCAAATTAGCGGAACCGGAGGCCAACTTGACTTTACAACTGGATCCTATATGTCCGAGGGCGGAATTTCTTTTATCTGCTGTAACGCTTCTTATAAGGACAAGGAGGGAAATCTTAAATCTCGTATCGTTCCCACCCTGCCTGCGGGATCTACAGTGACAGTCCCCCGTTCCCATGTCCATTGTATAGTAACTGAATATGGCATAGCCGACTTGGCCGGCCGTTCTACATGGCAGCGGGCTGAGGCTTTGATTAATATAGCGCACCCCGATCTAAGGGATGAATTAATCAAAGAAGCTGAAAAGATGAACATCTGGCGTAAAAACAATAGGTAAGCAGCGGACCAGGGGGACGGTTCTTGCGGTTGCGT
>CAZHHJ010000053.1:0-13702 GCA_964531295.1 uncultured Syntrophomonas sp.
AAATTTCTATATCATGAGGAAGTAGTGTATGCCAGGCAGTAATATATTCTGTTCCAGTTGAATAAATAGAAATATAAAAAGCGAAAGGTGGACAGTCATGAGCAAGTTATTCACTACCGGACCGGTGGAAAATGCGGTCAGCATGCCAGCCTTGAGTGTGCTGGTCAAAGTTCTCAACAATAACCCCCAAGACAGTCTAAAAGCCAAAATTATCCTTTACAGCTTAAATGTACTGAAGGAGCAGGTGTCTAGCACTGAACTCACAGTACTTCCTTTAAACTCTGATTTCAGTGCGTTTCAAATTGATGATATAAAAGAGTATGAAATCCAAATTGAAGTCGATCGGGATGAAGCCATGGTATCAGTATGGGGTTTGGACGCGGAAGCCAATCTTATAGCCGCTCAGCGTTTCGTTCACAGTGAACTGAAGGAATATCAATTATCAGGCATGACGAAAATCAAGCGGAAAGTTAAACTATCCAGGAGAAGAAAAAGCCCCCGACCCAGGTAGTCAATATGGCGAAAAAGGGTCGGGTGGCACTGCTCTGCTGAGAAGATCAAGCTTTAATCTATAAGTCGGGCTGCTTTTTAAAGTCTAGCAGCAAATCCGCTGGGATCTCTAGTAATCCCTGGGCCGGGGCCGGTTTGATTTTTTAGGATTCCTGCTCATACCCGGCTTGCGGCTATAGCTGCTTTTAGCATCATTGCTTTTCCTGGGTTTCTTGAGTCTGATCGGGGGCACTTCCGACAGCTCCTTAAAAGCTGTCTTTTCAGGTTCCCGGGTCAGCATTTTCAAAGCTGCTGCTAAGAGGGTTACTGAATCGTATTCTTCCAATAGGCTCTCGGCCAGGTTCTTGTAGGTCTGTATATTCTCCTTTTGCATCACCTGCATCAGGTTTTCAATCGCCAAATGCTGGAGACCGGCAAAAGCTTCATTGACAGTAGGGATAGGCTTTCTTAGTATGCGGTGTTTGGTAAGTTCTTCAATGGAGCGCAGATGATCAATTTCCCGTGGGGTAACAAAAGTCGTAGCTAATCCGGCTTCTCCCATTCGGCCTGTCCTGCCTATACGATGCACATAACTCTCTGGATCCTGGGGAATATCAAAGTTATATATATTGCTTACCCCGCTTATATCCAGGCCTCTGGCTGCTACGTCAGTTGCTACCAGAACCTCTATTTCTCCTGCCCGGAATTTGCGCATGATAGTATCCCGGCGGTTCTGATTCAATTCGCCGTGAATACCTTCCGCTGAATAACCTCGTTCGCCCAATGCTTCTGCTATTTCATCAACCCGGCGCCGGGTGCGTCCAAAAACAATAGCCAGTTCGGGATTTTGGATATCCAATAAACGGCATAGTATATCCAACTTCTGCTTTTCCGGGGTTTCAATGTATTCCTGCTGAATGTTGGCTACCGTAACCTCCCGGGGAGCAATATGAATAATTTCGGGATTTTTCATAAAGTTTTTAGCCAGGGTCTGGATGTGCATTGGAATGGTAGCTGAAAAAAGAAGACTCTGTCTTTCTTCTGGCATATCCTGTAGAATCGTCTCAATATCCTCAATAAATCCCATGTTTAACATCTCGTCCGCTTCATCCAGTACCACTATCTTGACCTGCTGTAAACGGATGGTTTTCCTTCTCATATGATCCATCAGACGGCCTGGAGTGCCTACGATAATATTGGGTCTTTTGCGCAGAGCCTTTATCTGTCTGTCAATCTCCTGCCCTCCATATATAGGCAGGGATTTAATATTCTTGTAATGACCTATTCGGTTAAGCTCTTCAGCTACCTGAATGGCCAATTCGCGAGTTGGTGTTATTACCACCCCCTGAATTTGTTCCTGATTAGCATCACATCTATCCACCAGCGGTATGCCATAGGCTGCGGTCTTGCCAGTTCCGGTCTGGGCCCTGCCGATCAAATCTCTTCCCATCAAGGCGATAGGAATAGTTCTTTCTTGAATGGGAGTGGGTTCTTCAAAACCCATACTCCCGATGGCCTGAATTATGGGTGCTGCTAATGCCAATTCGTTAAAAGTCTTCAATATGACTTGATCTCCTTTCCTATTTAGTTACTCTATTATAATTACCGGATAGCGGGTTTTTAATTATCTCTGGTAATATTCTCATATATTCTATGAAAAGTAAATTTCCATGCTCCTTAATGCCTGCTGCGAGCAGGGGGCCAGGGATTTATATCAAGCCAGTCCTTTCATCGCTCAAATTTTCTCGTGTTTTACTTTTGGCACTGCTGATGAAAACCGCCAAAAGGACCAGTGCCCCACCTGCCATTTGTAGCAGGGTAAGCTTCTCACCCAGTATAAACCAGGCCCCTATTGCAGTAACTACCGGTATGCCATTAATAAAAACTGAAGCGCGAGAAGCCTCAATTTTGCTTAGAGCAAAGTTATAAGCCAGGAAGGCTGCAATGGTACAGAATAAAGAGAGAAAAATTATCGCAGCTATAGATGCAGTACTTACCTGCGCCCACTTTACTTGGGGCAAATTATATAAGAAGAAGGGAGCAAAAAGGATAGTGCCGTAAATAACCTGAAACCCGGTAATTTGCAGGGAGGACAGAGTTTTACTCAGATCCCGAGCCAAAACCATGTAAAAAGCAGCTGAAAATACTGCCCCCAGGATCAGCAAGTCTCCTAGCAAAGAACCTTCGAAGGATAATTTTAGACCGCTGCCCCCAAAAACCAGAACAATTATACCCAAGATTGATAAAGTTATCCCCAATAAATTATAACGATTAATTTCCTCTCCCAGAATGAAGTGGGCTAATACCAATACTGCGATTGGAACCAGGGCCAGTATTATTGAGGCACTGGAAGCGGTGGTATAGGTCAAACCAATGGTCTCAAAGGCAAAATACAGGCCTGGTTGGAACAAAGCCGTAAGCACAAGCTTCCGCTGCTGTTCAGCATTCAGTCGAGGAATACCGCTGCGCAAAAAGACTATCAAGAAGAACAGCGAAGCCAGACTAAAACGGAGGAAAATACAGACAAAGGGAGTGAAACTGCTTAAAGCTATCTTGGTGCCAATAAAGGACAGTCCCCAGAAAAACATAGTTATGATCAGTGCAAGATAGGTAATCAAGTTCTTATTCATTGTTTTACTCCTTAAACTTAGAAACAGGCTATTACCTTCCACTAATTATATTATTTAGCTCTTGGCCTGTCTTTATAATTTTAGCTATAATTTGCTGCTAGGCAAGGGGCAATTTAAGCATCACCTGACAGCAGGACTTATTTACTGGTGATAATCTGCTATACTATTAGCAAAGTAGCAAAACTGCTTGCGGAAGGGTTATGAGGTGATTTGATTTGGAAGTTAATGTGGGATCAATAATATGGTTTGTATTTCTCCTGTTCGCATTTTTGCCGATATTGAATCAGAGGCGTATTATATCGGCTCGGCTTTCTCTCTTGCGTAAAATCGAAGTGAAAAGACATAGCCGGGTTATCACCCTCCTCCATCGGCAGGAAGCGCTCAGTTTTCTGGGCATACCATTTCGCCGTTTTATAGATATGGAGGATGCGGAAAAGGTGCTGCGGGCCATAAGGATGACCCCGGATGAGATGCCTATTGATATAATCCTGCATACTCCCGGAGGCTTGGTTTTGGCAGCGGAACAAATAGCCCGGGCGCTCAAAAAGCACCCGGCTAAAGTAACAGCTATAGTACCTCATTATGCTATGTCAGGAGGTACTTTAATCGCTGTGGCCGCGGATGAGATCCTGCTGGACGAAAATGCGGTGCTGGGACCAGTAGATCCGCAGATAGGCCAATACCCGGCTAATTCAATAATCAGAGTTCTGCGTTCCAAGCCGATTAACAGAATAGATGACGAAACTATTATTTTAGCTGACATTGCTGAAAAGGCTACTCGTCAGGTCTATGAATCAGCAGTTGATATCCTCTCCGGCCGGGTTGAACACGAACAGGCTAAAAAACTGGCCCAAATGCTCAGCGAGGGGCGCTGGACCCATGATTTTGCTCTGGTATGTTCTACCCTTACCGAGATGGGCTTGAATGTAAATTGTGATGTTCCAGAAGAGATCTACCTTTTGATGAATCTATACCCCCAGCCCAACCGGCAGGTACCATCGGTGGAATATATTCCTATCCCTTATAGCCGGGATAAACCCTGATAGATATATCAGTTTATAGCTTCAAAAGCCCACCAGATGGTGGGCTTTTGTTATACATAATATGCTTGATGATATTCTGCTGCATATCCAAGGGTTGATCTCTTTCCAAGCCTTGTTTAATGCCTGCCTATCGCTTCATCAATAGGACCGTGTTCTATGGAGAGGGGTTCCCCTTCTACCGTCATTTTTACTTTTTCTATACCAGGAAATTCGGTCAGGGTATAGACAATAGAGTTAATGGTCATGCTTTCCCCGGTTGACCCACCCCAGTGTTTGCTATGCATCTCAATAGAAAAATCCACATGGACGGTATTATCAAGAATTTCCACGCAGTTGACCAGGACTTCAGCCGGAATAGTTTTATGCAGGTTACTGCCGACAGGTCCCTTTATAAGTTCTTCCAGGGTTCTTTGCATTAAATTATCCATAGAAATATCGGGAGCAACTACGATGGTCCTCATTTCCTGGGCTAGCGCTGTTGCATCCTGATTGCAGAAATATAAAGTTGTTTCTTTATTCACTTCTGGCTGGCTTATATTGTTATCAAAAGCTTCCATGAAACCCCGGGGATTGCCATTGGGACCAATAAGCTCTTCGCCTTCTACCAGTATTTTTACCCGTTTAATATCCGGGCCAAAACTGGTTAAAGTGTTAACCACCGAGCCAACCCCAATTATTTCAGCGACGCTCCCCCCAAAACTGCAGAAATCTTTGCTCAAATTTACAATCAAGTCCTTACTTTGTTTCATAGTGCCGTATACTATGGTTGAGGATGCTATGTTCTTGCGGTAATCCGGGTTATCTGGCCCTTTAATCAATTCTTGCAATACAATGCTGTATTTATCCTGGTTTTGCGGGAACATTATTTCTCTTTGCTCCATTACAAAGTGTTCGTTGCCTGAATCCGCATAATACAATTGCACTTTTGCCGTCGTGTTGCCTGATACCGAATCATTATCATTAGAGACCCTGGAACACCCTGCCCACATTCCTGCTAGCATTAATATGACCAGGAAAATCACCGGACGATTTTTCAATTCATTCTCCTCCTGTTTACAATATCAAATAAATAAAAGCTAATTTGCTCAGCTTTTAATATTGATTGTAACACAAGAGATGGTAGTTCTTCACCGCCTGGATTACGTTAAATATGTGAAAAAAGTGTGACCCCATCACAATCATATTGCAGCACTTGGCCATTTTCGGATAAATATTTTAAATGGGCGATAGTCTCGCCAGTTGCAAACCACTTTTGCGGCAAAGGGAATTCATCCCACTGGTAATACTTAAGATCCCAGTTCATCATGGAAGCGATATTATAGGCGTTGGCAGGACCGTACACCAGTATGCCAAGTATTTCTTCACAGCGGAGCCGATGATGTTCCTTCAGCTTCATAATACGTTCCTGATGATTGTAAATAATAGAACCGTGACCTGGCAGGGTTAGTTTTACGGCCAGGTTAAATACTTTATCCAGGCTTTGCAAGTAATCCTGTAGAGGATTATAATGGCCGGAAAACAAAGCAATATTAGGAGTTATTTCAGCTAAAATATGATCGCCGGAAAAGAATATTTGTTTTTCTTCATCATACAGGCATAAGTGCCCTTGGGTATGTCCGGGAGTCAATATGCATTTAAGGGAGAACCCAGCTACTTCTATATTCATGCCATCTTCTAATATTTCAAACTCTATATCTCCAGGTTTGGAATACTTGTAGCCCGGATGACTAATTATGTCCTGCTTCCCCTCCAAAAAACCATTTTGCACGGCGTAATCGGCCAGGTCATTCCAATACTGGGTTCTGTTGGAACCCAGGAAAGACGTCAAGATCTCCGAATCGTTTTGACTTGCGTATACCCTTGAGTCAGGTGAGTGCAAATATGATATCAAGCCCGCATGATCAGCATGAAAATGAGTCATTAATATATCAGTTTTTTGTAAATCAACATCCAATTCTCGCAGGGCCTGGTCAAATGCCTTTCGGCATTCAGGTCGATTAATGCCGGTATCTATTAAAAGGTTTCTCCCCTCCCCTTTTATAAAGTAGGAATTAACCGCCTTTAATGGATTCCCTGGCAAAGGTATGACAAATTTATAGAGGCCGGGAAATAATTTATCAATCATTTGCATTCCCCCCTTTTCCATCATACTCCCATTTTATCTTATATCAGGATAAACTGATATCGTTTCCATAATATTTATATTAGTATTACTGACTGTAAGTCCCGATTTCCTTATCCTTATTGATCTACTTACTAATATAGGGCATTACAATAGCGCTATTAGTGCTAAATCAGGATTCATCTCATACATTTGGAGGAACTTGCCGATATATGTAGAAAGGGAATAATGGAAAGGAACGGGAGGGATTAAGTGATGACTAATATTGTTATTGTTGGTGCTGGACAGGGTGGTAGTTCAATTTTGAAGGCCTTACAGGGAATTGAAGGTATCCAGGTAATAGGCATTTGCGATGCCAATCCGTCAGCTCCAGGAATGGTCTTGGCCAAAGGACTTGGGATAAAAACTTATAGCGATCTGAATAATGTATTGTCCCTGAGCAATTGTGATTTGATCATTGAAGCAACCGGAAGCGAAAAAGTACAGCAAATTATTACGGCGGGCAAGAATGAGCATACCTCAGTGCTGGATTCTCATGGTGCAAATTTAATGATGACCTTGTTAGAAAGCCGGAATGTGATGATGCTTAAGCTGCACAATGAGGCGGTAAAGCTGTCTGATATGTCTAACGATCTTTCGGCCACCATGCAGACGGTTACCCGGGCCATGGAGGAAGTATCTGCTTATGCCAATGATGTATCCCGGAAAGGTGAAGACCTGGTGGATTCTGCCAACCAGGCCGTAGAACGTTTGAACGAAACGGGCGAAGTTTTAAATATTATCAATTTCACTGCCACCCAGACCAAACTACTGGGCTTCAATGCTGCTATTGAGGCCGCTCGGAGCGGAGAACAAGGCAAAGGCTTTGCGGTGGTAGCTGATGAGGTGAGAAAACTGGCCGTTGAAAGCACGGTATCAGTAGGAAAAATATCTGGTATATTAAAAAACATCGAAGATTCTGTTAAGACCATTGCCGGCGGAGCAAATGATGCTGGCACAACCATTAGAAAACAAGCCGAGCAAACTCAGGCGGTATCGTCCAGTATACAACAGGTTGAAGCCATGGCCCAGGAGTTAACTGCGCTGGCACATAGTCTGGCAGATATGGCCTAATTTTTGAAAAAATAAGTTCGGTATCAGGTACCGAACTTATTTAACTCGTTTTCTGCTTTATACCCTCCCTTTGTCGAAGAGGGGTATCTTTATTCTCTACTGCAGGAAGAGTCTCGCCTGCCTGATCACGATTTACATTCATGTTTTTAAAAGCCACCGACAGCATAAGTTTTATCCTGTTCAACTGATTTACTTCGCTAGCCCCCGGGTCGTAATCTATGGCGGCTATGTTGGCTTCAGGGTACTGCCTTTTCAGTTCTTTGATCATACCTTTGCCGGTCACATGGTTGGGAAGACAGGCAAAAGGCTGCATACAAATAATATTGGGTGCTCCCATTTCTATCAACTCTATCATTTCTGCGGTTAATAACCAGCCTTCACCAGTGTGATTTCCCAATGAAACAACCTTTTTTGCATTTTGGGCCAGGTGATAAATTGAACAAGGCGCATCGAAGCGCTTACTCCGGTTTAGAGCCTTGATCATATCCCGGCGGCAATTATCAAAATACTTTATAAACAAGATACCTAAGAGTTTGCCTTTTAATGTGCCGGCCAGATAGCGATGGCGATAAATAAGGTCATAGGCGCAGAACGTAAAGAAATCCAGTAAATCTGGTACTACGGCTTCAGCACCTTCGTTTTCAATGATATTGATTACATTATTATTGGCCGTTGGATGGTATTTAACCAGTATTTCACCTACAATACCTATCCGCGGTTTCCTCACTTCCCTTATTTCCAGCTGATCAAATTCTCTTACGATCTGTTTAACATACTTGCGGAAGCTGTACATATCTCCTACCACCAACTGCTGTTTACAAAGGTTGATCCATTTCTCGAAAAGAAGATTGGCTGAACCGGGTATTTTCTCATAGGGTCTGACCCGATAAAGCACTCTCATAAGCAGGTCGCCGTAGATTACCCCCATGGTGACCTTTTTAAATAATGCCGGGGTTATTTTAAATCCCGGGTTGGATTCAAGACCGGTAATATTGGCTGAAATAACCGGTATATTTTCTAGGCCGGCTTCTTTCATAGCTTTGCGTAAAAAGGCTATGTAGTTGGTTGCCCTGCAGCCGCCCCCGGTCTGGGATATGATAACCGAGCTGTTTTTTAAATCAAAATTGCCTGACTTCAAGGCTGAGATTAACTGTCCCACTACCAATATTGAGGGATAGCAGGCGTCATTATTGACATATTTGAGTCCCTCGTCCACCGCATTCTTATCCACTGAGGGCAGAACTACTATATTGTAACCCTCAGATGCAAAGACATCATGGGCCAGTTCAAAATGAATAGGCGACATCTGTGGGCATATAATAGTGTGCCTGCTGCGCATTTCTTCCGTGAAGGGCAGTCTGCTCTGTACCGCAGGCTGAAAAGATGGTCTGATTCCTGATTTCTTACGGTCTTCCATGGCGGCTATTAGGGATCTTATTCTAATTTTTACCGACCCCAGGTTGCTTCCTTCATCAATTTTCAAGCAGGTGTAGATTTTTCCTGCTGATTCCAGTATCTCTTGCACCTGGTCGGTGGTAACGGCATCTAAACCACAGCCAAAAGAATTCAGCTGTATCAATTCCAAATCATCTCTAGTTGTGGCATAACCGGCGGCAGTGTATAGCCGGGAATGATACATCCATTGATCCACCACTCTGATAGGGCGATTAACCTGACCAAGATGGGAAATGGAGTCTTCGGTCAATACCGCAAAACCCATAGAATTTATTAACCCGGGAATACCGTGATTAATCTCAGGATCTACATGATAGGGTCGACCAGCCAGAACAATCCCTTTCTGATCAGTCTCTTCCAAGTAGCGCAAGGTTTCTTCTCCTTTTTTCCTGATGTCGTCCCGGGCTTCTTCTTCCTCTTTCCAGGCCGCTTCCACGGCCCGGGCAATTTCCTTTCTACTTATGCCATAATCCTTAAATTCTTCATAGAGTCTTTGAATCATACGTTTTTTATGTTCATAAGGAATAAAGGGATTCATGAATTTTATATTCTTTTCCTTTAATATATCCATATTATTCTTAATAACTTCCGGGTATGAAATAACTATGGGACAGTTGAAATGGTTGGAGGCTTCTTCAATTTCTTTTTTTTCATATATAATGCAGGGATGAAATATGGTTTTTACTCCTCGATTTACTAGAGCCATTATATGACCATGTACCATTTTGCCAGGATAACAAACTGATTCAGAAGGTATGGTTTCCAATCCTAGTTCAAAGATTTTTTTCGATGAACGAGGAGATCTTACCACCCGAAAACCCAGTCGGGTGAAAAAAGTGAACCAGAAAGGATAATTCTCGTACATATTTAGCACCATGGGAATACCAATGGTACCCCGAGAGGCTTCATTTTGCTTCAAAGGCAGATATCTGTTTAGCCGCCGCAGCTTATACTCGTATAGGTCCGGTAAATTACTGCTTTTCTTTTCCATGCCAGCTCCTTTTTCACAACGATTACCGGAAACAAATTCCCGGCCATCATTAAAGGTATTTATAGTGAGCAGGCAGTTGTTTAGGCAGCCTTCACATCGGGACATAGAACTTTTATAAGTAAAATCTTCCAGAGCGGTACTGCTGATTAGCTGGCTATGATAGCCGGACCGATATTTTTCCGCTGCCATCAAAGCTGCCCCAAAGGCTCCCATTATTCCAGCTATATCCGGTCGTATTACTTCCCGGCCTACAATATCCTCAAAGCTTTTCAGGATCGCATCGTTATGAAAGGTGCCACCCTGAACCACTATTTTATCTCCCATCTGTTCAGTGTTTCTAAGTTTGATGACCTTGAACAGGGCATTTTTTATGACCGAATAGGATAGACCGGCCGATATGTCACCTATGGTAGCACCCTCTTTTTGAGCTTGTTTAACCATGGAATTCATAAAAACGGTGCATCTGGTACCAAGGTCCACTGGATGCTCAGCCAGAAGGGCATTTTCAGCAAATTCCTGTACACTCATATTTAAGGATTGGGCAAAGGTTTCAATAAAGGAACCGCATCCGGAAGAGCAAGCTTCGTTCAAAATAATGCTGTCAATGGTGCCATGTTTTATTTTAAGACATTTCATGTCCTGCCCGCCAATATCCAGAATAAAGTTGACTCCAGGCAAGAAATATTCTGCAGCCCGATAATGAGCGATAGTCTCCACTTCGCCCAAATCTACTGAAAAGGCTGATTTAATAAGGTTTTCCCCGTAACCTGTAACCGCACTATTTCTAATGACAACTCCTTCAGGTAATTTATCATGTAAATCGCGCAAAAGTTTCCCGGTGCTGCTCAAGGGACTGCCCTCATTATTGGCATAATAGGAGTATAAAAGCTTTCCTTGACTGTCTATCAAAGCAGCTTTAGTAGTAGTTGATCCGGCGTCTATGCCCAGGAAACAGTCGCCGCGGAATTCTGACAGACTGCTTCGTTCCAGAGTATGGGAACGGTGTCTGGCTTTGAATTCATTCAATTCACACTGACTGGCAAATAAGGCCTCCAAGCGGCGCACATCTTCTGATGGTATAGCACTCATGTTATGCAATTTGTATAAAAGTTGGTTAAGATTAACACTGTCTTCAGTTCTAGAAGCCAAGGCGGCACCGATGCCCACATAATATTGAGCATTAACTGGGAATAGTGCATGCTGCTGATCCAGGTTCAGGGTTTCAACGAATCTATGTCTCAGCTCGGATAAAAAGTATAAAGGTCCACCCAGAAAAGCTACATGACCACGAATAGACTTTCCACAAGCTAAGCCACCAATAGTCTGATTAACCACTGACTGAAAAATAGAAGCAGCGATATCTTCTTTAGATGCACCTTCGTTTAACAAAGGCTGAATATCGGTTTTAGCAAATACACCGCATCGTGCGGCAATAGGATATATAGTATGGTAGTTGCGGGCCATTTCATTTAAGCCGGCAGCGTCAGTTTTCAGCATGGCCGCCATCTGATCAATAAAAGCTCCAGTACCGCCTGCACAGGTGCCATTCATCCGCTGATCAATACCGCCACCCGGATCATAAAATGTTATCTTGGCATCCTCTCCACCCAATTCTATAGCTACATCAGTCTGAGGGATATATTTTTCTACTGCCTGCGCACAAGCTATAACTTCTTGAATAAAACTGGACTCTAAAAATTTAGAGGCTGATAAGCCTCCAGAACCCGTTACCATTAAAGTTACATTCCTGCCCGGGTATTTAAGCTGGGCTTCCTCTATCATCTTAGTTATGGAAACTCTAATATCCGAGTAGTGTCGTTCATATTTACTGTAAACGATGGAATTGGAATGATCTAAAATTACTATCTTTACAGTGGTTGAACCAACATCTAAACCGAGGTGCAGCAATTTATCCATACATCACACAGCTATAAAGCTGCTCCCTCCTTTTTAATATGTTAGAAAGTTTTCAAACACTGTTTGAAAACCTTGCTTACATAGTATTTCATATTCTATACTTTGTCAATTCTCTGTGCAATAATTGACCACGTATCAATAATCGTATACTATGTTTAAAACGATGTTTAAAATGACTTAATTAACTTCAAAATCGATTGGCTTTTATAGAAAAAGAGGTGCATAAATATGCAGACCCAGGAAAATCATACAAATACCCAAAAGAGAATCATTGCAGCAGCGCTCAACATCATTTCGACCGATGGATTCTGCAAGCTTACCGTTCGGAAAGTATCTTCACTGGCCGGAGTAAATGTGGCAGCCATCAACTATCATTTTGGTTCCAAAGAACAGTTGATCAACCAGGCCTTGCACAGTATCACCGAGCAATTAAAAAGCTGCTTTGAAATACTAGCTGGTGAAGAACTGCTCGCAGAAGACCGATTAGGAATTTTTTTAGACAATTATACTAAAACCGTGGTCAAGTATCCTGATATTATTAAGATTTTCATCATGCAATCAATTACTGAGTATGAAATAAGGGGAGAATATGAAGCTTTTATGCTGGAAGAGGGTTATGACTTGCTAAAAAAGACTCTCAGGCAAATCAGGCCGACCGAAAGTGAAACAATTATTGGCATGAGGATAATGCAGATGCAAGGGGATATGGCCTTCCCGATTCTGCTTGGAAATCGGACTATTGCTCAAAAGGATTTCGACTTTTTTCAAGAAGATTCCAGGTCTCAGTATATAGAACTCATGATGAAATGTTTAACTTTGTAATAATAAGCAACAAAGAAGCATGGACTTCTGTCGTACTTTAGTCTAAACAGATGTTTAGGCTAAAGTACCCCTATTAGCGGGATATATTGTCGATTGTTAACAGATGCTGTACAAGTTTATGGGTCTATCACTGGGTAAGCAAATTCCTTGAAATAGTCTTTGAAGTAGTATAAGGGATAGGCCAGAGTTAGATTTATTCCCGTTTTATCCTCTGATCTTGCAGTCACTGCGAATACAATGCCGACAGCCTGTCCTTGTTCATTAATAACTGGACTTCCGCTGTTACCAGGTTTACAATCTATATCTAAAATCATGATGGGGATGTTATCTATTTTGTAATATCCCCTGATTGGGCCTTGTAGAATTACCTTTTCATAGCCCAATGGATTACCTATGACTGACACTATATCTCCTGCCGCTGGAATAGTGTCTATTTGCATGCCAATACAGGGCAGGCCCTGAGCATCAATATTAAGCCAAACAATATCCGCATTAGCAAAAACATGGATGTCATCACTATACGATACTATTCCATCCTGAAAATCAATTTTAACGCTCTTCGCATTTTCGACGATGTGCTGGTTGCTTAATATCAGACCTTGGGGAGATATATTAAATCCCGTACCCTGAACAGATCTATACTTGAGCAAGTCTTCATTATATGATTTTATTGATACCACTGCTGCTGATGCTCGTTTCAAGTCCGGATTATCCTGGGGATTAACGCTGTTTTGAAGAAAATCCAATTTGCCGCTCAGCAGTAAAGTGATTTGGGGAATGGATAATGAAATAAAGGCCAAGAGCAGTATTACCGCTAATATTTTATAAGCAGGATGCCTTTTTTTATATTGACTTTCCTCTAATTGCTCTAAATGGTTATCATTATTTTCATCAAAATCCAAAGTACTTCTCTCCCACAGCAATAGTTAATATAAAGCAACTGCTGTCTAATTATATCATTAATACCGGTAGAATGTTTCGCTGATGGCTAAGTCTCGTGCTAATAGATTATTTTGTCGAAGATTGTTTTTGGGATGACTCATGTCCTAATCTGGTATAATTTATTAATATGTAATAGTAGTATAATGTCCTTCTAATGGAGGGAATAGAATTTTTGTGC
>CAZHHJ010000054.1:0-13505 GCA_964531295.1 uncultured Syntrophomonas sp.
AAGAAATACCGAAATCATATCTGCTACTTCCTTCACCTTGTAAGACACCGCACCACCTCCATAATCATAATAAACTATACTGTTACGTTAGAGGCAACAAAAACTTATCGAATTCGATCTAAAAAACTATTTATTGACGTTTTACGGAACGAGATTTGCAGTATTATAGAAATAATATGAAATAATTTCTTGAGACGAGGACTTGGTGTGAAAAGAAAGGCCAAAAATAATTTCTTAGCAGGGTAAAAATTTCCTTAACACCGAATAGCATATATAATATAGCCAAGACTATGGATAGGAGATTGCTGGGCGGAAGCAATATCAAGGGGGATTAGACATGGAAAGAGTAGTAATCAGACAACTGGTCAGGGACAGCAGGAGATATGAAAACCAGGAAGTTGAAATCAGCGGTTGGATTAGAAGTAACCGGGATCAGAAGTCATTTGGTTTTCTAACCATAAATGATGGGACCCATTTCAACAGCATACAGGTGGTATACGAAAAGGATTCGCTCCTAAACTTTTCGGAAGCAGCCAGGTTTAGAGCAGGTGCTGCGGTAAGGGTTCAGGGGGTATTGCTTATGACCCCACAGGGTAAACAGATGTTTGAAATTAAAGCTAAAGAGCTGAATTTGGAAGGTGATGCTCCGGAAGATTACCCCATACAACCGAAAAGACATAGCAGAGAATTTTTGAGGCAGGTGGCCCACCTGCGTCCCAGGACTAATCTCTTTGCTGCCGTATTTAGAGTTCGCTCCTTGCTGGCTTATGCTATTCATATATTTTTCCAGGAACGAGGCTTTATCTATGTGCATGCACCCATCATTACTGCTAGTGATGCAGAAGGAGCCGGGGAAATGTTTCGGGTCAGTATTTTAGATCCTGAAAAACCACCTCTTAATGAACAGGGAGGGATTGATTTTTCTCGGGATTTCTTTGGGCGCAGGACAAACCTTACTGTCAGTGGCCAGTTAGAAGCGGAAGCATTTGCGCTGGCTTTTAGAGATGTATATACTTTTGGACCAACCTTCAGGGCTGAAAATTCCAACACTGCTCGTCATGCATCTGAATTCTGGATGATTGAGCCGGAAATCGCTTTTGCCGATTTGCAGGATAATATGAAGCTGGCCGAAGAAATGGTCAAGTTTGTCATATCCTATATACTGAGAAATGCAGCAGAAGAGATGGCATTCTTCAATGAATTCGTAGATAAAGGGCTGATGGAAAGATTGCAAAACGTTATCAACTCTGACTTTGCTCGTATAAGCTATAGCCAGGCAGTGGATATTCTTAAAGAATCGGGCGAAAACTTTGAATATCCGGTACAGTGGGGCTCTGACCTGCAGACCGAACACGAAAGATGTTTAAGCGAAAAAATCTTGGGCAAACCGGTATTTGTGAGCGATTATCCCAAAAACATTAAAGCGTTCTATATGCGGCAGAACGAAGATGGGAAAACGGTTGCGGCCATGGACTTACTCGTTCCTGGAATCGGGGAGATAATAGGCGGCAGTCAAAGGGAAGAAAGAGCAGAGGTACTGGAAAACAGGATGGCAGAATTGGAGATGGGAAAAGAAGATTTATGGTGGTACCTGGAGCTGAGGAAATACGGTGGAGTGAAACACGCCGGTTTTGGTCTGGGGTTTGAAAGACTGATCATGTATATGACCGGAGTGAGCAATATAAGAGACGTGATACCGTTTCCACGTACGGTTAAATCCTGTGAATTCTAGGGCGGGACTTGAGCAATGCCAATCTATGCTCCCATTGCTCATCGATTACCAAGTGATGAGAGAATCGGCTGTATTTTATATAATAAAGCAAGTATGGTTAAAACTAGGAGGTGTATAGCTTGTGCAGAACTTGAAGATACAAAATATCCTGGGAGTTATTATCATTGCCTTGGGGGGCATCATTCTGTTGAACAATTTTGGGTTCACCCAGATCAGTATCGCTTATCTGTGGGGGTTAGTATGGCCTACACTATTTATTCTGGCCGGGATCAACTACCTGTTAGGCTACCGGAGGCTGACCGGGATAATTATCGGACTGGTGCTTATAGGTCTTGGAGCCGCTATCCTGGGAAGGAACTTGGGATTATTCACAATTGACTTTTCCCTGTTGTGGAAAACCGTTATGGCCACCCTCTTTATTATATGGGGTATTAGCTTGCTGGCCAATGAAAAGGGCAGCAGTAAAACTAATCTAGCTATAATGGGTGCAGTGGAGAAAAAAGGCAGTCCCTGGGAACTGAAAAGTTCTGATTATCTTGCTTTAATGGGCGGAATTGAGCTGGATCTGAGAGATGCCTTTGTCTCAGAAGGAGAAGTAGAGCTTAATCTCATTGCCATCATGGGCGGTATCAATATTATGCTGCCTCCTGATATATCAGTAGAATGGTCAGGCACTTCCTTTTTAGGTGGAGTATCCGTAATGGGAAAAGGAACAGGAGGTATATTGGGGAGTTCCCAGGGACATATACAGGCAGAATCAGATGAGCGTTTTAAACTAAATTTGCGTATGAATACCCTCATGGGGGGAATTGAAATAAAATAATAAAATTAAATTGGCAGCGGGGATGGTTCTTACTGTCAACCCTCTTCTAAAAATGGTAAAATCATATTTAATATTGTAGAAAAGACAAAAAGGGGGGGTTTTATGTATTGTTCCAGCTGTGGCGCAATATTACCAGAAGATGCTAAATTTTGTGCTGCATGCGGAAATAGCATGCAGGCCAGAGGAGATTATAATCAAGCACCAGCCAGTGCTACTTTAATCGGATATTCGCCCCGAATAAACGATCCCGCTTTCCAGAAATACCAGAGTTCCTCAAAAAAATATGCCTTGATCTTTGGATTAGGCTTGTTTGCCATAGCGGTTATAGGCTTTCCTATTTATGGGCAGGTGAGCGGAGAAATGGAACTGCCCTATTCTCTTTATTATGGCCTGGGTATTGGTGGCATGTTTTTAGCTATTGCCATGATTCAGAATATCAGCAAAAGCAGGGACACTACTTGGGATGGGGTAGTGGTAGACAAGAAAAAATACAAAAAGACACGCTATGATAAGGACAATGATTATACCACAACCTATATTGTGTATGAATACCAGGTGAAAAGGGATAATGGAAAAGTCTATACTCATCAGACCAGGGATGATGCTACCGTATATAATTATTATAATATAGGTGATAGGGTGCGCCATCACAAAGGTTTTGGATATGAGAAATATGACAAGTCCAAAGATTCCTTTCTATTCTGTACTGCTTGTGCATCGATAAATGAACTTTCCAATGAATATTGCTTTCGCTGTAAATGTCCGCTGTTAAAATAAGGTAAACGGGATAGGTATGAGTACCAAACCATAATTGCAAGTGCTAGTATAAGTCCTTCCAAGGGTTCACCCCCTTTCCTCAACGATCATAAAATATCCCTAAATATAAGGAGATAGCAAGAATGATTAACGGATAAAGTTGGCACCAGCCACAGTTGGTGTCAATTTTTTATGCCGCTTTGCTTCCGATTTAAACTAAAATTCTGCTGCCTTATAAGTTACAGGTAGATTTATTGCGTTTAACCTGTCCCCTTTAGCCTCGATTTTTTGATAGTACTTGCGGAATATGGTAGCAGCATAAGGACATATCCGGAATTGGAATATTTTTTATCTATTTAACAGGAAAAGGCGCATTAATGTCGAAAGCTTATTAAGAAAACTATATATTATACCTCCGATCCTGACCTTCTGAAGCCAATAAGGTATGAAGACCAGGACGATGGGTGCAACTGGAAACAAGTGTGCCTCCCGCATTTGGAAAGGAGAGTGAAACGGTTCGATCCGATAGGTCGAGACTGCACAATAATGCGGGCTCGACCTTTTTTGTTGGTTAAAATGGCAGGGAGGAACGGGTCTTTGCAAACAATAATTATAATAAGGAGGAACTTTAATGTTTAAAAACAGGAAACACATAACTTTGGCAATATTATTAGTTTTTATGTTAAGTATTGTGGGTTGTGCCCAACAGGTATCTACCCCGATAGAGGATACGATTACAGTTACAGATCAAATGGGCAGAACAGTGATCGTGCCGAAAAATGTAACCAAAGTCACTGGCACACGCCATTTCGCAGGTCAGATCCTCTTTGCCTTGGGCCAACAGGATAAAGTCGTCGATCAGTCGGTTTATGGAAGATTAGGAGCAGCTTTGGCAGCCGTTGATACCAGTTTTGCCAGCAAACCCCTTCTCTCAGACCATAATGGCTTTAACTACGAACAATTGGTATCGCTGCACCCCCAAGTTGTCTTTTTATATGGATCCTCCGAAGAGGCTCAGATAGATCCGCTTGAGAGCGCTGGGATACGGGTGGTAATGCTAAAAGGAGAAACTCTTGAAGAAAGCTTTGAAGCTGTAAAACTTGTTGCTAAGGTAATGAATTGTGAAGAAAAGGGTACCGCTTACATTGCAGAATGCCAAAGGCTTTTGAAAGTGGTTAGTGACAGAATTGGGAATGTTTCGCAGACGGAAAGACCTCGCGTAATGTTTGCCGGTCCTAAGAGCGTCTATACAGTGGCAAGCGGCGATATGATGCAAACCGCATTAATGGAGTTAGCCGGGGCTGTGAGTGTATCTAAAGATGCCAAAGGAAATTGGACGGAAGTATCTCCAGAACAAGTGGCGACCTGGAATCCCGACATCATAATCCTAGGTTCTTCACTGGATACTTACGGCGAGGATAAGATCTATAATAATGCTCATTTCCAAACAGTGAAGGCAATCAAGGATAAAAAAGTATACAGTATGCCAGCTAATATTGGTTGGTGGGATTTCCCTGCTCCTAACTGTGTTTTGGGAGTGGTATGGATGGGTAAGACCTTTTACCCCGATAAGTTTACCGACATCGATATGACAAAAATAGCAGATGATTTCTATACGAAATTCTTTGGTCATTCTTTTACGGAAATGGGCGGTAAGCTCTGATAATGTGATTGTAGTATAAAGGATCGAAGAAATATTATTCGGAGTAAAAATTGTGAAAAAAAATGTTTGGTTGTTCTTAATGGTGATTGTTATATTTTCCCTCATAGTTGCCTTAAGTCTCGGACGCTATGCCATAAGTATTTATGAAATTTGCAGCATGGTTTTGGATGAAGTGGGGATTCAAGGGGTACTGCCCCCTCCCACAGGGGAGGCGTCCATGGTCTTTTGGAACATCCGCATGCCCAGGGTAATTATGGCCTTTGCTGTCGGAAGCGGTATTTCTGTGGCCGGAGTAGTCTTCCAGGCTTTATTCCGCAATCCTTTAGCGAGTCCGGATATCCTCGGGGTATCAGGGGGCGCAGCTTTTGGAGCGGCTCTTGCCATTGTATTTCTATCGGAATCTACTTTGGGAATTCAGGGATTTGCTTTTAGCTTTGCAATCCTGGCTGTCATAATTACTTATTTTCTAGCGGCACGCAGCCTGGATAAATCCACATCCGTTCTGGTAATCTCAGGAATTGTTGTCTGGGCCCTTTTTCAGGCTGGCTTATCTATCCTCCAGTATATTTCTGATCCTTATGACCAATTGGCTAAAATAATATTCTGGACTATGGGTAGTTTTCAGGTCAGTTCCTGGACCAAGGTTGAAGTTACTTTGCCGATTATAATTTTTGGAACTGCCATACTAACTGTTTTCAGCTGGCGGTTAAATATCATGACCCAGGACGAAAAGCAGATTCTATCCCTGGGTGTTAACGTCAAGAAGTGGCGTATACTATATATCGGTATTGCTACCTTGATCGTGGCTTCTGCCGTTTCCACTGTTGGCGAAATCAAATGGATCGGTCTTATTATGCCGCACATTGCCCGTTATTTAGTGGGGACTGAGCATAAAAGACTGATACCGGTTGCTGCTTTTTTAGGAGGAAGTTTTATGCTTATGATGGATACCCTAGCCCGAACAGCTACAGCATCTGAAATCCCCATAAGTATTATTACATCCTTTTTTGGTGCTCCGTTTTTGGGGTATCTAGTATTAAGTAAAAGAGGCGGTGTATCAGAAGGTGACAATTGAGATAGCTGATCTTGCTGCAGGTTACGGAAAAAAGACTGTCTTAAAAGATATTAATATCCGGGTGAATGAGGGAAGAATCTGTGCCTTTCTAGGTCATAACGGTTCAGGAAAAACAACCCTGATGAACTGTATAAATGCTCTGCTTAAACCCACCCAGGGCCACATCATAGTGAAGGGAAAAGAAATAAGCAAATTAGACCGGGTCCAAATTGCTCAACTCATCAGCGTAGTACCCCAAAGCAGTTATTCCGCTTTTGCTTTTCCAGTTCTTGATATGATTTTAATGGGTAGCGTAGCTAGGCTAAAAGCCTGGGCTTCTCCCGGTAAGGATGAAAAGCAAAAAGCCTATAGAGTGATGGAAGAGGTTGGAATTAGTGACCTTGCCACTACTCAGTATTCCGAACTTTCAGGAGGACAACAGCAAATGGTTTTATTAACCAGGGCTCTCTATCAGGACACTCCGCTGATGCTTCTGGACGAACCAAATTCACACCTGGATTTTTGTAACCAGCACCGTATGATGGAACTTGTAAAAGAGGTTGTCAAGATGCGTGGGGTGACTGCTCTGGTAACTTTGCATGATCCCAACCTGGCTCTTTATTACTGTGATGAAGTTATTATGCTTAAGAATGGGCGTGTCGTAGAACATGGATTGTCAGAAAAAGTTATGACTGACGCTAATTTAAGACAAGCGCTCGGAGAGAATATCAGCATAGAGGAGACAATGGCTGGTTTGCAGGTTGTAGTTCCACGCAATCTATGTAAATGCCTTCCTGAAATGCAAACTAAAGAAAAGGAGATTGTAAAAAGTGCGATGTAATTACTGTGAATGGCGTTGTGATTTGAATGATGGCAAGCTCGGTGTATGCAAAATGTATTACGAGGAAAATGGCAAAATAGTAGAGTTTTATCCCAATAGATGGTGTACTTGTGGAATTTCTAAAATTGAATCTCTTCCTTTTTATCATGCCTATCCGGGCAGCAAGAGTATGGTCATTGGCACCAGTGGTTGTAATTTTGACTGCCGATACTGTTCAAATTCCTATATTGCCAAAGAAGATCCAGGAAAACAGCAGCAAGGCATGTTTGAATTCACTCCAGAAGAACTTGTAAAAATGGCGCAAAAACAGAACTGCCATAATATTGTCTTTAATGTTAATGAGCCTACAGTTTCATTGCCGTCACTAATTGAAGTTAGTAAAGTTGCCAAAAGAATAGGGATGCCAATGGGATGTTTGACTAACGCCTATATGACAGAAGAGGCCACTGAGCTCATAGCCTCTATATTCTCTTTTATAAATATTAGTCTGAAAGGCATGGCGCCTGCGTTTTACCGCGAGTATATCGGGATAAAAGATGGAGATCCTATCTTCCGCAATATCCGGAATTTGGCCGTTACAAACCATATTGAGATTACGGTTCCAGTAATCCAAACAATAAATGATCATGAACTTGATGAAATGGCAGTGCTCCTTGCAGGAATAGACAAAGATATACCTTTTCATGTTTTTCGTTTGCTTCCCGAGTATAAAATGAAAGATCATGAATATCCAAATATTGAACGCATCAATGACTCTTTGAATTTAGTAAGAGAGAAACTTAATTATGTGTATTTCCATAACTTTGTTGGTTCTGATTGGGTAAATACGATCTGTCCCGATTGCGGTGCGGATGTGATCGAGAGGCTGAGTCTTGGCTGTGGAGGAGATCGTCTTTCCAAATTTTCTTGTCTAGAGAATAAATGCCAGGTATGTGGCAAGGAAATCAAAATTCATGGTAAAAGAATTTATTGGAATCCACAGGAGGTGTCTTGATGAGTTTAGGAATAATCGATGCTCGGGAATGGCAAAGAGTTTTTGATTTGAAGACCGGTAAGAAGTGTGAAATAAATCATCCAACCGTTGAGATGGTCAAAGGGATTATTGCCAAACATCCTTTTCCAGGGGATGTCGAGATGTTAACAAATGCATGGGTAACAGATACTGCCTTGGAACTGATAGATAAGTATGAACCACAATTTGCTTCTATAATTTACGCCCTCCCTTATTTTACCTTTCGTTTCCAAGAAACGGCAGCTGTAGAACGACAAAAGATTATTGATTCAGTTTTTCGCGAGATTGACCGCTTTGTTCTCAGCTCGGGATTTACTCCGGTTATCGTTGGTTCAGGCGGATTAGTTCCTATCCAAGAGTATATCGATTTGAGCCGTTTGGACGGGCTTGCTGTAGCCAGCAATTGGTCAGCAAGCTATGCGGGTATACATGATCCCAGTTCCAAGGATTTAGAGTATATAGAAAGCCTACCCCAAATGGAGAGAATAGTTAATAAACATGAGCTTTTAAATCTTTTTGAGGGAAAAGCAGAGGATGGATTCCGCTTACCGGATTACTTTGTTGTAGCTAAAGAAGGATATACTTTCAAAGCTCCCGGCACAACACTGAGAAAGCCGGTTAATATTCCCGGACATAACTATTTCATTCCGGTTGCAACTGATTTGGGTCAGGTTAACAACATTACTGAGATCCGAGGATTGATTGAAAAGAATCTTCCTCAAAAAAAGATTGCCTTGATAGTTGTTGAGGGAGTTGGAGTAGAAGACTATCCATTGCCCTATAAGCGCTGTGCGAACTCTGTAGGCTGGTACTACTATGAGCAAGGAGAATTACAGTTTTTTGCGCTCTATATGGGTAAGCACAACTTTTTGGCGTATCCTCAGGGCCATCGTTATTATGAAGATGATGACGAAAATAAACCCTATCCGTTTTCAAGTTATTTTCGAGATATTCCTGAAGATACTATTGGAGCGCAAATGGATCTTAAAAGAATCGCCGTGGGCAGCAGAAGCATGTTTCCTCATACTACATCCGGTGCGGATATTTGTATAGAGTGCTTTGCCAGGAATCTTGCTAATCAAGGTTGTATGGCTGTTATCAATAAGTTTTAGTTACAGATAGAAACAACAGAAAGGAGGGATATATTTATGTGCAAATGTGGAGAAGACAATACTTGCAAACATCCGGAAAAGCTTCAGGGAAAGCCAATTGACTGCAGTCCTGAACAAATTGAAGAATGCCATGGCGAAAAAAAAGATCAAAAGTGTTCCTGCCAGAAGGACGAGGACTAACGATTTAGAAGTACGTCTTACTTTAAAACCTGAGAGTCTGCGGATCAGTTATGTGACACACGTTTTGAGATAGCAGTTTTTGACAGTAAAGATATGTAAGACGACAAAAATTGAAGCAGTTAGAATCATAAACCCCAATACTGTCTGCCGGTGGAATAAATGAAATTAATGCCAATAATAATACCAAGACTGGTATTAATGCCAGTCTTGCGACAGCGGTGTACTTAGGTGTAACTGCTAAACCAATTCGAACAGAAAACATCAAATAAGAATGAACACTATTTACCACAATTCTCCGAAATCGCTATGATTAAGCTGCAAATTGAGCAGCATTAATCATAGCAGGAGGAAGAAAACTCACCATAACCGCCCACAGCTTGTCTAAGCCAGTCAAATGCCAGGAAGTCCGCCAGCCTTTTCGATATTGGGACAGACCCCAAATGCTGGACTTGATGACCGAAGCAGATAAGTTAAAAATTATCGTTTCGCATAGCGGTTGTCGGTGTAACCAATTAGATAGATAAACGCTACGTCCAAGGCATCGGCTATAGCCGTCGCATGGAGCAGCTTGGGAGGATGAATAGCTGCCTCGTATTTTGATATAGTGGCTTTTGATAATCCCGCCATCTTTCCTACATCCTCCTGGGATAATCCCTTTTCTTCCCTTATTTCCTTCAACCGATGGGCGAATACTTCTACTAGCTGTTTTGCGTTGGCATTCATTCTTAACACCCTCTTACTTATTCTACTTAAATGTATAACATAAATTAACTTATTGCGCAAGAAAGAATAACTTTTGTTAACGAAAGTTATTGACAAATGATTTTATATTTGATAATTTAGTATTAGGAGTTGCGAAAAGTTAACAAATTAAGAGGTGGTCCAAATGACTTTTTCGATTGAATGTAATATTCACGCTGAAAGAGTAAGGTGCAGTAAGGTGGAATTTACTCACTTTAGGAAGGCCCAGAAGTCAGGACTTTTAGCGGTTGGATGCGATCAGAAGGAAAACGGGAAAAAACAATTTACCATGGAAGAGATTTCTATAATATGTCAAATGCCGGGTACTAACCCGGATTGTTGGGCCCATAAGCCCTATTTGCGGGGTTTTGTGCGCCCAATTGTTTCAAAAAGTTAACGATGGCGGCGGAACATGAGGAAACGAGCAGGGGTATTTTATGATCGTTGAGGAAAGGGGGTGAACCCATGGGAGGATTAATACTAGCACTTGCAATTATGGTTTCACTAATATCTGGAATGGTTAGTGTATTATACGTTTTTAAAAAGATGTACCTGGGAATATAACAACAAATTGTAAAATGTTTTGGCGAGAGTAAGGTTAAAAAACAAATGGGAGGAGGGAAAAAAATGACTGAATTACAAAGACTATTTTTATTAGGTGTTTTCGTCTATTACGTATTTAAAGGCTCAATGTATGTGGTATTGTATGTAGCCTTAATAGTTGTGGAAAAGAATGCCAGGATGCGGCATGCACAAATAAGGGAAATGTTAAAGGGAAAAAGAGCTGATGAAAAGGAAAGATGGAAAGTGGCATATAGTTTATTGGAAAGACAAGAAGAAATGCCAATTCCATCCACCTCAAGCCCGGAGCCGGTAGGATTGTCTCAATTAGTAAATAACCCAAATTCATTTACCGCATATTCCAGTGTAAAACCTTGTTTTTAATCTTGGTCTTGATGGCAATATAAACGTGATTAATCATCCGCACCCTTTATTCCTAGTCGCTTAGGCGTCGGCCGGTCATGTGCAGCAAACAAAGTTTAGTCGCGCCGCTCAAGCAAGTGCTTTAAAGCGGATTAATTAAATATAAGGAGATAGCAAGAATGATTAACGGATAAAATTGGCACCAGCCAAAGTTGGTGTCAATTTTTTATATCCATTTGCTGCCGATTATAAACTAAAATTCTGCTGCCTTATAAGATACAGGTGGATTTATTGCGAGTAATTGAAATAATCCATCAGAAGTCTGATAATCAGACAAGAATCCTCTGCCTAGCCACCGGCAGTAGTTAATGTAACTCGTTTGAAATTATAATTTTTTTTCGGAGTTATGCAAGTGGTTTGCCAACATTGAATTCTCTGGCCAAACAACTTGATGAAAAAAAGAAACCCAATAAATCGGGTTTTAAACGGTCTTTATGGTGGGCCATGCAGGAATCGAACCTGCAACCTTCTGATTAAGAGTCAGCTGCTCTGCCTGATTGAGCTAATGGCCCGTTTGTTTGTCACGAAAGTTATTATACCTCCTGTTGCCATATAAATCAAGACATACGCATAGATTACTCCATTTTATAAGCGGTTATAAACCGTTCAGCAGTTTTCAAAACATTCCGGGCGAAGGGGGAAGGGGACTGGTTTTTATCCTGTTGTGAACCTTTACAGTATGTGAAAAGTTGACAGGAAGAACCGTGCCCGCTGTCACCTTATTTCATTATCCGGCAGATATTGTTAGTAAATTCTAATGGATCATCTATAGTTAAACCCTCGATAAGCAGGGCTTGATTATATAATAGATTAGTATATAGATTTAATTTATCCTTATCATTTTCAAAAGCATCTTGCAGCGATTTGAAAACCTCGTGACTGCTGTTTATTTCCAGGACTTTGTCGGCTTTGATTTTCTGGTCACTGGGCATAGCGTTGAGTACTTTTTCCATCTCTATGGTAACTTCTCCTTCATTGGCCAAGCATACCGGGTGGTGCTTGAGGCGTTTGGAGGACCGGACATCCTTGACTTTATCTGCCAAGATGTTTTTCATATATTCGAACAGTTCTTTATCTTGCTCTTTGTCGGTGGAATCATCTGTATCAGTAGCCGTTTCAATCCCCAAGTCGCCGCCGGATACGGATTTGAACTCTTTATCCTGGTAGCTCATCAGGAACCTGATGGCGAATTCGTCCACATCATCGGCAAAATACAGTATTTCGTAGCCCTTATCGGCCACCAGTTCTGTCTGGGGCATCTTATCAATTCTATCTATGGATTCTCCCGCCGCATAATAGATGTACTTTTGATCTTCCGGCATTCTGCTGACGTATTCATCCAGGGTGACCATTTTCTTTTCCTGGGAAGAATAAAACATCAGCAGGTCCTGGAGCATATCCTTGTTCAGGCCATAGCCTTCATAGATGCCGTATTTCAACTGCCTTCCAAAGGACTCATAAAATTCTTCATAACGCTCTCTATCCTCTTGAAGGATATTGGTCAGTTCGGTCTTTATTCTATTTTTTATGTTCTTGGCAATAATTTTCAGCTGTCTATCATGCTGCAGCATTTCTCTGGATATGTTGAGAGACAAATCCTCGGAATCAACCATCCCTTTTACGAAACTGAAGAAGTCAGGCAGCAGGTCGCCGCATTTGTTCATGATCAATATGCCATTGGAATAAAGCTCCAGGCCTTTCTCGTATTCCCGGGTATAGAAGTCATAGGGTGGCTTTTCCGGGATGAACAGAATGGCATTATAGCTAACTGCTCCTTCGGTGCTTATATGGATGTACTTTAGTGGTTTATCAAAACCATAGCGTTTCTCAGTATAAAAGTTTTCATAATCTTGCGGTGTAAGCTCGTTTTTATTCTTTTTCCAGATGGGAACCATGGAATTTATGGTCTGTTCTTCTATATGATTTTCATATTCATCTTCGCTGTCTTCTTTCAGACTGCGGGTGCTAACATCCATTTTGATCGGGTATCTTACGAAATCCGAGTATTTCTTGATTATGGATCTTAAGTGATACTGTTCCAAAAACTGATCGTAATCTTCATCGCTGGTTTTTTCTTTGATTTTAAGAACAATGTCAGTTCCGAAAGAATCCTTTTCCCATGGTTCTATTTGATAGCCCTCAGCACCTTTTGAATTCCATTTATAGGCTTCATCGCTCCCGTAGGCTTTGCTGATAACGGTGACTTCGTCCGATACCATGAAAGCAGAATAAAAACCGACTCCAAACTGACCAATAATATCATAGCCATCTTTAATTTCGTTTTCTTCTTTAAAAGTAAGGGAACCACTTTTTGCTATTACTCCCAGGTTGTCATCCAGTTCCTCTTTACTCATTCCGATGCCAGTATCGGAAATCATCAGGGTTCTATTCTCTTTATCAGGGGTGATTTTAATGTAATACTCATTTCTATCGAAGGCTATGGACTCATCTGCCAAAGCTTTATAATAGATTTTATCTATAGCATCGCTGGCATTAGAAACAAGCTCTCTTAAAAAGATCTCCCGGTGAGTGTAAATAGAATTGATCATCAGGTTTAGAAGCCGCTTAGATTCTGCTTTAAATTGCTTTTTAGACATATTTTATTCT
>CAZHHJ010000055.1:0-13437 GCA_964531295.1 uncultured Syntrophomonas sp.
AAAATATGCACCATATAACTACAAATTTTGCTACAATCCATCAAATTGTCCTATATAACTTAGGTCCTTCGGTCCCTCGGCTGAGGAAAAAAATAGAACGCTTAAATTATATCGCTAGTTTTATAATCCTTACGCCCGCTAAAAACTGTTGTTTGTCGTAACTGCCCAGTTTTTAAAGACCCGTCAATTTATGGATTTAAGTTTAAAGTTTCTCTATTAATAATCTAATCTAATTTCCAATTGCTGTACATTAACCCCAGGTAGGAAAATAGACACGGCAATCTAATACTTTTGTACTACTATGTCCCGGTCGTTGTAACGACCTAAAGTCGGACAACCCCCTATTTACGGGCAATTTATATCAATTTGCATAATCGCCCTTTAGGTCGATATATGATTTTTTTTCGTACTTTAGGCTAGGTGCCTTCAACCTCATGGGTAGGTTATGGTCCCGAGTTCGTCTCACGGTACCATTTATGGTTTTAATCGTCTCGATTTTGTCCTTATTTTTTAACATTTTCGCTATATATAAAAATCTGCAGGAAATATATCTGTAATTGTTGACAAATATTTATCAATATAGTATATTAGTTCCACTCCCCTATAATGAATGGGAGCTGATAAAAATGAAAATGGCAAAACCATTGAAAAATGGTGACGCAAAGCTACAGGGGCTAACACGGTTTTTACTGTTATGCCAGCCAGCTGCCGGTATACTTTACCATTGGTAAAACCTGCAAGCTGGTATGCAGGTTTTTTTGATGGGAGGAATAGCAAGTATGAAAATTCGCAGGATGTGCACTATGGGGCTAACGATTCTTATTATCATAGTGAGCCTTAATTTCGGACTTACCGATGCCCAAGCCCAGGCATCATATTCTACTGGGTTCCGGAATTCTATGATACAGGTAACTACTCCTGATAGTAATGGGATTACCTGTAATGGTACCTTAATAATCGAAGGAACATCAAAGCTTGACGTAGTGTGGTTCTGTATACGAGGCCCTAAACAAGAACTGACCACCTGGAAGGCTGAAGTTAATGATAAGACTTTCAGCACTTCAATCAACCTGCGCTTTGGATCCGGGCAGTATACCATATGGGCGGGCGACAACGCCCAGCGTTTTGATGGTAGCATCCGCTTCCAGGTCAAAAACCAGAATGTGGATGACAGCCGTTATACTTCGGCATCTCTGTATGTTGATTCCAGCCATCCCGATATAGCAGCATTGGCTGCCGCTGTGGCACCTGATAAGCTGAGTTCCCAGGCCAAGCTGGAGAACATCCATTCTTGGGTTACTGCTAATATTGCCTATGATTATGACGCTTATTTAAGAAAGGATATCCCGTTACTTACAGCCAGTCAGGTGTTAGATGATCGGAAGGGCTTATGCCGCGACTTTTCCTTCCTTTTTGCTGCGCTGGCCAGGGCTGCACACCTTCCTACCAAGATAGTTTATGGGCAAGCAGAATCAGGCAAAAGCTGGGAGCTGCATGCCTGGAATGAAGTCTTAATCGGAGATCAATGGGTATCAGTGGACAGCAGTTGGGATGCTGGTTATGTTATTAATAACCGCTTCATCCAATCTCCTTCCACAACCTTTTTAGCCCCGGATCTAAAATCGTTTGCCCTCACTCATCGGGTAACTCAAACCACGGTACACTGAGCTTCTTAATGGAGCTCTTAAATATATAATCACCCTTGTCTCCCGTTTGTTTTGCACTTGCTGCCGATCTATTCCCCTTCCTCCACCCGGACCGGCAGTAGGGGCAGAGCATGACTCCGCAATGCTCAAAACCTTATATTAAAAAGGCCGGATGAGATAATAAATCATCCGGCCTTGCTATGCACCGATCATAAGCTTATTCTAAATAATCCAGGGCAGATAATCTTGAGCTTGCCACAGCTTGCATTCCTAAGCCAGCCTTAGAGACAGCTCGTTCTACAGCCTGACAAGGTCTAGGTATTAGCTTTTTTCTTGTCTTTTTCTTGATTGTATAAGAAGGCCAGAACTTCCGTGCGATTACGAACATTAAATTTCTTAAAGGCAGTGCGCAGGTGTGATTTTATGGTGGATTCAGATAGGCAAAGGCTTTTGGCTATTTCCTGGTTAGAATAGCCCTGGGCTAAAAAGGTGATGACTTCTTTTTCCCGGTTGGTCAGCAGAGATACTCCTGAAAAATCATCTGCCTCCAGACGGCTCCTACTGTTATCCGGGCCTGGCCGGGGTATACACACAATTCCTGCGGTGACAATCAGCTCCACCGTTTTTACAATTTGCCGGGGCAGTATTCGCATAGGCAGAAATCCACGAATCCCACAATCGAGAATAGTCAATATATCGTATTCAGAGGGATTATCTACTATAATAACTGTCTGTAGCATAGGGCAGTGTTTAGTCAAATCCTTCAATAACGGTAAAAAATCTGCATCAGATACTTTCCACACCACTATGTCAGGCTGCATAGTACGGGCCTGATCAATCAAATCCACTGACTGCAGCTTATCCAGTAACTTGAAATTATCATTCTCTTCAAATGCCACTGACAAACTTTGAGTATAAAGCGGCGCATCACTACAAATAATAACTCGTAACCTGTCCATCCTTATCTCTCCGTTCTATTTGTACCTGTCTTTAATTATACCCTACTGGCTGAACTTTGCATCAATTTTCCTGTTGCCAGTTTACAGGCCTATCGCTGCAAGGCCATTATTGTAGGGATACAGAACTTCTCTTTAGCCTATTCATGGACCATATCTACCATATATTGTTATCCAATAAGGTGCTTGAGTGAATTTTAGGGCATATGCTGGAGAATGTCAAACTTTTCCGCCTGCACTTGTTAAAATAGCTGGAAAAGACCTATGCTTACCCCCAACAGGCGAAAAATTATGGTACAAAAAGCATCTGAAGATGAAAATGAAGTGCTTCCCGATATGTGTCTCTTTAGAAGAAGTCCGCATTGATAAGCAGTTCTGACTTATCAGTAACTATCCAATGAACCGGAACATCGGCCCCACAGGGATGAATGTCATCCACCACCTGCTGTTCATAGCAGACCCCGCACAGAAAGGTATCTTTTCTCAAGCGGGGCAAGAAGCGGTCATAATAACCGGCTCCATATCCCAAACGGTAACCTCTGGCGTCATATACCAGACCCGGCAGTAAAACAACATCTATATCCCGGAGAGGAAAGGCTTCCCCTTCCGGTTCCATAATTCCATAGCTGCTTTTAATAAGCTTTTCTGGCGAAGTATATTCAACCGCCTCCAGAGTTCTATTCTGAGCGACCCGGGGCAAAAGAATAGTTTTTCCCCAACCTTGCAATAAAAGCAAGAGGTTCTGTAGATCAACCTCGTTATTGATGCTGCAAAAACCCATGATGGTTTTAGCCTTTCGAATCGGCTCCAGCTCCAAAACCCGGGCAGCAATTCGCTGGCTGGATTCCAGAACTTCTTGAGCAGTCATCTGGCTCCGCAGGTTCTTCATTTTTTCCCTTAATGCCTGCCTTATCACCTGTATATCATTCATGTGCTACCTAGGCCTGCCTCTTCTCACATATATAGTGTTGCTCTGCTTGCTCCTGATCCAGATATATAAGCCCACAGCAGTGGTAAACATGATCATGGTATATACCTGTCCCAGGGTAAACGGACCATAGTTTATCAGACTGAAACGGAAGTACTCGATTATAAACCGGTATACTGAATAACCCATAAGATAAGCTAGAAACACCTGGCCGATAAATTTCCGGCGCGGCAAGAGCCATAATAGATAAATAAACAAAATGAAATTGAGCAGTGAACTATACAGTTGAGTAGGATGACGCAAGAGCTGGTCAACCCCCGGGAATATCACCCCATAATCCGTGGCGGTGGGCAGACCATAACAACAGCCGTTCAAAAAACACCCTATCCGTACCAGTGCATAGCCCAAGGCCAAATATGGAACGAACATATCCGCCATTTCCCAAAAGCCCAGGTCTTTCCTCCAAATATATACCAGAAAGGCCAGTAATCCGCCTACAAAGGCTCCATACCACACCAGGCCAGAAAAACCCGGGGAAAAGAATATTCCTGGGTTGGCTAGAAACTCCGCCCATTCATAAAAGAGGATATAGCTTATCCTCCCCCCCAATATCCCGAATATTACCATAAGTATGACCATGTCCAGGACCATATCCCTATCGTAGCCTTCCCGCTCAAATATGCGGCCAATGCCTACTATTGCCACTATTACAGCTATAGCCAGCATAAACCCCCATGAATAGACTTTGAATTTACCTAATTGAAATAAAACCGGGTGCATCCCCATCCCTCCTTAAGTTGAGCACTTATCCACAAGATACATGGCCTGTAATGCTGCACCCATTCTTTTTTATGGGACCTAATATGTTTTACGGGACCTCTAAAAACCCGAAGACATTAGTTATCAACAAAGTTATCCACATTATCCACAGAATATCTTCACAGGGACAATAGACTAGGATAAGCATTTAGGTCAAGTGGGGCATAAGATTTAGTAATATATTGCTGGTAGGCGATTCCTGCTACCATAGCAGCATTATCAGTGCACAATGATAACGAGGGATAAAAAACTTTTATGTTTTCTTGACCCGCTTTTTCCTTCATTAAGCACCTTAAATGCTCATTGGCTGCCACCCCCCCGGCCATAAGTATTGAATCAACTTGATATTTTTCCGCGGCCTTAAGCGACTTTTCAACCAGTACATCCACCAGGGCCTGTTGAAATTCCGCGGCCAGATCAAATACCTCTAACTCACTACCTGCTGGTCTTTTTCTCCATAAGTTCATGGCAGCTGTTTTTAAACCGCTAAAGCTGAACTCAAAATCATTTTTATCTAATAAAACCCGGGGCAGTTTAAATTTCCCGGCTTCCCCCATTGCGGCCGCCTTTTGTATGGCTGGTCCTCCTGGATAACCCAACTCTAAAAACCGGGCTACCTTGTCAAAGGCCTCCCCGGCCGCATCATCACGGGTTGCGCCGATTACTTGGTAATCGTTGATATCTTTCATATGCAACAAGCTGGTATGACCTCCGGATACGACCAGGCATACCGCAGGAAAAACAATGTCCCGGTGTTCCAGGACATTAGCATAAATATGCCCATGCAGATGGTTGACGGCTAGCAAAGGACGGTCCAATGTCCAGGCAAAACCTTTAGCAAAGGACACTCCTACCAGCAAGGCGCCAATCAATCCGGGCTGGTTAGTCACAGCTACCGCATCGATATCCTGGTAGTCCAAGCCAGCCTCCTTAAAAGCATTATCTACTACCCTCGCAATGTTCTCAATATGTTGGCGTGATGCTACTTCCGGTACTACACCACCGAATTGCTGGTGAATGTTTATTTGCGAATTAACCACATTGGAGAGGATATCTCGCCCATTTTTTACAATTGATGCAGCTGTTTCATCACAAGATGTTTCAATACCCAGGATCAATATATCTTTCATGCCTGTCCCTTAGCCTCTCTTTGCTTTCGGCCAATATTTAGTATAAATACTTGGTCATTAGAATCGCGTCTTCGTTATTGTCAGAATAATATCCCTTCCTTAGACCGGTTGGCACAAAACCCAGCTTATTATACATTATCTGAGCAGCCATGTTTGATGGTCTCACTTCCAGGAGAATCCTGATCGCCCTCTTGTCCCGGGCAATTTCCTCCAGTTTCCTCATCAAGCGTTTCCCCATCCCTCGCTGCCGAAAATCCTGAGCTATGGCGACATTGGTGATATGCGCTTCCTCGAAAACGACCCATATGCCACCGAAGCCAACAATTTCCCCCTCCGCATCGCACACCCGGTAACTGGCATAAGTGTTGCTCAGTTCCCCCAAATAGGATTCTTTAGACCAGGGCAGGGGAAAGGATTCTCTTTCTATTTCCATAACCCGGTCCAAATCTTTTATGGTCATATTCCTGATTAAGCAACCTGTTTCCAGCACTATACTGCTCCCTTCTCCAGACGGTATTCAGCCTCTGATAATCTGAAGTAACGCGGGCGTAGCTGGTAAACATCCTCATATTCACCCTGTCGGGCCTTATTAACAGCCAGTATCCCTGCCGCCGCAGCCCGCGGCAACATAAGATGCCCAGGCATGGGCAAGAGTTGCTCTTTTAACTCGCTATTAAAATACTCCGAATAACGGTAATAACCGTCACCTAAAAGAATAATTTTATCCCGCTTTTTATTAGCAGCCAGTTCCACAGCCTCAGCTATAAAGGTCTGTGGCGAGCAGACCCCAGGTTCTTTTAAACTTACAGGCCTGCTCCCCCTGACATCATAGAATCCACAGTAAACCTCATTTTTTCTGGCATCCAGCAGAGCGCCCAGCAGGGCCTCACTGCCAGCGATATTGGCAGCCAGGGTATCCAGAGTAGAAACGGCTACAATAGGCTTATGGGCAGCCATACTTATCCCCTTAATGGTAGCCATTCCTATACGCAAGCCAGTAAATGAACCCGGTCCTGCTGTTACTGCTA
Source organism: uncultured Syntrophomonas sp. (assembly GCA_964531295.1). Lineage (GTDB taxonomy): Bacteria > Bacillota > Syntrophomonadia > Syntrophomonadales > Syntrophomonadaceae > JAAYJK01. Next base: position 6,508 of record CAZHHJ010000055.1, read on the forward strand.
GTGCGTCGATATCACTGATACTGCAGCCGCACTCTTGCATAATCCTATCAATGGTAGGCAGAAGGGTTTGTGAATGAGTTTTCTTATAATTAATAAAACTTTCGATTATAACGCGTTCTTCATCTACCAGTGCTGCCCCGGCAACCGGGGTAGCACTGTCCACAGCCAATATCAACACAATTTCTGCAGCTCCTTAATTTTTTCCTGGTATTCCCTGCCCCAGGCCATTATGGTCACTTTTCTCTCCCGATCGTAGTCATCATCAAGCAGCGCTATATTTATAAACAATGCCTCCCGGGGCAAATAACCCTCGCCCACTTGCGGCCATTCAATCAAACTTATCCCTTCCCGGTTTATATAATCATCCAGACCCAGGTCATATATTTCATCCGGGTTCAGTCGATAGAAATCAAAATGATTTATGGGATTGCTATCTATCCTATAAATATTCATCAGGGTAAAAGTAGGGCTGGTAACTCTTCCCGAATATCCTTTTCCCCGGGCTATACCCCTGACCAGGGTTGTTTTGCCTGCTCCCAATGCGCCGATCAGGTACACTAGATCATTATGGTCCAGAACCCGGGCAATTTTCTGGCCCAGTTCCTCCATTTCTTTTTCACTGTATACCAGTATTTCCAAGTATTTTTCACCTCGAAGCCTCAGATTACCCGGGCCAATATTTCCTGCCCACCAACTTATCCTTTTATCTTCTGGTATTCATCTCTGATTTGTTTAAAGTCCTCCCAGGTGGGTCGCTTATACCCTGGATTCCTCAGCAAAGCCGCCGGATGAAAAGTAGGCATTATTTTGATGCCCTGTCTGATCAGCCATCCGCCCCGAATCCTGGTGATCATAGCTTTGGGATCTATAACGGTCTGGCTGGCCATCGACCCCAGACATACTATTATCGCAGGTTTAATAATCCTTATTTGCGCTTCCAGATACTTCTGGCACTCTTTGACTTCATCGGGGTTGGGCAGCCGGTTCCCCGGCGGCCGGCATTTAACAACGTTGCTTATGTATATCTCAGTCCTCGGCAGTTCAGCTGCTTGCAGAATCTTATCCAGCAGTTGGCCAGCTTTGCCTACGAAAGGTTTCCCCTGAATATCCTCATCCTGGCCTGGGCCTTCACCAATAAGCATTATCCGCGCATCATGAGGCCCCTCAGCGAATACTACCTGCTGGCAGGTTTCCCGTAGCCGGCAGCGCTTGCATTCCCGGCCAGCTGTCTGCAGCTCGAGAATACTTTCAATATCCGGATAGGCCTCATGGGGTGCAACAGCAGGTAAAAAAGGCCGCCAGGCAATGTTTTCCGTTTCTGCTACCAACTGCTCTCTTTGAGTTTCCCCATATTCCCCGAAAAGGCCCCGTTGCTCTGTAGACATTTTCTCCCCTCCAGTCCTATTCTAATCCTTGCGGGGTGAACTATATACAAAATATTATAATATAAAAGACACGATAAAAAAGTACCGCCTGCCCCGAGTCACGATACTTCCTAATCATAATAAATATTAGCCATTATAGCAATAGTCTCAGGATATGCATCAGAAAACGCCTTATGAATTCCTTTCCTTTAAGGGTCAAAAGTTTCTTTTTGCTCCCGGATTTGTAGTCTTTAACGCTAATGCTTACGGTACTATGATCTAAAGCAACTATTCTGTGATTAGAGATTGCAATCCGATGCGTGTAATTGTCCAGATACTTCACTATCGCCAGTGGACCTGAAAAGGTTTTACTTGTTTGAGGGAATGTCCCTCCATCGCTTCTGGTCGCTTACAGCGCTAGCAGGTGTTTGATAGCAGGAAATATTCCGCTATCAAGTATGGTTATTTTTTATTACCTCATATAGATCACCGAAGCCGTTACCTATTCTCCAAAATGATATCCCCCCCAGCCTGGCTCCTGTAGCCTCATCAAATTTGCTGCCCAGACTTTTTTCATTTTCCATCCATATCTGGTGGTAATTTTTATACTCATCCAAATAGGTATAATAAGGACTCATGCTCTGGCTATCAAAATGCTCTTTTACCTGGTATTTTTCCTGGATCGCCGCCAGCTTCTCAGCCGTAATACATTGGGCCTTGCCATTAGATGCCCAGTCATAACCGTAGGTAGCCATGCCTAATAATATTTTTTGATTCGGTATACGCAAAGTCATATAGTCCACCACCTTTTCTACCCACCACAGGGGGGCTACTGCTCCGGCCGAGCTGGTCTTATAATGGTAATCATATGCCATGACTACTACCTGGTCAGCAATCTCGCCTATTTTAGCATAATCATAGCCTGTAGCCCATCGGTCTGATTCAGTCCTGGCGAAAACCGCCACTGATAATTCCTTTTCTGCTCCCAAAGACCTCTTTAATTCCTGGAGAAAGGTAGTGAAATATCCTCTATCACTGGCATTAATAAACTCGAAGTCAATATTCACTCCATCATACTCATACTTATTAACCTGATCCAAGAGGTTGCCTATGAGCATTTTACGGTTGGAGGAACTCGATAAGAGCTGATGCAATTTGCTGCTGTCCATTAATACCACACTGGCATGGGTTTTCACCTTATGACTGCGAACAAAATCCAGTACACCCTGATAGTCATCTTTATATTCATAATTCAAGCGACCATAGCCATCAGTCTCATACCAGCGAAAGGCTATGTCGGTAAAATATTGGATGTTGTTGGTCAGCTCCGGACCCGAAGAATAATAATAATAAGCCAATACCCGGGGACAGTCAGCGAACTGTATGTTCACCCGACCAGCCCGGCTGTCCCAACTCACCTTAGCTCCCAGGGCTTCCAGCAAAAAACGCAGTGGAACATAAGTGCGATCCTGATATATATAGGGGGCCACATCGAAATTCATAATCTGCCCATCCACCCGGGCATAGCTGCTGCCAATAAAGAATTCTATATATTTACCCTGGCAGTCCATAGCTACTTTTTGCTTTTTCCCGTCCCAGTACACCTGTCCCTTAAGAGCTTTATCCTCGATAATAAACCTTACCGGCACCATGGTGCGTTCATTCTTGATAACTGCCGGGGGGGATAGTTTTCTTAGCTCACCGTTTATACTGATAGCAGGATGGGCAGAAGCCTGAAGACTTAACGTAAATATAAGGATTGTTAATAATACCAGGAACAGAGAGTACTTCCAATTACTTTTCATTATGTCTCACATCTCCATAATTTGAATTTTTGTCTTTGAGCACTTATTCTATCCTCACTTTCCATTTCCTTGATGTAAATAATGGCAGATAGAGAGATTGCAGGTGATTATTAGCTAATTCCCAGAGCAGGCAAAAACAAGTAAAACCAGACCTCCGACTGTTTTTGCTCTTTTTCATCGATATCAGGCACTAACTTATTCTTAACTTTACATTTGCCTACTGGCGAGTTTTGTGCTTTATCTAAGCAAGGAGGGTAAGGCGCATTACAGTTTGGAAATAGCTCAAGTAGCTATATTACAGGTGCATAAAATATCCCAAAATTGCCAAAAATAAGACCGGCCGACGGTGGGATAAAGCATAATGCTCGCCCAAGCCGAAGCCGGTTGCAATAAAGTGAACTACGAAAGTTAGTAAGTTAGTCCTAGTATCGTTATACTATTTCTTGAACTCTTTTATCAGGGCCGGAACGACCTGGTAAAGATCGCCGGTTATTCCATAGTCAGCAGATTCGAATATGGGTGCGTTTTCATCTGAATTGAGCGCAGCTATTATGCCAGCATCTCTGATACCAACTAGGTGTTGGATCTGCCCGGATACACCGATGTCCAAATAAAGAGCTGGTTTAACCCCTTGGGCCGACAATCCTATACAGGTTTCTTCACTCATCCAATACTTCTCTGCAGATATATCCAATATTTATAACGGGGCTATAACTAAACCCTGCTAAGGGATTTCTCAAAGTAAGTTTTTAAAAAAACAAGAAGACGAAACTATAGTTTCGTTATGTCCTCATGTTTTTTGCTTACTTCTTGTTTTTTTGCAATGCTTTCAGTCAAACGATCAAGGGTAATCGCTAAGATTACAATACCAAGACCACCAACTGTCCCCATACCGACGTCAAGCCTTTGCATAGATTTTAAAACGACCAAACCCAGACCCCCTGCACCAATCATGGACGCAATGACCGTCATTGACAAAGACATCATAATACACTGGTTAACACCCGCCATGATTGTGGGGAGAGCCAAAGGCAACTGAACATCTAATAACATCTGCCGTCTGCTTGAACCAAAAGCACGCGCAGCTTCTACCATTTCTTTAGATACCTCTCGAATGCCTAAATTAGTCAAACGTACAGCTGGTGGCATAGCGAAAATCATCGTCGCTACCAATGCCGCTACCTTCCCCATCCCAAAAAACATCACCGCTGGAATCAAGTAGACGAAACTCGGTAGTGTCTGCATAAAATCTAAGATGGGACGTATCACCTTTTCGGTAGTATCATTTTGGGAAGCTAAAATCCCCAAAGGAATACCAAAAAGTAAAGAGACTGCTGTACCTGACAGAGCTAGAGCAATGGTTGCTATTGTCTCCTCCCACACTTGCATGCCGAAAGTAGCCAACAAGCCCAAAACAGCAAAAATAGCTAAACGCGTTCCCGCTAGACGCCAAACAAGCAAACCAACAAGTAGTATCGTGACACTTTCAGGCGGCCATAACAAGATGTCTTCAAAATACTGAATGAGAACCTCTAAAAAGGAGCTAAAAGAGCGCATTCCTGGACTAATATAATAATTAATAACTTCAAAAATGGCATTAATCCAATCCGCTAAAGGGATGACGAAATCAATCATTATCTTTCCCCCTTGTCGCGAGTTTTGCCATTACTGAACCACGTACTATTACGCCCAGCAATTTATTTTCTTCATTCACTACTGCCAAAGGCCAGCTTTTGCCCGTCAAAAGTGTAAAAATATCTTTTAATGGCGTATCGGGAAGAACTGTAGAGATATCTCTTTGCAAGATTTCCTCCAAGTCATCTTGATTTTTGCCTATAGCATCTAAAGCATCCTCTGCTAAAACCAGACCAATCAAATGTCTTTCTTTATCTAAAGCAAACACACTGGAAATTCCATTTTTCTGCATGGTGTGCAAAGCTACTCTAGGACCATCCCTAGGGTACAGTATCGTCGCGGTTGTTTTTTTCATTGCCATTTCGGCTGTAAACACCCGAGAACGATCCACATCTTCGACAAATTGTTCAACATACTCTGATGCAGGTGACATCAAAATATCTTCTGGAGTACCTATTTGTACTATTTCCCCATCTTTCATCAGAGCAATACGATCCCCTAACTTCAAAGCTTCATCAAGGTCATGGGTAATAAAAACAATCGTACGATTCATAATATTTTGCAAATCTAAAAGCTCATTTTGCATTTCTTTTCTGATTAAAGGGTCTAACGCACTAAAAGCTTCGTCCATTAATAGGATTTTTGTTTCTGTTGCTAGTGCCCGCGCTAAACCAACCCGTTGTTGCATACCCCCGCTCAGCTGTCCAGGGTAGGCTTCCTCCCATCCTTTTAAACCGACCATCTCCAAAGCTTTGTAAGCCTTGGCTTCGCGTTCTGATTCTGGCATTTTTTTTATTTTCAAACCATAGGCTACATTTTCTAATATATTCTTGTGCGGAAAGATGGCAAAATTCTGAAAGACCATACTGATTTTTTGTCGCCGCAAATCCTGCAATTCATCTTTGCCTAATTTCGTAATATCTTTACCACTAATCAAAATAGTTCCGCTGGTTGGTTCAATCAGGCGATTCAAACAACGAATCAACGTCGATTTACCACTACCCGAAAGCCCCATAACAACAAAAGTCTCGCCTGCTTTAACCGTAAAAGACACATCATTGACAGCAATTGTCTGCCCCGTCTTTTCTAATATTTGATCTTTGCTATTACCCTTTTTAAGAAGTTCCAAAGCCTTATCTGGCTGTTTGCCAAATACTTTATACACATTCTTGACTTCAATTATATTCATTCAAACCTTTCCTTTGCCTAGGTTTATCCTTCTAGCCAAGAATCAATTTGCGAACGATTCTTTTCAATCCATTCCTTAGCTAGGTCTTCAGCCTTTTTACCATTTTCTTGATGTTCATAAAGGAATTCTTCAGTATCATCAAGGCTCATTTTAAAGTTACTGCAGAAATTGTACATATCGGGAACATCCTCTTCTAGACCTTTCCGCATCCCCCAATACTCACTATCAAGATCCCAATACCCTTTGGGATCTTCTAGGATCTTGACATCATATTTCAGCATTATAGCAAGAGGACGCCAACCTAAGAAAAGAATAGGTTCTTGATGTTTAATGGCATAATCTACTTCCGCCAACATCGAAGCCATTGATCCTGCTACAATTTCCATGTCTAAGCCATAACCTTCGATTATCTTTTCACTAACCACCATCATTCCCGCGCCTGGTTCCAAACCAATCAATTTCTTATTAACCACATCTTCATTACCTACAAGATCAGCAACGGTATCAATATCCATATACCCTGGCACCACCCAACCTATCGGTGCATTTTCAAAAATAGCACTTCCTAATTCATACTGATCACCATACTTTTCGTGATAGGTCTCATGAATAGCTGGCAGCCAGACACCCGACCAAACATCTACATCACCTTGAGCCAGGGACATAAACATGAAACCGACATCACCATCAACTACTTTTACCTCATAGCCTTGTTCTTCAGCAATCTGTTTTGCAACTTGTACATTAGGAATTTCATAATCATAAGGAGCCTGACCGATCTTAAGGACTTTACTCTTAGATGTATCTCCACCACTGTTGCAACCAAGCATTAGTAATAAACTCGTCATAAGTAACGCAAGCAATAAGTAAAAGATTTTATTCGATTGAGTCCGTATAATGGTGTAAATTGAAAAAAAGAGCCAAATGCTCAGAGCCT
>CAZHHJ010000056.1:0-7704 GCA_964531295.1 uncultured Syntrophomonas sp.
GAATTGATGGTACGGATTTTGTAAATAGGGGGTACGAAAACCATGAAATAATCAGGGAAAAGCAATTTGAGTACTTTTATGGAGGAATACAAACGCAAACTTATAACCCCAGAACAGGCAGCAAAATTAGTAAAATCCGGTGATTATGTTAATTACGCTGAATTTTCATCTTTCCCGGCTGAGTTTGATAAAGCTCTGGGCAAAAGAGCCGGAGAAGAAGGTCTGGTGGATGTCGCTATTGATGCTGCCGGGTCGGTTAGGTTCCCCGAGGTGGTAAAAAATGACCCCGAAATGAAGACCTTTTCCTATTTTAGCGCCCATTACAGTGGGATAGACCGAGTGTTGGGTGATAAAAACCGTATATCCTACTATATTACCCAATACCATGATTTGCAAAAAATCCGAGGTGAAGCAGTACAACCATGGTGTAAAAAGAATTTGTCCGCTGTATTGACTGCGCCGATGGATTCCCATGGCAACTTTAATTTTGGAATGACTACCTCAGACACTTACGCCCAGTTGAAAAACTCGGAAATTGTTATAGTGGAGGTTAACGAGAAGATCCCTTATGTAATGGGCGGTTCCCAGGAGTGCTTTAACATCAAGGATGTGGACTATATTATTGAAAGCGACGAGTCGGTATTCTTGATGCCTGATACTACTAAGGTCAGCCCCGCATCACAGAAAATTGCGGAGAATATCATGCCATTTATACAAGATAGATCGGTACTTCAGTTGGGAATAGGCGGAGTTCCTAATGCCATTGGAGCCATGATAGCCAATTCGGATCTCAAAGACTTGGGAGTATCAACCGAAATGTTCTGTGATGCTATGACCGACATGTATGAAGCTGGTAAAATAACCAATAAATACAAAAGGCGCGATGTGGGAAGAAGCATTTTTACTTTCTGCTTTGGCAATAAAAAGACCCATGAATTTCTGCATATGAATCCTCAGGTAGCTGGATATAACTGTGACTATACCAACAACCCCAAGAATATAGCCATTGAAGATAATGTGGTATCTATCAATAACATTATAGAAGTTGATCTGTTCAGCCAGGTAAACTCTGAGTCCGATGGTATAAGGCATATATCCGGTACCGGCGGCTCTCTGGATTATCATATCGGTGCTTGGGAATCCAATGGAGGCAAAGGAATTTTTGCTTTTGAATCAACCTATACTGACAAAGAAGGAAAAGTACACTCCCGGGTTGTACCTACCTTAAAACCAGGAAGCATCGTGACGTGTCCTCGAACGCTGGTTCATTACTTGGCTACTGAACATGGAATAGTAAATCTAAAAGGACGCACCATCTGGGGAAGGGCCGAAGCAGTAATCAGCATTGCGCACCCTGATTTTCGGGACGACTTGATCAAGCAGGCTCAGGAAATGAAGATCTGGTCGCCGACTAACAAGATAGCTTACTAGTAGTCAGCAATATTTGAAAGAACATGATGAATATGATGAGAAATATGGAGGGATTAAATTTATGGCTTCTAATTTTGCTTACAAAAACACCCGAGATTTTAAATTTATCTTAAAAGAATGGTTGCCCCTAGAAAAGGTACTGGCATATCCTCGTTTTAATGAGAACTATGCCGTAGAAGACGTAGATATGATATTGGATACAGTACTGAGAATGACCAAAGATGTAGTTGAACCTACTTCTGATGATGGAGAAATCAACCCTATAAAATTTGAAAACGGCCAAGTAATAATTTCACCTACCGTTCCAACGGTATACAAAAAATTGCAATCGGAGGGTTGGGGCTGTTCCAACAACGACACCAGTGAAGGAGCAGTAGTGCTGCCCCAGGTTTTGATGTTTCCTTTGTGGGAAATGTTCTCCGCAGCCAATCCGGCTTTTGTACCCCCATTCCTGTGTATGGCTCAGGGCTCTAGCATGTTGATCAACGAATTGGCATCCGATGATATCAAAGAAAAATTTCTGCCCAAAATGTTTAGCGGAGATTACACCGGCACCATGTGTTTGACAGAGGCCCAGGCTGGATCAGATGTAGGGGAAATAGCCAGTAAAGCTTTTCCAACTGATGAACCCGGGATTTACAAAATCAAGGGACAGAAAATATTCATTAGTAACGGAGATAATGATTTTGCCGAAAATATAGTACATCTGTTTTTAGCCCGAGTAGAAGGCGCTCGCCCTGGAACCAGAGGAATATCTTTATTTGTGGTACCTAAATACTGGATAAATGAGGATGGCAGCACCGAATTTAATGATGTTATTGCTACCGGGGTTGAACACAAAATGGGAATGCATGGTAATCCCACTGTATCTTTAAGCTTTGGGGATGAAAACAAGTGCCGAGGTTATTTACTGGGTAGAAACCCGTTAGAAAACGATGGCAAAGGCGATGGAATGTCTTTGATGTTTAAAATGATGAACGAGGAGCGTCTGGTCTGCGGTGTACTATCCGTTAGTGTTATTGCCAATGCTATGCATAATGCCAAAGAATATGCCCGGGAGAGAGTACAGGGCACCCCTTTTACCAATCCTAAAAAAGGAAGAGTCCCCATCATCGAACACGAAGATATTAAAAGATCCCTGTTAAGATGCAAAGCCATCGGGGAAGCCTGTCGGGCAATGATTTATAGAGGCTATTTTGATATTGACGTTAATCATTGGGACCCAGATCCAGAAGAGAGCAAAAGAGCTGACGATGAACTACAGGTTATTATTCCTCTGGCCAAGGCCTACTGTAGTGAGATTTCCTGGGATCTGATAGGGACTGAGGCTCTACAGGTTTACGGCGGTTATGGATATATTTCCGATTATCCCTGTGAAAAACTAGCTCGAGATACAAAGATCAACACCTTGTATGAAGGTACTACCTATATACAGGCTATGGATTTAGTCGGACGCAAATGGAATTTGGAAAAGGGCGCGGTATTTGCTCGCTGGTTGCAGGAAATAAAAGAGTATTATGAAGCCAATAAAAATCATCCTGAATTCATTAAGGAGTTCGCCCAGTTAGGAAAAGCTATAAACGCTTATACTGAAATTCAGAAAAGCATGGCTGAATTTGCCAAGGACCAAGAAAAAATGGGCTTGATACCCACTTATGCCAAACGAATTCTTATGGCTACTGCTGAGATGCTGGGTGGAAAAATGCTGCTGGAGCAAGCAATAATAGCAGATAAGAAGGCGAATGAATTAGGTAAGGACCATTTCGACTACAAATTCTATAAGGGCAAAATTCTTTCAGCTAGGTATTACCTGTTGAATGAAGTGCCTCATGTAGCCAATCTGGCAGAAATAATTAAACTGGCTGATACTTCAGTACTTGATATTGATGACGAGAGTTTTGATTACTAATTAAATTCCGGGAGGATAATAAAGATAGAAAGCAGGGAAGGAAGTCCTCCCTCCCTGCTACCCTCCGCTAATTTGAAAGGAGAAAATAATAATATGGAGTTTTCTTTAAACAAAGAACAACTTTTAATACAGCAAGTTGCGCAAGAGTTTGCAGAAAAGCATCTGGAACCCTTGGCCGACCTGATAGACAAAGGAAACAAGACTCCTGATGAAATCATGAAAGGTCTAGCCGAGTTGGATCTCGTTGGATTGCCCTTCAAAGAGGAATACGGTGGAGCAGAGGCTGGCTATGACTGTTATGTCCTGGCCATGGAACAGCTGAGCAAAGTATCCAGTGGGCCAGCAATTGCTATATCGGTTAACTGCCTAGGGTTGGGGGCTATTGATAAATTCGGGACCGAAGAACAAAAAAAGAAATACATGCCGAAAGCGTGTAAGGGTGAGCATATGGCCTCTTTTGCATTTACTGAACCGGTAACCGGATCAGATCCAAAACAGATTACCAGTAATGCAGTAAAAGAGGGTGACCATTATATAATCAACGGAACCAAGCGCTTTATAACCAATGCTAATTATCCAGGTCCTATGGTGCTCTTTGCTACTGATAGTGAAAGCGGTAAACCGACTGCTTTTATTGTTGAAAAATTCTGCGAAGGTTATTCTGTATCCGAACCCTGGGAAAAGATAGGCTATCATGGCGGGGAACTTCTAGATGTATATTTTAAAGATGTAAAAGTGCCAGCCGAAAATATACTGGGTAAAGTCGGAGGAGGTTTCCCGGTATTAACCTTTGGTATTGCATTTGGGAAAGTGGGAATTAGTTCGGTGGCCTTGGGTGGAATATTGTCTTGTTATGATGAAGCGGTAAAATATGCGAAAGAAAAAACCCATAGAGGAGGACCCATAGCTAAATTCCAGGCTATACAGTTGAGAATTGCAGATCTGGCCATGAAATACGAGTCATGCCGCTGGTTGACCTACCGTCTTGGTTATCTGGCTAATGATGTCAAAGATCAGGGTGTATTCGCCAAAGAGGCAGCATTGACAAAAACCTTTGTCTGCGAGACTTTTGCTGATGCAGCCCGCATTGCTGTAGATGTACATGGCTCCTATGGACTAATGGCTGATTATAAAGTTTCTCGTTTATATCGTGATGCTATCATGGGCCCTCAGGTTGAAGGTGTAGCTGATATGCAGAAGATGATTGTGGCGGGAATCGTTTTAAACGACTAGCAGAACCTGAAAGAATGTTGTATTTAAAAAAGATAATATAGCCCCGGTCGGGGCTATATTAAAATAACTCTCGATAGGATCTATCGGACGGGTTAAGATATATAGTTTATTGTTGAATCTTTTGAGAAATCAATAATTAGGAGGGGTACGCGTACCCCTCCTAATTATTGATTACACCCCCCTCGCCACAGGTTAATAAAAGCCTCTACGGCTCCTCGTTGAACCTGAAAAGTTTATAAAAAACACACTGTCTCATCTTGCAACTTTCAAATATAAGCAAAAGAATAAATTTGAGTGACATCATCCTGTCACATGGAGCTAATACAATATTATTGAATAGCTGATTAGATCATGAATACAAGCGAGCCATAATGGTATTTATGACAATTTGATCATCTCATGCACTGATATTTTGAAAAGCATTTAAGTTAACAACGTCAAATATTTGCTGAAATAAACATAATGCAGTAAAATGCCGATAGGTGGGAAATTAAGGAAGGATTAAGAAGATTATGGTTATTAGTGTAATAATTTAACTTGAGTTAAGTTAGTAAAGGGGACGATTCGGACGATTCCTCTGACTCATTATTGGTAAAGAAATAGAACCATAAATAACAGGTTATTGCCGATTTAACTTTAACAATAGCGATTTGCTGCTTGATTTACTATCACCGGCGAGCTAATAAGAATTTATCGGTGAAGCGAATAACTTTCAAAGTGTAATAAAGAACGAAGAGGTTTAAAAGATGAGTAAAAAATTCGTTGCCCATGTCCGTAAAAATGATGATGGGACCTGGGCACCCCCCCAAAGTCTATTAGAACATTTGGAAAATACAGCAAAAATATCGGGAGATTTTGCGGCCAAGTTTAAATCCAGAGAATGGGGTAAAGTGCTCGGGTTGGCACATGATGCCGGCAAAGGCAGAGCTGCGTGGCAACAGTATCTCAAACGCAAAAGCGGGTTTGGGTTCGAGTTTGACGAAGAAGCCCATCTGGAAGGAAAACCAGGCAAGATGCCACATGCGATTTATGGGGCTGTACTGGCGGAGGATTTATTTGGCAAGGGATTGGGCAGGCTTTTGGCCTACTGTATTGCTGGGCATCATGCAGGTTTGCCAGATTGGTCACCGGCCGAGGGAGCAGGCCAGGCATCCCTTGAGTATCAACAGGCTCATTATGGCCGATTGGACGATCTCGACCAGTCCATAATTAATGCTGTAAGTGCCGCCAGGCCAGAAATGCCTCCCTGGAAATTTGACGGAGGATTGGACTTATCTTTATGGCTGCGGATGTTGTATTCAACCCTGGTGGATGCTGATTTTTTGGATACCGAGTCATACATGAATGAATCCAGGTATAACTTTCGGGGCGGATACTGTTCTATGGAGGAACTCCTCCAGCGGTTCGATTCGTATATGGAAAAACTGGATGAAACATCAGAAGATACCGAAGTGAATGCGATTCGAAGAAATATAAGAACAAAATGCGTTCGAATGGCAGGAGAAGACCAGGGAATGTTTTCCCTGTCTGTTCCTACTGGCGGCGGTAAAACACTCTCCAGCCTTGCTTTTGCTCTGGAGCATTCGATCCAACATGATCTGGACCGCATTATTTATGTGATCCCGTATACCAGCATTATTGAGCAAAATGCGGATGTGTTTCGGGATGCGGTGGGCGAGGAACAGGTAGTGGAACATCACTCCAATTTGGAGGAGGAAGATGCTACCCCAAAATCAAGGCTGGCGTCAGAAAACTGGGATGCTCCTATCATCGTGACCACATCGGTTCAATTTTTCGAATCGTTATTTGCTGCCAAATCGAGCCGCTGTCGAAAACTTCATAATATTGCCCGGTCGGTAGTTGTTTTGGATGAGGCACAATTGGTCCCCGTTGATTTCCTGTCACCAATTCTTGAGACCATGCAATTACTGGTGGATCATTACCAGGTTAGTTTTGTGATTTCAACCGCCACTCAGCCAGCATTTAAGGAACGAAATGTGGCTGGCCATAAGTTCTCTGGACTAAAAAATGTAAGAGAAATAATGGGGGATGCAAAAGAGGTGGCTCTGCTCTATCAATCCTTGCAAAGAACTCGAATCGAGTTTCCGCCTGACCTGATCACCGCTTCAAACTGGGAAAAAATCGCAGAAGAATTACAGCGACACGAGCGAGTACTGTGCGTTGTCTCTGACCGGAAAAGCTGCCGTGAATTGTTTAACATGATGCCAAAAGGAACTATCCACCTTTCCGCGTTAATGTGCGGTCAACATCGCAGTGAAGTCATTTTAAGAATCAAAGAGAAACTGAAAAACGGTGAAGCCGTGCGGGTCATCAGTACACAACTGGTTGAAGCCGGAGTGGATCTGGATTTTCCAGTAGTTTACCGGGCTTTTGCAGGATTGGATTCCATTGCTCAAGCAGCCGGCCGTTGCAACCGGGAAGGCAAGCTGCCAGCCATGGGTCAAGTAGTGGTTTTTATCCCTCCTCGGAAACCGCCCATAGGCATACTGCGTAAGGCTGCAGAGACGACCAATAACATTATTTCCATAAATAGGGAGGACCCTTTAAACCATGCAATGTTTGAGAGGTATTTTTCAAAATTATACTGGAAAGCTAATTCATTAGATCGGGAAGGCATCAAAACTTTGTTGAATCCTGAAAAAAATGATCGGAGAGAATGCAGCATTTATTTTCGCACTGCGGCCAAGAAGTTTCGCATTATCGATGAATCCACGCAAGGGATTCTGGTTTCTTATGGGGATGGCGAGAAACTAATAAATCTATTGAAAAACACCGGGCCGGAGCGCAGGCTGATGCGTAAACTACAGAGATTTACGGTCAACATTTACAACCATGAATTTGAACAGTTGCTTAAACGGGGTTCTATATTTGAAGCAAGCCCGGGTATATTTGCCCTTACGTCAAGTGTTGAATATTCGGAGGAGATCGGTCTTATGGTAGAATCGGTTTTTGATCCCGAAAAATATATGCCATAGAAAGGAGATGATGGAATTGTCCAGATGGTGTTTGGAAGTGTGGGGAGATTATGCATGTTTTACCCGCCCGGAAATGAAAGTGGAGCGGGTGAGCTATGATGTAATGACTCCCTCGGCAGCGCGGGCTATTTTCGA
>CAZHHJ010000056.1:7804-13429 GCA_964531295.1 uncultured Syntrophomonas sp.
GAACCGATCGGTCTTGCCTGAATTTTGGGCAGAGCAACAGGAGCAAGAGGAAATCGTCAGAATGGATGAAAATGAAGCCAAGTATGCCGCGATGTTTGAAAGGCGCGCGAAGAAAGGGCAGTGCTTTCACAGGCCCTATTTAGGATGCCGGGAATTTGCCTGCGATTTTAAATTGGTTAAAAACCCTCAGGAGCAACCGATCAAAACCATTGATGAAACCAGAGACTTAGGCTATATGCTATATGATTTGGATTTCACCCAGGACATCAGCAATCCCACCCCAATGTTTTTCCGGGCGCAAATGCAGGGCGGAGTGGTCAACACCAACCGAAAGGAGGTGGAGGTTAGAGGATGATACTGCAGGCATTAAAAGAATACTATGAGCGCAAGGCGGCTGACCCGGACAGTGATATAGCCCCGGAGGGATGGGAATATAAAGCCATCCAATATATTTTTGTAATTGATGCCCAGGGGAATTTGGTTCAAATTGAAGACACGCAAGAAGGCGACGGGAAGTATAAAAAAGCAAAAGTATTTCTAGTTCCTAGAGCAGAAATCAGAACCGGAAACATTAAATCAAATCTGCTTTGGGACAAAGCAGAATATATATTTGCCGGTGTTGATGTTAAGAAAGATAGCCATAAACTTATGAACCAGAGAATTGCCTTCAGGTCTAAATTGAACGAGCAACTTGGTGAGTTTGATTGCATACAAACATTGATATTATTGCTTGAAAAAATCACGACTCAAAGGTTGCAACAAGAATACTGTTGGGATGAGATAAAAAAAAACAATCCGAATATTACATTTAGATTAAAGGGCGACTCAGAGCTTCTTGTTAACCGCCAAGATATTATGGGTAAAGTTAGAACAATTCTTGATAACCAAGCGGGGAAAAAAGGCAATAAGGATATTGCCGGTGTATGCCTGCTTTCCGGTGACTTAGGAATTATAAAACTAACTCACAGTAAAACCCCGATAAATCGAAAGAACAATAGCTTGATAAGCTTTCAGAAAAAATGCGGCTATGATTCGTATGGTAAAATGCAGGGATTAAATGCACCCATTTCAAAAAAATCAGAATTTGGATATGTAACAGCGCTAAACACACTCCTCAAATCTGAGCGCCAGAGATTTTATGTTGGAGATGCAACTTATGTGTGCTGGTCCGCAGATAAGACCAACTTCGAAACAGAATTTATGTATCTTTTCAGTGATTCAGAGAGAAAAGACAACCCGGATTCATATTCTGAGAACATCAAGACACTTTTGCAATCCATTTATTCCGGAGCGTACATAGAGCATGAAGGCAATCAGCGCTTCTATATCTTAGGATTATCGCCTGGTGGGGGTACAAGAATATCGGTTCGATTCTGGGATACTAGAACGATTGCGGAATACGCAGAGAATATTCGGCAGTATTTTGATGAGATGTCAATATGCAAACCACCAAATTATCATGAACACTTCAGTATTGGACGTTTGCTTGTTAGTGTTGCTCCACAAGGAGATAAGGATAATATTCCGCCTAAGCTGGCCGGTGAAATGGTACATTCCATTATGTCCGGATTACCTTATCCCGAGTCCGTATTACAGGCTGCCATACGGAGAACCAGGTCTGGTATCCAGAAAAAGTCACAGGAAGGAGCAAAGGTTATCGAAAGGGTTACGCCTGAAATCGCAGCCCTGCTTAAAGCATATCTAAATAGGTATTATCGCTTTCAGCGTAACGAGAGTTATAAGGAGGTTAATATGGAACTAGATAAAAACCAGCCATCAGTTGGTTATCAACTTGGAAGATTATTTGCATCCCTAGAAAGGATTCAAACAAAACAAAACCCCAAACTTAATACCACCATTAGAGAACGTTATTATGGCGCAGCCTGTGCAACACCAATCACAGTATTCCCAACCCTATTACGTCTTAGTAATTATCATCTTGCTAAACTTGACAAGGGAAATGCAGTGTATTTTGAAAAATTATTAGGCGAAATCATTGGGAAATTAAATGACTTCCCATCATATATGAATTTGCATGAACAAGGTCTTTTTGCTATCGGATATTATCATCAAAGGCAGGCTTTTGTGTCCCCGAAAAAAGATTGAGAAAACTGACTTAAGGATTATTTGAAGGGAGAAATAATTATGAGTAAAGAGATGCTAAACAAAAGATATGACTTTGTAATGTTTTTCGATGTGAAGGATGGTAATCCTAACGGAGATCCCGATGCGGGCAATTTGCCCCGCATTGACCCGCAAAATGGCCATGGGCTTGTAACTGATGTTTGCCTTAAAAGAAAAATTAGAAACTATGTGGGACTTAAGGACGATTTGAAAAAGGATTTTTACAATATTTATATTAAAGAAAAGGCCGTATTAGGTAGAGCCCACATGGAAGCATTTAATGAGCTTAAAATTGATTTGGGGGAAGAAACTCGAGTTGCCATTCCGGATAATATGCTTGAGGAAATACAGGAAATCGAATCGAGTTTACCTGAAGGAGTAAGCATTGAAGAAGATGATGACACAGCGGTACTTGCAATTGCTAGTGACGCAGATTTGAAATTAATTAAGGCAGATATGAAAGAAATTGAAATATCAAAGGAACTGAAGAAATTTATAAATAATAGCCTTAAAAACGTTAAGGCAAGGAAACCTAAGCCGGAGGAAGTAGAAATGGGTAGGAAATGGATGTGTGATCATTTTTATGATATTAGAACCTTTGGCGCTGTAATGTCTCTGAAATCCGCTCCCAATTGTGGCCAGGTCAGAGGCCCGGTTCAGTTAACTTTTGCCCGTTCCGTAGACCCGATAGTGTCGCTCGAACATAGCATTACCCGGATGGCAGTTGCTACTGAAGCAGAAGCAGAAAAGCAGGGCGGTGACAATCGCACCATGGGGCGCAAATTCACAGTACCGTATGGGTTGTATCGGGCTCATGGCTTTATTTCAGCCCCTCTCGCAAACCAAACCGGTTTTTCAACCGAAGACCTGGAACTGCTATGGGAAGCACTCCAAAATATGTTTGAACATGATCGCTCAGCGGCCCGTGGATTGATGGGCATGAGAAAAATATTTATTTTCGAACACTCTGCCAAAATGGGGAATTCTCCGGTTCAACCACTATTTGATGCCATAACCGTCAAAAAAATCGATGCCAATAAGCCCGCCCGAAATTTTAGTGATTATGAGATAGTGGTTGCGCACGATGCTATTCCCCAGGGTGTCTCATTGATTGTGAAATAGAACAATGGGCAATAAATACTCCGAAGATGAACTTCTGGCGCTTTCCGGTATTCAGCACATCGCTTTTTGCGAAAGGCAATGGGCGCTAATACATATCGAACAACAGTGGCAAGAGAACATCAAAACAGCACAGGGGCGGGTCATGCATGAGCATGTGCATGACCCGAACTACAAACCCCATAAGCCAGGCATACCTGTGGTGCGGGGCATGATATTACGGTCTTATGCACTCGGTTTCTATGGAGTGGCAGACGTAGTCGAATTCATAAAACAACCGGGTCCAAACGGGATTCAATTGCCCAAAAAACCAGGGCTATATCTGCCGCGCCCGGTGGAATATAAAAGGGGCAAATCGAAAAAAGGCGACTTTGACCGGCTGCAACTCTGTGCCCAGGCCATTTGCATCGAGGAAATGATGAATTGCAGCCTGGAAGAGGGCGACCTATACTATGGTGAAACTCGCCGCCGAGAAGTCGTGGTGCTTACTGCCGAGCTAAGGGAAAAGGTGTTTTCCCTGGCAGACAGGATGCATGCGATATTTAGAGAAGGAACAACCCCAACACCTAAAATGAAACCATCTGTGTGCAAGCAGTGCTCTATGGAGAATATCTGTTTGCCCGCAATGCGGTTGAAACAAAAGGGTTCGGAATACTGGACTCAAATGTTGGCACCGGAAGAATCTTAATAAAAATGAGGTGAGTTTATCAGGCGCTTGTTAAATACGCTATATGTGACATCACCAGACTCATATCTTGCGCGCGACGGAGAAAATATCCTGATTCGCATAGAAGAAGAAACAGTCTTTCGAGTTCCCGTACATAACATTGAAGCAATTGTGTATTTTGGTTATCCCGGTGCCAGCCCTGCCTTATTAGGGTTTTGTGCTGAGAGGGGGGTAACCGTAAGTTTTCTTACTCCATACGGAAGATTTCTGGCGCGTATGGAAGGACCACAGAGCGGGAATGTATTGTTGCGGCGCAGGCAGTATAGGTTGGCGGATGAGGAGAACCAGTTCCCTATCTTTTCCAAGTTTTTTGTGGCGGCAAAGGTCATGAATTGCAGAGCTGTATTGCAAAGAGGGCGGCGCGATCACCCTAACCGGGTAGGAGCGGAAGTGGAGAGAACGATCGTTTTATTAGCTGATTCAGCCAGGAAAGTTTATAATGGCGATAGCATTAATGATATTCGAGGATTGGAGGGGGAAGCTGCTCAACGGTATTTTTCCGAAATAGACCACCTTATACTGGAGCAGAAAGGAGATTTTTATATGGCAGGCAGAAGCAGACGTCCCCCTCTGGATAATTTCAATACCTTGCTTTCCTTTTTTTACACTCTTCTGGTGCATGAATGCCGGGCTGCATTGGAAAGCGTGGGCCTGGATCCTGCGGTAGGATTTTTGCACCGCGATAGACCAGGGCGCCCCAGTCTTGCTTTGGATCTAATGGAGGAACTGCGTGCGTACCTGGGAGATCGTATGGCTCTGTCAGTAATAAACCGCAAACAGGTAAGCGGCGATGATTTTATTACCAATGAAAATGGTGCGGTTTACCTAAAACCCGATTCGCGAAAAATGTTGTTGACCGTATGGCAAAAGCGGAAACAGGAAGAAATTATTCATCCTTATCTCGAAGAAAAAATACCTATAGGGTTGCTGCCTTATACGCAGGCATTGCTGTTGGCCAGATTCATCCGGGGAGACCTAGACGCCTATCCCGCATTTATCTGGAAGTAGGGGGGATCTGAAATGATGGTCTTAATCACTTACGATGTCAGTACAACTGACAAGGAAGGGCAGAAACGATTAAGAAAGGTTGCAAAAAAGTGTGTGAACTGTGGTCAGCGGGTCCAGAACTCTGTTTTTGAATGCCTATTAGACCCGGCTCAGTTTGTTAAACTGAGAAGTGAGTTGGAAGCCATTATCGATGTTAGTAAAGATAGTTTGCGTTACTACATGCTAGGTACCAACTGGAAAAGGCGAGTTGAGCATATAGGCGCAAAAGAGAGCTATGATCCTGAAGGACCTATGGTGTTTTAGCGCGAACCATAAGTAGTTGGTAAATCTCCAGGGGGGTTCGCGCTGTTATACTAAAGCCAAGTGTGGTGCTTAGTTGGATTTTGGCCACCAATCAAATAGAAGATAATATTGGGTTCGCGCAAAGAGTTGAATTGAGAACCAATATAACCGCGTTATAGAAAACGCAGTCGCACCCCTCGCGGGTGCGTGGATTGAAACCATCAAAATCTGATGGATCTGATCCTAAATCTACGTCGCACCCCTCGCGGGTGCGTGGATTGAAACCAAAATCATTCCAGTATCCTTCCCCTGGCACAAGTCGCACCCCTCGCGGGTGCGTGGATTGAAACGTACTGTTGGATCAG
>CAZHHJ010000057.1:0-13102 GCA_964531295.1 uncultured Syntrophomonas sp.
TTTTATAGTACCTACTCTATCAAGGGAAAACACCCTGTTTCAGCAGGGGAATCAAGATTGCGCCCATTTTCTATAAGAGCGGCAGCTTGATAGTCGTAACAAATAATGATGGGGGACGCAAAGGAGTTGATTTTAAGGAGGTTCTTATCATGGATTGAAGCCAACAGCTTGATGGCCTTGGTCAAAGAATAATTTTCGCCTTCCAGACCGTAAGACATGGCAGCGGTCAACATCTGTACATTACCAGGCGTATAAAAAAAGGCTACTTCTTGTTGGGTAGCCAATAAATCGCTCCAACTGGCAACTACAGCATCGGTTTGATCACGGTCTACCGCAATAATCACTGTGGCCAGATACTGCGGGTACCAGTATTTGGCAATCCCTGTTTCAAGTGCACCGACAGCTTGCGGGTCAAAGGCTTCCGCAATGGCTCCGGAATCTAAAATGAAATAGGCTTTATTATCTGATTGCCGGGTCGTTAACGCAGGCAAGATTTGTTCCACAACTTTTGGATACAACGCATAATCATCCAGATTACATATAACTAAATGGGAGTTCGTTTCTTTGGTACAGCCAGAAAAAAGACGATGCCTATTAAGATGGTAACCAAACCAATTAGTATTCTTGAATGCTTGATACAATGAGCAAGGTGGGCTTTCAAAAAAACACCCCCTCCAACGAAAAACCATTAAAGCAGGCCACCACTTATATGATATTATATACCAACCCTAATTTATTTGTGGATTTATCAAAATGCTGCCAATTTGGCAAACAAGTATTTCAATGAAGCATCATAAAACACAAAATCGTCAACAATTTTCTTGTTCTTGGCTTCGGTTGCCATTTTACGGCTTGCACCATCATCTTGCGAAACCAGCAACAATAGATGGCAATTGGGCAAGCCCTTATGCAATCTTTCGCAAAAAGACAGGGGCATTTCTTTTTCTTGTGTATCACTACTATCCATGCCCTCCAGACAAGCCATATCAATCAACGCCACATCAATCTCAAAAATTTCCGCATCCAATAAAGCCTGATGCGAATTAAGCAACAAAAAAAGCTCAGAATCCCAGTCTGGCATAGCTTTCATTGCAGCCGCAAGGCTTTGGGCAAGTATTTTATTGGACGTGATTAAGGCAATTTTTTTCATGTCAATAATATACCAAAAATAGTATGCACTTACACTAGCCATATCGGCTAGTCTTTTTGTTACACCGGGACGTTCTTTTTGTAACAGGTTATAGCGGGACGTCAGTCTGTGTCCGTCTGCTGCGAATCATTTTGATAAGCCGTATTATAAAAGTTATAATTATTAGGTGATTCTTAGGCCAAACATTTAGTTCCCTAAAAATAGATAGGAGGCAGGATAAGACTTGCAGCCACACAACAAAGATCAATCCGCAGTTTTGCATCAATTGCAAGTAGGCGCTTCCACCGGGCTGAGCAACGAGGAAGCGTTAAAACGATTGACAGAGTATGGCGAGAATAAACTGGAGGAAGGCAAAAAAATAACCGCTTTCCAGCGTTTTCTGACCCAATTTAAAGATGTCATGATAATCATCCTGCTGCTCGCGGCAGCCATTTCTTTTTCCGTAGCCTGGCATGAAGGTGAGGGCTTTTATGAGCCTTTTTTGATTTTATTGATCGTGGTTTTAAATGCCATTATCGGTGTGGTCCAGGAAGGTAAAGCGGAACAGGCGCTGGAAGCTTTAAAATATCTTTCGGCTCCCCAGGCCCGGGTCACCAGGGATGGCAGGGAGATGATCATCGATGCGCCCAAACTGGTGCCCGGTGACATCATTAGTTTGGAAGCCGGTGATTATGTGCCGGCTGACAGCCGCCTGATCAGCTCCAATAGTCTGAAATCAGAAGAATCCGCATTGACCGGTGAATCAGTCCCGGCGGAAAAGGATGCGTCTGCCATCGTGGAAGCCAATGCCCCACTGGGAGACCGTTTCAATATGCTTTATTCCGGATGCAGCATTACTTATGGTACTGCCAAAGCGGTGGTTACTGCAACCGGGATGAAAACCGAGATGGGCAGGATCGCCGATCTTCTCAAATCGGAAGTTGAATCGCTAACCCCGCTCCAGCAGCGATTGGCTGAGTTGGGCAAATATATCGGGTTCCTGGCATTGGCCATTTGTGCGGTGATTTTCGTGATCGGCCTTCTCAACGGCATGGCCATACTCGATATCTTCATGATTGCTGTAGCTTTGGCGGTTTCTGCCATTCCCGAAGGTTTGCCGGCTATTGTTACCGTAGTCCTGGCCATTGGCGTTCAGCGGATGGTTAAGCAGAATGCGATCATCAGGAAACTGCCTGCGGTGGAGACACTGGGGAGTGCTTCCGTGATTTGTTCAGATAAAACCGGCACCTTGACCCAGAACCAAATGACTCTGGTGAAAGCATTTGTCGCTGCTGATAATCTATTGGAAGATATCAATGAAAACAATTCCCCGGCGGTCAGAAAACTTTTGCAATTCGGGGCCCTGTGTTCTGATGGCGCAGTCGAAATTGATGCAGACGGCCAGGAAAAACATATCGGTGACCCTACGGAAACTTCCATTATAATGGCGGCCTTTAAAAACGGGATGTCCAAAGAAGATTTAAATCGTCAATTCCCTCGTCAGGCAGTTTTGCCCTTTGATTCTGATCGAAAAATGATGAGCACCATTAATCAGATCGGGGTAAAGAATATTTTGATCGTAAAAGGTGCCTTTGATATTCTGGCGAAAAGATGTAGTGAAGGAGACCTGGAAGCCGGAAGCCGCTGCAATGATGAAATGAGCCGGGAGGCCTTACGGGTGCTGGCGGTTGCCTATAAGGAGATACCTGAGGTTCCGGCTGAATTAAAAGCTGATGAACTGGAAACAAGCCTGACCTTTATGGGTCTGGTCGGCATGATTGACCCGCCTCGTCCGGAAGCCCGAGAGGCTGTTGCCATTTGCCGGGCAGCCGGGATCAAACCGGTCATGATCACCGGCGACCATGCGATCACTGCCTCCGCTATTGCCAAGGAAATGGGGATACAGCTGGAAGGAGACGAAGTCGTCAGCGGGATCGAACTGGCGGCAATGAGCGATGAAGAACTGTATGACCGGGTGAATCATATCTCCGTCTATGCCCGGGTAACGCCGGAGGATAAAATCCGCATCGTCCGCGCCTGGCAGAAGCAAGGGGCAGTGGTTTCCATGACCGGCGACGGGGTCAATGATGCCCCGGCCTTAAAAGCAGCGGATATCGGCTGCGCCATGGGCATTACCGGCACTGACGTTGCCAAGGGGGCGGCAGATATGGTCCTGACCGATGATAACTTTGCCACCATTGTGGATGCAGTCAGGGAAGGCCGAGGAATCTATGATAACATCAAACACACGGTGGGCTTTCTACTGGGAACTAATATCGGTGAAGTACTGGTAGTCTTGATTGCCATGCTCATGTGGCAGGTTTCCCCTTTCTTGGCAGTGCAACTGCTGTGGATTAATCTTGTTACTGACAGTCTTCCGGCCATGGCTTTAGGCATGGAGCCTGTAGACGAAGATATCATGAAGCGCAAGCCCAAAGCGAAAGAAGAAAGCATATTCGCCCATGGCTTCGGTATGAGAACTGCTTTGCAAGGAATTATGTTTGCTGTGCTTACTCTGATCGGCTTTACCTATGTCTGGGGGCTTACTGGAGATATTGTGGCTGCCCGTACCATGGCCTTTATCGTCCTGGCCGGAACTCAGATATTCCATGCTTACAATATGCGTTCCGTTCACTCCTTATTCAAAATCGGCTTTTTCAGCAATAAATATCTGAATGGAGCTGCCTTTCTCTCTCTGGCCATGATCTGCTTGGTCGTCTTTGTTGAACCTTTAGCCAAAGTCATCGGTCTCACCAAACTGTCGGGTGAAATGTATCTGGCTGCCTTGGGATTAGCTATACTTCCAATCGTTGTCCTAGAATTATTCAAAGGGATCGGTGTTATAGACCAGGGGGACGGTTCTCATAGGGGTCAATCGGAAGTTTTGGGCACGAAACAATAAGACCAGGGGGACGGTTCTTGTGGTCACCCTGCTTTTGAGGTGACCACAAGAACCGTCCCCCTGGTTTACCCCTGGTTTAGCGGAAGAGGCTTTCCATTTGGGCCATTAATTTAATATAGTCCGTGGTTGAATAAGAATATTGCGGGTCAATGTGCTTATCAGCCGAGTTGATTTCTCCCCATACTATAATGGCAGTGTCAGGCCACATTTCCTTCAGCTCCAGTATAAAATGCTCATAAAGCAAAGCCTCTATGACAATCACCTCCGGCTCATATCTGCCGGCCAGACTTTCCAGCTCTCCCAGGCTCTGAACACGGATAAGATTAAGGCCCGTGTTCCGAAGGGCGTGTTCTAAAATCCTGTTGCTGGCGGCCAGAACTACGTCAATTTTAAGGGCTTCACCATCAAAGCCCTGATAAGGCAATAAATCTATATGAAACTCGGCCCCGCCATCAGGAACATTGCGGTAGTGGATCTGCCCCCCATGATTGTCAATAATAGCCTTTACTACTGATAATCCCAAACCAGTGCCCTGTTCTTTGGTAGTAAAAAAGGGTTGAAAGAGGTTTTCCAGCGCCTCTGCTTTCATGCCTGGTCCGTAGTCTCTAATGGAGATACTTACCGCCTTATCGTCCTGGCCTATGGATAAAAGAACTTTTCCTGCTTCGGGCATAGCTTCCAAAGCATTACGGACCAGATTCAATATAACCTGTGTTAACTGGCCGGGATCTCCCCAGATTAATGATACCGGGTCCGAATCTATAAGCAGGATTTGATGCCCATTGCCGCTGGCTTCCCCTAGCAGTAAAGGCAGCAAATCATGCAGCAGTTGTTTTAAATCAAGTGGTTCCAGGCTGATATTAGCCGGTCTTCCCAAAAGCAAAAATTCATTGAGCAGTTTTTTGATCCGGTTCAGTTCCCCTAAGACCAGGTCGCTATAGCCAGCTACTGTAGTAGGGTCTCGCTGCTTGCTTAAAATTTGCAGCAAGCCGGTGGCGGCCGATAGAGGATTGCGGAGTTCATGGGCTAGAGAGCCTACCAGGGTTGCGGTGGTTGCGAAACGTTCGGCCTTGCGTGAAGCTTCCTGCCAGCGCTGAAGATCGCTGCGGTCATTTATCAATATAATCCATCCTAGCGGACGGTCCTTCTCCATCAAAGGAGAAACCTGCCAGTCTACCCAGCGGTTCTCTTCCCCTATGATAATCATTCCCATCTGCTCAGCAACTGGAAATTTGCTGGGGGAGATGATGCAAGTCTCCCATGGCCCGGACAGCTGAAAAACGCTTCTGCCCAGCAACTCAGATGCCGTCTGGCCAAATAGGTCTTCAGCTAACCGGTTCAAGTAAATAATCGAATGATACTGATCCACTAATAATAAGGCACTGCCTATAGCACCTAACCACTGGTTCAGCTGAGCCTGCATCAAATTATACAATTGTTTGATTTCCAGCACGATAGAGCATTCCTGAGCCAATAAAGGCAGCAATGCATAGGCTTCCTGCTGGTCAGCAGGATTTATTACTCTTATCTGGCCACTTGACTTTCCTTTATTCAGATTTACCGCTATTGACTTAACTTGATCTCCGGGCAGTAAGGCTAAAGTCTGGTCACCTTTGGTATAGCAGTTCACAGTGCCATCGCTGACTATGTCCAGACGGCTGGCACCAGCCTCCAGTAATATGACAGCTGCGCTTAACAGCAGATCAAAGGCTTTGTCTACTGCCTTATCATCACCCTGAAACAGGGACAGGGTAATCCTGTTCATCTGTTTCAGCATGGTTAGTTCTACAGCTTGATGTCCCGCTTTAAAACCGTCTTGCAGACAATAATAAAAATTTGTCAATAGCTCACAGGCCACCGCAGCCCTCTCATAAAAGGGTAAACTGCTGTCTAACCCCGAACAGGAACATGGCGTGGCCACCAGATACAGCATTTCATCGATGGCATAATATATAGCCGGCGAACCGTCTTCTAATTCAAAGCTGAGCAGATTAGCTTGGGGAAGTTCCGATATCAGTTCTTTTTGCCCATCCAGGCTTACTGCATTACATGGCCCGGAGCATTCTAAACATTTTCCCCACAGCTGCAAATCTTCTTCGTAGGTGGAGTGCAAAACAATAAGCAGATGCAAGCCGCTGGCGACACTATTGATAAATTCCAGCCAGCGCTTGGCAGTAAAGGATTGCCGATGGGCTTGGATAGTTTTCATGTGCAGCTTCTCCTTTGAAAATTTAGATAATGGTGGTACCGCTATCGCTGATTAGCAGTTCTCTTAGGGCATCAGAATGCGAACTGCCGCGCATCTTGATTACCCGCACATACCTTCTAAGCGTGGATTCCTGCTGTATATGTTGCAGTAGTATTAAGTTGTCGCAAATATAGCTGATTCCATGTTTGGTCAATCCAGCCTCCTGGTTGGATGGTGATTCATGGGTAAGTAATATGCTCACCCCCTGAGTCTTTAGATAATCACAAAGCGACCATATATAGTCGGTGTATTTAATCTTGTCGGCCATGCCTACTTCAAAAGAAGAAATGGAATCAACAATGACCCGGGTGGCCCCTGTCTTTTTCACCAGCTGTTGAATATGATAAATATGTTCATCAACATTTAATTCGATAGGCGACACGAAGATAATCGTCAGTTGGCCTGTATCTGCAAAAGGCTGCAGATGCAAGCCCAGTTTGGATGCATTCCGCAGCAGCTGAGACGGATTCTCTTCAAAGGAAACATAGACAACACTTTCCCCTTGCAATAGGCCGGATTCTACGAAATTCAAGGCTATAACTGTCTTGCCTGTCCCCGGCCCCCCGGAAATCAGGGTGGCAGTGGCCTGGGGTATTCCGCCGCCCATCATCTGGTCCATATTCTCAACACCCATAGATATCCTGGTATTGGAGTCGGGATAATCCTGGTTGCACACCATCGGATTAACCCGCGGGAATATCTCTATTCCCTGTTCAGATATGGTGAAGGCATTTTGTCCAGCTATGTATTTGGTCCCTCTCATTTTTAGGATACGCAGGAAGCGCTGCTGGTACTTTCTTTCTTCATTACCGTTCAGATAAATAATCCCATCGACGATGGCACCTTCCGGGCGGTCTTCGAGATCTTTCTCGGAATAGTCACCGATAAGTACGGTGGTACATCCCCAGGTGGATAACTTGCTGGTCAAGTCCAAAATAAACTCGCGGGTGCCGGTCAATGATCCGATGATTTCTGCAAAACTCTTAATGGTATCAATAATTATCAGGCGGGGCTGATGGGTCTTGAGCAGATTATCTACCACGGTTAATGCTTGCATATATCCACTGGTTCGCAGAGGGCTGCCCAAATCAACATATATAACCGAGGACTGAACTTTTTTTACGTCAAAATAGGAGAATTCCTGTTGAAATTTGAGAATTTTGTGCTGTGGCTCACTCAGAGTAGTCAAGTAGATGCACTTGAAATCATCGGCAGCATTGTGAAACATTATCTGATGAGCAAGAATTGATTTCCCCGAGCCGGGACGACCTGCTATAAGGATGGCCGATCCTTCCGGGATACCGCCTTGTATGATACTATCCAGCATCTCTATACCGGTTGAAATTCGCTTCATTCCGTTACCCCCAAATTTTTTCCTAGATTACCGGCTAACTGCTGGGCTATTTGTTCACCCAGTAAGCGGCTCAGTGTGGCTATAATCATTATATGGAATTCCTGAAATAGCAGCTCTGCTTTTTGAGGATCCAATTTATCTATGGCTTCCATATTAACACGGTCTTCAGAAAAAGTAATCAGCTCAGCTTCCTGGTATTTTTGTTTGGTCTGCCATAGAGCATGTTCTACCACCAGGGCCATCACATGAACCCCTAATGCTTCACCTATATGGGTAAACATTTCATCGGCGATCTTCTGATACACACTAATGATATACCATCCCCTTTCGCTAATATATCTATCTTACAAATTAAAGGTAGTCTTTAAGATTTTCCTTGTCAAACCAATATATGACAATTCGTTAGCATATAGTGACACCTTTCCCATCTAGCCAGTGTTATAATATTGCCAGTATATGGAACAAATAGGATAAGAATAGGAGGGGTTGTCTGTGGCTTTAGTATTAGTGGTAGATGATGAACCGGGCATCTGCATGGTTTTGGATCTTTCGTTAACTGCTGAGGGTCATAAGGTGGAAACCCTGAAAGACGGGCTTTTGGCACTGGACAGACTGGCTCTATCTCCGCGGCCGGATATCTTAATAACGGATCTGAACCTGCCCGGTTTAAATGGAATTTCTTTAATAGAATTCGTGCATGCAAATCCTGACTTGAGCAGTATTCCGGTAATCCTAATAAGCGGCAGTATTATTGATCCAAGCCATTTCACCCATGGCGAGGTAATGCTGGTGAAGCCATTCGATTTGAAAGAACTCAACAGGCAGGTAGGCATGTTAACCCACTAACTCAAAAGTTGACACCGGGGACGCTTCTTACTGTCAACTTTTGTCCTCGCCTGGTTTTCCCTGGGATTTGCAGAACTCACCGGGGCGACTTGCCTCACGATCAGGTGACCACAAGAACCGTCCCCCTGGTTTAGGGTTTCTTGAGGAAATATATGAGGCTGAAAAGGAGATAGCCGGTGAAATCCATGAGGATATCTTCTTTACAGCCGGTGCGCCCGCTCATGTAGAGCTGGTTCATTTCGTCCAAGCCGGCTACCAATAAGACTATGGTTCCAACTATGATCCATCTTAGCATTTTGTTGGGCAGCAAGGGCCGGGTGGCCCAGAGTAAGGAAAGGCCGAATAAGCCATAAATGGTTATATGGGCCAGTTTGCGGATAATAAATTGTATGAAGGCTACTTCATTATCATGGCTGTTGATAAGCCGGTGGTGGTAAGTGAATTCTATCGCCGGCAGGTCTTCTACCAGCTGTACTAGGCGTTCGTTTTGCTCTATAAAGGGGCTGATATCCTGCTCTTTGAACTGCTGCTGGGAAAAGTGGACGATGCCAGCCAGACAAATCAACACGATGAGCCAGTTCCATAGTTTATTCATTCTATTCTCCAAGCTTTTTTCCATAGCTACTATTCTAATGCACTGGAAATAAAACTCAAGTGCTTTGAAGAAGGGAACTTTCAACTGGGAACTGTTCCCCCTTCGGGGACAGGCAGTTGGTCATCTTTACTTGCGGAAGCAAAAGAACCGTGCGCCTGCTGCCATTATTCTCAGGGCCTGGGTGGTGGCCTCGGTCAGTAGTTCAGGGGCCCGGGCTATCGATTCCTCCAGGCTGATGGGACCGGGGGCGGTAGTCATTATGGCGTCTATACCTTCGGCATAGACTTTCTCTGCCCCAGGGCCGATTTGCCCTACTATGGCCAGTACCGGGATATCATATTTTTTTGCTAGCCGGGCCACTCCTACCGGCACTTTTCCGTAAAGGCTCTGGGCGTTGATGCTGCCTTCGCCGGTAATAAGCAGATTGGCGCCGAGGGCCAGTATCGCTTCGAAGTCCAGGATTTCAAATACCAGTTCTATGCCTGATAACAACTTCCCGCCGGCAAAAGCCATCAGTCCCGCACCCAGACCTCCTGCTGCACCTGCTCCGGGAATGTCATGCACCTGCATGCCCAGGTCGCGGGCTATGATTTTGGCCAGGTTGATCAGGGCCTGATCCAATCGCGGGAGCATCTCCAGGGTGGCGCCCTTCTGCGGACCATACACATAAGCCGCTCCGTCAAGGCCATACAATGGGTTTACCACATCACAGGCCACCCTGATCTCGCTTTGGGCCAGGCGGGGATCAAGACCGGATATATCTATTTGGCTGAGGTTTAGCAAGCCCTGGGCACCCGGACCAATGTCTGAACCCTTTTGATCGAGCAGCTTTGCTCCCAGGGCTTGGGCCATGCCTGCGCCGCCATCGTTGGTGGCGCTGCCGCCTATGCCTATGATCAGGCGTTCACACCCGGCATTTAAGGCGGCTAATATTAATTCTCCGGTTCCGCGGGTGGTGGTTAGCAAGGGATTGCGGCCCCGGCGGGGCAGCAGATCCAGCCCGGAAGCTGCCGCCATTTCTATTACTGCGGTTCGCTGCTCATTTAGTATGCCATATCGAGCCCGGATTTTATCGCCCCGGGGACCGGTCACCGGGCAGTCTATAAATCGCCCGCCGGAAGCAGCTATAAGTGATTCGGTCAAGCCTTCTCCCCCATCTGATAATGGTACCTGAATGACCTGTGCAGTCGGGAATATATTCTTAATCCCTTCACTTATGCACTGGGCCGCCTGGCTGGCCTTCAGGCTTTCCTTAAATGAATCGGGAGCTACAATAATACGCACTTTATCACCTTCCTTAGCAACAGATATTGGCAACAACAACCGCCTACTGTCAACTTTTTTTACGCCAGTAGCGGCGGAAGAGGGGGGAGCCTTTGATCTGTGGAGGATGGGGGTGGTTTTCATCCAGCATCCGGGATACCAGTTCTTCTTCCTGGATCCAGGCTTTTTCCATAATCTTTTTCATCTCTTTATGGTTTCCTGCTTCTACGGCCTGGACCATTTGCATCCATTCCTCTTCCATTTGGTCTCTTTCTTCCATATAGGCGGAAAGTTCTGGTATCTGCTGGTGGAGTATCATCCTGAACAGCTGATTTCTTTTTTCCCAGAAGGCCAGGGCCTTTTCAAATTCCTCTTCTTTAAAGGGCAGTTTATCATAATCGATCAGCCACAGGGGCTTGAAGGTGCTTATACAGGGGGTTGGGCTTCCGGTCAGCCAATATGTGCACTGTTCTTGGCTAAGGGAGGCCACATAGCTCCCGGTTGTGTGGTCACCGATAACCCCTCCAGCATGCATGCAAATGCTTTTCAGGGAGGAACGCCGGAACTCTTTCCCTTCCAGGGAAGGGTGATGGGAGCGCAGGATGGTTTTCATGAGCTCAAGGTCAACATGACCGCGATTCGTTTCCAGAACCGACTGGCTGTATGCCTGACGGGATTTGCCGCCGCTGAAATAGGTAAAAAGAGAGTCGCTGTAGCAGTGGGCAAAGTTAAAATCTTTTTCTGATTTGCACCATTTGCGCTCGATGGCATGCTGCAGCAGACGCGGGTGGGCTTTTTCAAATGATTTGCCAATAGACAGGCAATTGGAAATGCTGCGGACATCTTTAACTCTCTCGGCGGCCCAATATTCACCTGCCGTTTCCAGTACCCAGGCCGATTCTGGGTCGGCAATTAGGAAAGAATTGTGATAGTAGAATTGTCTCTCATAACCGCAGTTTCCTCCTTGCTCGTGCTCTTCGAGCAAAGAGGTGATGAATTCCAACGCCTCCAGGCTGTTTTGGCATCTCTCCAGTGCCAGTCTGATCATATCCATACCGGTCAACCCTTTTTTCGCGTATTTTTCCAGGGTAAAGACCGCTTCATTGCCTATATTAAGACCGTATTCATTGCCCCCCATTTCACATCCCCAGATCCAGGCGGGCTTGAGAAGAAACACCTCATAGGTCAGTTCGCTCTGCTCAACTTCTATATATGTGCATTTTACTTTTTCACCGGCCGGGTGTTCTTTCCGTGGGATGCGAACCATAATATGAGGTTCATTAGGCTGGCGATCGCTGTTCTTGGCGAACAGTACCTGTCCGTCCCGGGTTGCAATACCGAGGGCCACCATGGTATCACACAATATAAGGACCCCCTTCCTGATATGTTGATTATACCTCAGCCGGGGAGATAGTAGTCATCCTTAATTGTCCGTTTTTGTAGCATTCTGTCGAAGACGGTGGGCTGGGGTGGGAAAAATCGCTACTGAGGATTGGCCAGCATAGAGCCCGCTAAGCGTAGGTGTTGCAGAAAATCGGGTTGCATAGTGGTACTGTCCTGCACAAGCGGCAGGCCTGTGGCCTATGAATTTACCGGGGACTCAGGCCTCACTTGACATTATTCATTAAATCATTTGCTGAGCTCGCTGGCATCTATGATCTTCCACTGGCCTTTCTGCATAACCAGGTACAAGACCTGTCTAGCTACTATAGATGCCTCTTCTTCGTTGCCGGCCATATACTCGACCTGGCAGGAGTATACATTTTTGAAATCGGAATAGCTGCTTTCATAACAGGCATATATACGCGGAGGCGCGGTCTTCCATAATGTGTGCTGAACATGTTTCCAGGGAAAGGTCTCCTTTTTCCCATCCGCTATGAACTCTTCGGCTGCGGCTTGATTCTTTTTCTTCAGTTGTTCGGCAAATTTGTTGACGGTTGTTTCAGGTTCAAACATATGATAATAAGGCTTTTTTTCAAAAAAACTGTAGCGATGAGTATTCCATTTAGGTAAGATCCCTATGGTACGAGTAATTTTGCTCTTGGTATCGTAAATGGTTAGTCCAACTGACCCTATCTGCTGGGGCACGGCATATACCTGCCGGTAAAAGTGCAGGACGTTGGATTTCCCTACTTCACTGATCGCCCCTTTGGCATTGCCGGAATACACGGTTTTGTTGCAGTCATGTACAAAAATCATGTAACGGTTAAACTCATTGACGTCGGCTTGCTCTGAGAAGTCTCC
Source organism: uncultured Syntrophomonas sp. (assembly GCA_964531295.1). Classification (GTDB taxonomy): domain Bacteria; phylum Bacillota; class Syntrophomonadia; order Syntrophomonadales; family Syntrophomonadaceae; genus JAAYJK01. The sequence goes on from CAZHHJ010000057.1 coordinate 12,582, forward strand.
GATCCTTATTCCTTTTACGGTTAACATCTCTTTGTTTTCATCTTTTACGTCAGGACGGCTGTAAAAATCACATACCCGGTAAATTGCCAAAGATAAATTGGGGGGTAGTTTGGACTTATTATACCTTTTCCAATACCAGGGGCCTTGTCCCTCCGGATATTTACTCACATCGCGCATATAGCTGTCCCAACGGATTTCGCTTATGTACAGGGTCTGGTCCCCGAAGTTCATCTCCTCATAGACATCACAGGACTTGATGGTTACCAGGTGCTGGTAATGGAAATAGATTGTAATAGCCAGCCAGACCACGAAAACGGCTGTTATTATATAGAAAGCTTTTTTCAGTTTCATAGATACTCCTATCCCCCGCTTAGCAGTATGCCGTCGCAATATAATCCACTCTCGTTTAGTTCCAGTAGCGCTGCCCAAAATTCTTGCTGCTCTCAATATTAAACTCGAAGTAGCTCTTGCCTTTATGATCAACTTTATCTTGAGGATGCTATATTCTCTTAATTACCAAT
>CAZHHJ010000058.1:0-12568 GCA_964531295.1 uncultured Syntrophomonas sp.
AGTTTAGTATCTCTCAGTCAACGCTCAGCTACCATATGAAAATACTGACTGAAAGCTGCCTGGTTAATGGTGTTCGCGATGGAGCCTGGATGAGATATACGCTTAATAGTGAAAGAACAGACGAAGCCATTAATTTTATCAACTATATATCTAAAGATAAGGATGATTGTATCTGTAAGCAAAAGCAATCGTTGCCAAGAGTGCACTGTAGATAAATAAGGAGGAATTTTAGTAGGAAGAAAATTGGAGTTTTTGATCCAGCCATGTGCTGTGTCACCGGGGTGTGCGAACTATCTATTGATCCAGAACTGCAGATCCCATCATCAAAAATATTGGAGAACTTAAAGATTAGAGGTGAATTTTATGATGATTAATAGTTCGGGATGTTGTGGGGGTAAGACTACTACATGCTGCCAACCACAGAACACGAAAAAGGAGATTGTAATTGACTTTCTCTATTTGGATTTGACTGTTTGTGAAAGATGTCAGGGCGCAGAAAGCAGTCTTGATGGAGCGATAAAGGATGTTTCCAATGTACTTAAAGCTGCAGGCTATGAGGTTAAAGTCAATAAGGTAAATATAAAATCTGAGGAATTAGCAAAAGAGTATAAATTCTTGAGTTCTCCCACCATACGCATTAATGGAGTCGATATTGCCCTTGAGGTAAAGGAATCTGAATGTAAGGAATGCGGAGATCTATGCGGAAACTCGGTAGATTGCAGAGTATGGGAGTATGATGGCATCGAACATACAGAACCGCCCAAAGAAATGATAATTAACGCTATTCTAAGGGCAGTTTATAGTGGTCAAAGTATATTCCGGACGACGGAATATATAGTTCCGGAAAATTTAAGGGTTTTCTTCACAGGACTAAAAAACCATCCTCATTTTTAACGCAAAAAGGAGTTGAAGAAGATGTCAAATAAAACCGAAGGCTTATCCTTTCTGGATAAGAATTTAACATTATGGATCTTCATAGCGATGGGGATTGGCGTCTTGGGTGGATATCTGTTCCCGGAATTAGCCCGTTCACTGAGTCAATTCAGCACCGGCACCATATCCTGGCCAATCGCCATCGGTTTGATAATTATGATGTATCCTCCCTTAGCCAAGGTAAAGTATGAGGAAATCGGGAAAGTAACTCAGCATAAAAAGGTGTTTACATTCTCCTTGTTTCTAAACTGGGTGGTAGGACCTATTTTAATGTTCATTTTGGCAATAATTTTCCTGGGTGATAAACCAGGCTTTGCCATGGGTCTCATTATAATCGGTTCGGCACGTTGTATCGCCATGGTCATAGTATGGAACAGCTTAGCTAAAGGAGACAATGAATATGCTGCCGCCTTAGTGGCGCTCAACTCAATTTTCCAGATACTTTTATATACGATCTATATCTATATATTCATTACGCTTATTCCTAAATGGCTGGGACTTTCCTGGGGAGGGCAGGTGGTTGATGTATCCATGATAGACGTGGCCAAGAGTGTGCTTATTTATTTAGGTATTCCCTTCGCCGCCGGATTCCTCACCAGATTCAGCTTAATCAGGGTGAAAAGCAAAGAATGGTATGAGACGGTTTTTATTCCCAAGATTTCGCCTTTGGCTCTGATTGCTTTACTGTATACAATCGTCATAATGTTTATTACCAAGGGTGAGCAGATTATCCAAAACCCAGTCGATGTAGTACTGATTGCCATTCCGCTGCTGATTTATTTTACCGTTATGTTCTTTGCCAGCTTTTTTGCAGCCTATCGGTGGGGATTTAGATATGATCAGACCGTGACTTTAGCATTTACCGCTGCAAGTAATAATTTCGAGCTGGCTATTGCTGTTTCCGTAGCCGTCTTCGGAATTGCTTCTGATGTTGCCTTTGCTGCTGTTATAGGCCCACTGGTTGAAGTGCCGGTAATGATAAGCTTAGTAAACGCAGCTTTATTCTTTAAGAGAAAATACTTTAATGATAAAGGATTACCAAAACTATATGCGAGGGCGTAAATTGTGACCGATAGCAAAAACCCGGCAACCAGGGGGACGGTTCTTGCGGTTTCGTGGTTTCCTGATTTTGTTAAGATAAACCAGATACTCAAGTCATTGGGCATCTTGTAAAGGTGCTCTTTTTGCGTGAAACAATAAGGATGAACCGTGAATAATTTTCCCAAATTAACTCAACCTAAAGTATTAGCAATTCTTAATTTTAGTATGTAATGTATGAACGATCGGATTTTTAAGACTGGGGAGGTATTCTTTGTGCACTTCGTGGTTTGCTTAAAGCAAGTTCCGGATACATCTGAGGTAAGGATTGATCCTGCAACAAATACACTGTTGCGGGAAGGCGTTCCATCGATCATCAATCCATATGATACTCATGCCTTAGAAGAAGCGATTCAGCTGAAAGAAAAAGTGGGCGGAAAAGTTACCATCATCAGTATGGGCCCGCAACAGGCTGTGGAAGCGCTGAAGAAAGCCATGTCTTTTGGAGCCAATCGGGCCATTCTTTTGAGTGATCGTGCTTTTGGGGGATCCGATTCCTTGGCTACTGCCTACATTCTCGCCACCGCCCTTAAAAAGATACATGAAACAGAGCCAATCGATTTGGTTTTAGCCGGGAAAGAAGCCATAGATGGGGATACCGCACAAACAGGACCAGGCATCGCCCAACGTCTCGGCTTTGCTCAATTAACCTATGTAATCAAAGTCAGGGACCTGACTGATTCGAGCATAATCGTAGAACGAAAAACCGAAGGGGGGCGGCAGGTTGTTGAAGCTCAGCTTCCAGCCCTCATTACGGTCGAGAAGGAATTAAATGATTTGCGTTATGCATCACTCCCAGATCTGATGGAATCGCTGGAATATTCACCAGAGATCTGGGATTCCAAATCACTGAGCTTTGATGCGACAAAAATAGGGCTGAAAGGTTCTCCAACCAGTGTCACAAAAATCTTCGCACCATTAGGTCGCAGCAGTGGAGAAATAATAGATGGAACCAAAGACCCGGCCGGAACCGCAGCACTCGTCGTGCAAAAAATATTTCAACAAAACATTATCATGATCAATCCCCTAGGAGACTGCCCAAAAACCCAAAACGACTCAAAAGATAACGAGCAAACAGCAATGATAAATAAGAAAAAAATAGGGCTATAAAACAAGCAACAACCCCAATAATACGGTGGGCTAGTAAATTATCAGTCATTGACGTGCTTTGGTACGCATTGTTGGTGACAATCATTGCAGATATGGTTATTTATACCATCTATTGAACTCTCTCGGAAATCTGATTTGCCTCAATTAGATAGATCGTTGCTCAATAGTAGTTCTGGGGCAGTCTCCTAGCGAAGGGAGGAAAGCAGTAATGGCCGTTATTGTTGACAAAACAAAATGTATCGGCTGTGGAGCCTGTATCGCGGAATGTCCGGTGGAAGCCTTTGAACTGATCGATGATTTGGCGGTAGTTAATCCAGAAATCTGTCAGGAGATTGGCGATTGTGTGATGGTCTGTCCAGTCGATGCCTTATCATTGCCAGACCTCAACGCAGGTTCGAAAAAGGAGGCATCATCTAAACCGGGTTCAGCCTTCGAAATAGAAGAGCCTTGGCCAGAAAATATTAAAGATTACGCCTTTTCTGGTGAGCAGAAGAAGCCCTCATCAGAATCGCAATTTCTTAGCGATGAAAAGGTTTGGAGCGGCGTGTGGGTTATTGTTGAATATAGTCAGGACAAAGTTGCTCCAGTCTCTTGGGAACTTTTGGGCGAAGGCCGTAAACTCGCGGATGAGGTGGGGTGCGGGCTTTCTGCTGTTGTCACTGGTTACCAGTTAGACAGTGTCATTTCCGAAGCATTCGCTTACGGGGCTGAGAAAGTCTATGTCATCGATCACCCTTTGCTCAAAGATTATCGAACGGAGCCTTATATGGAAGCAATTACAAGCCTAGTTGTGAAATATCACCCCGAGATTATTTTAATGGGTGCCACCTCTATGGGCCGGGATGTTTTTCCAGCCATAGCTACAAAATTGGAAACCGGTTTAACTGCCGATTGTACGGTATTGGGAATTGACAAAGGGGAAAAGATTTTGCTTCAAACCAGGCCGGCTTTTGGTGGCAATATCATGGCTACCATTCTTTGTCGGACGAGTCGTCCCCAAATGTCTACCGTCAGACCCAGAGTAATGGAAATGCCAGAAAGAATAGAGGGACGAGATGGAGAAGTGATTCGTGAGGAATTTTCCTTTATTGAAGACGATTTTCATACCAAAGTGATCGAGTATATTCCCACCGATGCCAAGAATGCTTTCTTAGACAAGGCAGAGATTATTGTTTCCGTTGGCCTAGGTATTGGATCAAAAAAGAACCTTTCGATTGCTCAGGAATTGGCGGACGTCTTAGGGGCAACCCTGGCTGGAACAAGGGGGGCTGTTGAATCTGGTTGGTTAACCCATGATCAACTCGTTGGGCAAACCGGTGTAACGGTTCGTCCCAAGGTGTATATAGCAATTGGAATTTCCGGTGCCATTCAGCATTTAGTTGGGATGCAAACGTCGGACTTCATTATTGCAATTAACAATGACCCTGAGGCTTCCATTCTTAAGGTTGCCAATTTCGGAATCGTGGGGGACCTTTTTCAAATTATGCCAGAACTGACCGCAGAATTTAGAAAACGCCTAGAGCATGGCGTCGTTAATTAAGGAGGCTCTATCGTGCAAAATTTTGACGTGATTGTTGTTGGCGGCGGTCCTGCCGGCCTGTCTGCCGCGATTAGTGCGGCTCATGCTGGCATGAAAACGGTCATCATAGAACGGGGAGAGTATCCAGGTACGAAGAATGTCATGGGCGGGATTCTATATACCCATGTTACAAACATGATTGTAAAAGAGTTTTGGAAAGAAGCCCCTTTAGAAAGGCCTATTATTGAAGAGCGGCTTGCTATGTTAAGTGGTGATGACTCCATTATGGGAGCTTTTAGACACCCTGCTTGGGCAAGTGAACCCTATAATGCCCATTCCGTTTTTCGCGTACCCTTCGATCGTTGGCTGGCGAAACATGCCGAAAAGGCTGGTGTTAAGATCATTACGGAAACATTAGTCATCGACCTGCTCTACCAAGGCGAATCTGTAGTCGGTGTTCGCACGGGTCGTGCAGAAGGCGATTTAGGAGCCAAGGTTGTGATTCTGGCAGAAGGGGTTAATAATTTCCTAGCCGTTAAAGCAGGACTGGCTAAACCATTAAAGCCCGAAATCGTTGCAGTGGCGGTTAAAGAAGTCATTGCATTACCGAAAGAAACTATCGAGGACCGGTTCTGTCTTGAGGAAGGACAAGGGGCAACAATCGAATTATATGGAGACTCCACTGCTGGGATGATGGGTGTAGGTTTTATCTATACCAACAAGGAATCCATTTCTCTTGGTGTAGGCGCTAATCTTGAAGCATTGATTCGTCATCATTGGACACCCAATGATTTGATCGAGCATTTGAAATCAAAGTCTTATGTGAAACGCTTAATTCGAGGAGGAGAAACAAAGGAATATTTATCCCATTTAATCCCCGAAGGCGGATATCACAGTATTCCTAAGCTCTATCGACAAGGCGTAATGGTTGTTGGAGATACAGCGATGTTAATGAATTCTTTTAACCGAGAGGGTGCCAATCTGGCGATGTTATCAGGCAAAGTAGCAGGGGAAGTCGCATCAGAGTCAATCAAAATGGGGACAGTTAGTGAAAAAGCAATGGCAGTTTATGAAACCCGTTTACGGGATTCTTTCGTCCTGAAAGATCTTCACCATTATCGTCATATGGCTGAGTTTTTTGAAAATAATACACATTTGTTAAAAAGCTATCCGAAAGTATTTTCTCAGGCGGCTAAAATGTATTTAACAGCGGACGAAACATCAAAGAAAGATCGCCAAAAAGAGATTCTGAAAATGGTTTTTGAGAATCGCTCTAAATTCGGTCTGTTAAAGGATATGGTAGGCATATGGAGGGCACTATTATAAAACTACATGATAAGCTATTTTTGGTACGATTTAATACAGACAAATTAACGCATATTCGGATCATCGACCCGCAGGTCTGCTTAAAACAGTGTGAGGATAAACCTTGCACACGTTTTTGTCCCTCTCACGTATATGATTGGGACGAAGAAGAAAAGCGAATAACCGTAGGCTACGAAGGATGTCTGGAGTGTGGGACATGCCGAATCGGATGCCCCTTTAACAATATTGAATGGCATTATCCAAGAGGTGGCTTTGGGGTCTCGTGGAAGAACGGATAAGTCATAGTCGTGAATGCATAAAAGGCCTGTTAACATGGACATCTGTAGAAATATAAGCATGGCAGAGACGGCAGATCAACAATTGTGAGTAAGCATTCTGCTTGTTTCATAACAAAAAGAAAAACGGGGTAGATCAAAATATTGTAAAATAGCTAGCAGCAGGAATCCATATATACTGAGTAAATTTACGGAATAAATCACATTATAGGTTTGCCCTGAGACCGTTTCAGATCCTATGTAGACCTCCAAGCAGATGTAGAATAAGAGCATCTGTTAGGAGGTTTTGTTTATGGCAAATAGAAGGATCACCCCGGAACGCAGCGAACAAAGGGAATGCTCCTAAAGATCTTACAAACTGTAGGAATCAATTAATGATGTGGAAAGCGTGCAGGATCCATTTAAGGAGATGCTCAGCACAGGCCTGGGAAACGGCCTGGAGGCAGAGACGCTTCCTGTTTTTCCATGTTTCATTTTTTTAAAAACCTATCCTTTACGTTAATAATCTTTAATTTAAAAAGCCCCATTTTTTTTGGAAAGAGCTTCATACTTACAAACCTAATAAAAAAGGGGGTTTAAAAAAGCGAAAATAAAGGCTTCACCCCTCAGTTTAAGAATTTATAAGGTGAAACAAAACCAAAACCCAAGAAACAGAAAGAGGTCAAGCCACCTTAGTATATTCGATAACAATGCCCGTATTCCTGGGAGGATACATTGGGGACAACCGCAAGAATCGTCCCTTGGTTCCTTGACACTGGTATCGTTCTAATCTACTGTTTAAGTGATCCAATATTGAGTAGGGGGGTTGATTATCAATGAACAAGAAAATACTGGTAGGAATTCTTGGCGGGGTACTAGGTTTATTGGCTGGGATTGTTGTCGGGGGCTTCCTCGGCTTAGTTGTGGGCGGAACCTTCTTGGGGGGGCTTGAGATCTATAAGTATACTGGCTATGAAGGGTACGAACTGAGCGCATATGTGGGGGCTGTCATCGGTGTTCTTATTATGACACCGTTAGGAGTTAAATCTGCTATGAGAATTGCTAGTAGAACGGGGAAGGTCTGAGGCAGGAACGTTCTTCTTGGAACATGCTCATGCTTTTTGTACAGTCATTGACTTGATTCCTCTAGAACCAGCAGGCTATCGGCATCATCGAAGATAATATCTCCTCGCTTGCTTCCCCACAGCACTACATAATAAACGCTTCGCACCGTTGGTTCATCCGTCTTACCATAGTGAATGCTGCACACATTTTTTTGTCATTATAACAAACCCCAGCAAAAAGACCACCCATTTTTCCGGTAAACCTCTATTAATCATAGTATTAAGTGGTGCTGTGTTACGCTAAGAACGTCAGACTGTAAACATAGGATATCAATTTTAAAAACAGGATGATATAATTGTTTTACAATTACGATTATTCCCAGTAATTTCTTAAAAAGTATATCAGGGAGGTATTAAGCATGAGGAAAAAAACGCGGAGCAAGCTGTTAACAATCTTGGCGGTGCTTATTATTATGTTATTATCTGTAGATACCGTCTGGGCGGTAAACCCTAATATGATAAATTTAGGTGAGACTAACCTTGGTGGGATCGTAAATCCAGGTGCATTTGAGGCTGTGGGACCTATAAATCCAAAATTGATTGATGCTATACTTGCTGGACCTCCTGCGGCGCCTACCATGTTGAAGGCGAAAGTGAAAATCACAATTAATAATCCCTTCGTGCTTACCTGGAATGATAATTCCAATACTGAAAGCAAGTTTGTGGTGCAAAGAAAAAAAGAAGGCTATGGATTTGAGGTAGTCGCAGAACTGCCACCTAATACCACGGAATTTGAGGATAATTCTGTTTTAGAGGTGGATGGCAAGTATACCCATTTAGAGTGGGATGTTAAATATACCTATCGTATCCAGGCAGTTAACAGCAAAGGTTCATCTTATTCCAATGAGAGTACGGTGAGAAAATGCTCCTATGAAAACAAACCTAAGCAACCAAAGAATTTTAGTGGTATAGCTCAGGATTCTACCAGTATTAAACTCTACTGGTGGATTGATGCCGCTGATATTATAGACGAGATATGGATTCACCAAGAATCAAGCGATGGCTCCGTGAATTTATACGAACCAAACGGTGCTTATATTCTGGGACCTGATACTAGCGAATTGCTTATTACCGGTCTGAAGCCCGATACTAATTATAGGTATTGGATTAGTTTGCAAGCTTTCCCGAGGCACACTTACCCCGTTAAGACTGAGGTCAGAACAGGTCCGTATGCGCCGACTAACCTTGCTGCTACGACTGGGCCCCACGGCAATGCTATAAAACTGACCTGGGACAGGAAAGGCAGTTCTACTTTAGATTATACTATTGAAAGGAAAACCAACAACGGCAATTATACCCAGATAGCTTATCTTAGAAATCCCGAGCTATGTGCTTACACGGACAACAAGGTATCGCCAGGCCAAAAGTATACTTACAGAATACAGGCCTGGGTGGTGTGGACTCATTCCGATTATTCCGCTGAGGTAACTGCTAAAACCAATTATAGTAATGCTTTAAGTTTGCCCAACCCTCAGCAGGTGGTAATTAAACTGAATCTGGGCAAGACCGCTTATTATGTCAATCAGCAACTGCTGCAGATGGATGCTGCTCCCATTATTCGGCAAGGACGGACCATGCTCCCCATAAGGTATGTGACTGAAGCTCTGGGGGCAGACATTTTATGGGAGGATGTCAGCAAGAAAGTAACCATTAGCATGGAGGACAAGGTGATTGAGCTGTGGATAGGTAAAAATACCGTTCTGCTTAATGGTCAGGAAGTTAAAATTGACCCTGATAATCCAGCCGTCCAGCCGTTAATAATGCCCCCAGGCCGGGCTATGCTTCCGCTCCGTTTTATATCGGAGAATTTAGGCTGCCAGGTGGAATGGGATCCGCTTACCCAGGAAGCCAACATAATCTATAATTAAGTAATAAACCGTCTTAAGGTTATCCAATTATGGTACCAATATATTGAAGTGCTGCCGCTCAATCGGCAGCACTTCACGTCTATAACGTATTGAGTTGAGTGATAAGATCTTTGCCTTTCTTCAAAATATGCTGGAAACAGAAGATACTAGAACATTGATACGCTTTATCTTGAGGAAGAGAGCAGATGAAGTCTGTCAGTTGAGGGGCAATACTCCTCAATTAGCGGCCCCTTCTTTATAAAAACTCCAGGCGGACAAAAATAATTTCACAGCATACAACAATTTAGTTGACAATGGAAACTATAAGAGTTTATAATAGTTGACAGCGGAAACTAAATTAGTTAATGCGGGGGTAAACGATGAATAATAACATATCTGATATATATAATCTGATCCAAGAATTATCCTGGTATTTTGGTAACCAGGGTTTTGACGGAGAGTGTTGCGGTGATTTATCCTTGGTTGAATTTATGGCAGTAAGAAATATTTTTGAGAAAGGAAATATGACAATTCAGGAAATAGGAAATGCATTGAATATTACCAAAAGCGGAGCAAGCAAAATCATTGATCGTCTGGAGAGCAAGAGCTATGTTTTGCGAGAGCGTTCACCCGTAGATGGTAGAGTTTGCTGCGTTGGAATTACTAACAAAGGGATAGAAGCAATTGCAAGAATTGAGAGACTTTATACTGATTATGTAGGTGAGATGTTAGAAGCTTATGAAACTGATGCGGTAGAAAATGTTAAAAACGTATTGGAAGTATTGGTAACGTCGGTTCGGAAACAGGGATTTATAAAGTCAAATTAAAATAAAAGAGGAAATGCTATTACGATGAATACTCTTACCGAAACAATCAAATATTTTATTGTAATAACCGCAGAGCTTACGGTACTGTTTCTTGGGATCAGTACAATCGTAGCATTAATACTTACTTATCTACCCCAGGAAAAAATCAGAGTCTGGATGTCCAACAAAGGCATATTAAGCAATTTTGTGGGAGCTTTATTTGGAGCCTTAACGCCTTTTTGCGCCTGCTCAACGATCCCTATGACTCTTGGTTTTCTTGAAATAGGAATTCCTTTTGGCGCGACTATGTCATTTGTAATCGCATCCCCCTTGCTTAATCCAATCATCTTAGCAATGTTATTGGTATTAATGGGTTTAAAGGTAGCAATAACCTATTTTGTCATCGTTTTTGGCCTAGCTGTTATTTTTGGAATTATCCTGGAGAAAACCGGCATGGCGAAACTTGTTAAGAATGTGCGCCTTAAAGGAGGCGGCGGTCATACAGATGATGAAGCCCCTCAAGCATTCAAGAGTAAATTGAAACTGTCATTAATGAAAGCATGGGGGGATTTTTATGGTATTTTGGGTTATTTGCTCATTGGTGTCGGCATAGGAGCAATAATTTATGGATATCTACCTGAAGACTTAGTATTAAAGTATGCTGGACCTGACAATCTATTTGCCATACCGATTGCAGCTTTAATTGGTATTCCGCTTTATATTAGAGCGGAAACAGCGATACCAATCGGTTTATCATTAATGCAAAAAGGCATGAGTGTTGGGGCTGTAATCGCTTTAATAATTGGCGGTGCAGGGATGGCCATTCCTGAGATGAGCATGCTTGCAGGCATCTTTAAAAAGAAATTAGTTGCATCAATTGTAATCGTAATTTTTCTCACAGCGGTAATTAGTGGATATGTCTTTAACCTGATTTAAGCACAAACAGCATGATTAGGCAGGTATATGCACTACATCAATTAATGAACGAAAGGGGTAAATATGATGGAAAATGAGAAAAAGGGCCTGTTCGCAAAGTTATTGAAATCAAAGAAAGATAAAAAGTGTTCATGTTGTGGTGGTTTTGAAATTGAAGAAATTAATGATGAAGAAAATGTAGCAACTGAAAAAGATGCTAAGCCAAAGGATAAAGATTCTTGTTGTAAAAACTGAGATTATGAAATAGCAAACTAACTGCCGTCGTATTGAAATGGCATAATACATTTTAACGACGGTTATTTTTTGAAATTAGACATTGATATATATCAATGTGCCAAGTATAATAAACATATTGATATATATCAATATCATAGACGCTTATAATATCATGAGGTGAGGATATGAAAAAGGATTATAAAAACTATGCCGTATTAATGAAAGCGCTTGGAGATGAAAATAGGGTGAAAATATTTGACATGTTATCGCAGGGGGAAAGATGCGCGTGTAATATGTTAGATGATTTTGCTATAACCCAATCAACCCTTTCCTATCATATGAAAATATTATGTGATAGTGGTCTGGTTAATAGTAGGCGTGATGGAATTTGGATGCGTTATACAATTAATCCTGATACCCTCGAACTCTTAAAGGAGTTTTTCAATGGCATAGAAACATCTAATATTGAAATTGATATAGATGGTTGTAAGGGAGGTTAATAATAAAATGTTTCAATGGCTTAATGATCAGTTGCTTAGAATGGAATGGCTTTCTAATCTAGTTGGGAAATTAGTGGAACAAGTATTTGGTCTTAATCTTCAAGATCGCTTAGGAGGGAGTATTCACTTCTTTATATATGATGTAATAAAAATATTTATATTATTATCTGTGCTCATTTTTATTATTTCATATATACAAAGCTTTTTCCCACCGGAAAGAACCAGAAAACTATTAGGTGGATTCAACGGTATATCAGCTAATATTTTAGGAGCCTTATTTGGAACAATAACACCCTTTTGCTCATGTTCTTCCATACCACTATTTATAGGTTTCACAGGTGCAGGGTTGCCGATAGGAGTTACTTTCTCATTTTTAATTTCATCACCGCTGGTTGATTTAGCTTCGGTAATTTTGTTGGCAAGTATTTTTAACTGGAAGATTGCAATTGCTTATGTAATAGTTGGACTTATTTTAGCTATTATTGCTGGCACGATCATAAGCAAAGCCAAACTTGAAACATATGTGGAATCTTTTGTATACGGGACCGGTATGCTTGAAACTGAAGCAGAACAATTAACAACTGCTGATAGGCTATATTTTGCTAAAGACCAAGTTGCAGATATTGTTAAACGAATATGGTTATATATTTTAATCGGTGTTGGTATAGGTGCTGCAATCCATAATTGGATACCTGAAAATATTATTTCGGCGGTGTTAGGCCAGGACAAGTGGTATTCAGTACTTGTAGCTACCTTAGCCGGTGTTCCAATGTATGCAGATATATTTGGGACACTGCCAATAGCGGAAGCTCTGGTTTTAAAGGGGGTTGGACTGGGTACTGCATTATCTTTCATGATGGGAGTTACCGCATTATCATTACCGTCTCTGATAATGCTCA
>CAZHHJ010000059.1:0-12559 GCA_964531295.1 uncultured Syntrophomonas sp.
GGCGAATAATAAAAACTTTTTGGCAGACAATAATATAGATCAGAAAGGATTATGGCTATGAGTGATACTATTTCAACCCACCGCAACCTGCGTCGTCCCAAAGGATATATTTCCGCTGTGACCACCAATGCTCTGCATCTGAGAAACCCCTGGGTGAGTGCCTGGTGGTCGGTGGCTTTACCGGGTTTCGGGCATCTGATTATAGGGAACTACCTGAAGGGCTCAATATTCATATTACTTGAACTGATCCTGAATAATGGCGGTAAGATCAACCTAGGGATTGCTTATTCCTTTGCCGGTGATTTCGACCGGGCCCGTGCGGTCTTAGACCCGAGGTTCGCTCTGCTTTATCTGGGGGTTTTCACCTATGCCATTTGGGATAGCTACCGTTCCACAGTGGATTTGAACAAACTAACCATCCTGGCGGAGCGGGAAAACAGTTCCATGCTGCCCTTCAAAATGAATGCCTTTGCGATCAATTACTTGGATAAGCGAACCCCCTGGGTGGCAGCCATTATCTCCTCATTTTTACCCGGAGTGGGCCATTTATATATTCACCGTCTTTACACCGGATTCCCCATGCTGGCCATGTGGATAGTTCTCACCTATTTTTCCGGTGTGTATCCGGCCCTCATAGCCTTGGCAAGCGGCGACCTGGCTCAGTCCACTGCAATAACCGAAGCCCAATGGTTCCTGTTTCTCCCCTCCATATTTGGGTTTGCGATATACGATTCTTATGTTCATACCGTGGAATATAACCGCCTGTTCGAAATCGAGCAAACCCGGTTTTTGAAGGACAATTACCAGGCAGCAAATTTTAAGTTGAGGAGAAATGGGGAGAATGAATATTTATGTAGCCGCCTCTTTTGAATATTCTCTTGCGCTGGAATTGGCTATTTCCGAACTCGAGCAACAGGGTATTCTACGAGAAAACATCTATGCTTTCCCCTTGAAGCTGCGGGTCAGGGAACGAAAGCTGTTTGATTCCATTCATCGGGCAGATGGGGTCAGCCTGTTTGATGGCATGACAGCCAGTGGAACGTTTTTCTTAATCATGGGGGCGATTTTCGGTTACACATGGACTTTGGGACCTATCATCTGGGGGTTGATCGGCCTGGCCGCAGGCTCAGCTTTGGGCTATCTACTGGACCGTTTTTTCAGCAGGGTGTGGAATCGAAAGAAAATTCCGGTAAGCGAAGGGGTCAATAATCAGTGCAGCCGAATCTCTGAAGTGGTACTCATTATTGAGTGCAACCCAGACCAGGCCAAAACGGTGGAAGGGATTCTCTGGAATAATGCAGCCATCGGGGTCAGTTAGACCCGTCTTAAGCCTTTAAGTATTACAACAATTAGGAAAGGAAGGTGACCATGGATCCTCAATATATTCAGCAGATGGAAACCGCTTATAAACTAATCACCCAGGCCGACCAGATCATGACTGCGGCATGGCTGAAAGATGTGCTTTTCACCTGGAGATGGTGGGTGGAAGTGTTCCTCTCCATCGCACCCTGGGTGCTGTGGTTTAAGTATCGTAAGAAAGGCAGCGGAAGCCGCCTTTTGTATGCTGGGCTTTTTGCGATGTTAATCGCCTCCTGGTTTGATGTGTTAGGCCTTCTATTTGGAATATGGTCCTATTATTATCCAGTCGTTCCTTTTTCACCAGCGTTTGCGCCCTGGGATTTCTCTTTATTGCCGGTTATCACCATGTTCTTTTTGCAATACAAACCGCAAATCAGCGCCTGGCTGAAGGCCCTCATTTATGGAGGCATCGCCTCGTTTATGGTTCAGCCTCTGTTTGTATGGATGGGTTATTACAATCCCAAAGACTGGCACCATTACTACTCCTTCCCGATTTTCATGATCATATATTTGATAGCCCATAAGTTTGCTCAGGCTACTGCATTTGAAGAACTGTAGGATTATATGCCATAAAAAAACGGGAACAGTTATCCTATCCCCGTTTTTTTGTGCAGTTTAATAGCGAAATAATGCAGCCATTGAAGCTCCCCCGAGAATCTGCTCCGGGGAGAGCATATAGACACTGCCCCCATTTTTGATGGTTTGCATGGCAATAAAGTCCATCATTTCCCCATCATCGATTTCCGCCTCCTAGTGGGGCTCTGCCTGATTCTTGATCGGATCATATTTTCCCCGCTGGTGGGCATTATCGGCCAGGAACAGCATCTCCACCCGTCCATGATAAGCGGCCGGGGCGGCTTCTGCTGGATCTTGCGGTAAGGGCTACCAGTTCCTCTTTTATTACGATTCGTTTTAACTTTTTAAGTTCCATAATATCTACCATCCATCCTTCATCTTTCCCCAAAAATAGCATAAACCCCGGAATATCGGGGTTCGCAAGGATCTCTTATGGTGGGCCGTACAAGATTTGAACTTGTGACTTCTTCCGTGTCAGGGAAGCACTCTCCCGCTGAGTTAACGGCCCATTTCGTGTCATTCATTATATAACTATGTCACCTGAAAATCAAGACTTGTATTTTATTGTGTGTTGTTAATCAGCAATAGTGTTATGATATAAGTCTTCAGGGAAAATGTCATCCTTGCCAAAATTCAATATATAATGGGAGGATGAAATTAGGGGCAGTCCTGATTTGGTAATACTTTCTTACCTTCTAAAGAATGGGGCAGGTTAATAGAATGTTAGAGGACCCATGTAAATATGAATATTCATGGAGGTGAAAAATATGCCCAAAATTTTTGGTTTTTATCAGTTACAACGACGGGCTAGAATAACCATCGTCTGTCTCCTGGCTCTGGCTGTTCTGAGCAGCAGTGTTGCTTATGTGCAGGCTTATTATACCCTGAAGCCCATCTACGAAGTAAAAACTAACAAAAAAATAGTGGCCCTTACTTTTGATATCAGCTGGGGCAATAAAACGCCTATGCCAGTCCTGGAGATCTTAAAAAAGAACGACCTGCAGTGTACATTTTTCCTTTCTGGACCCTGGGTCAAAGAATACCCGGACATCGTCAGCAGAATTAAAGAAGATGGGCACGAAATTGGGAGTCATGGTTACCGTCACATTAACTTGAGCAATTTAAGTAAGACCGAAATTAAAGAAGAGATCAGTCAAGCACACCGGCTAATTAAAGCCGGGACTGGGGTGGAAGCCACATTGATTCGAACTCCCAATGGCGATTATGCTGATCATGTTATCGAAGCCATACATGAAAGTGGCTATGAGGCTATCCAGTGGGGCACCGACTCACTAGATTGGATGAATCCGGGGGTAAACTCTATCATTAATCGAGTCTGCCAAAGAGTCCATCCCGGGGACATAATCCTTATGCATGCCAGTGATACCTGTAAACAAACAGCTGATGCACTGCCGGTTATAATAAAGGACTTAAAGGAACAGGGTTATGAATTCGTAACGGTTTCGGAATTGCTAAAGGAAAAACGGGAAGCAGATAAGCAGGAAAAAGGTAAATAATCAGCGGGAGATAATTAACAGAAAATAAAGCAAGCCGTTTAAGGCTAATTTCTTAACGGCTTGCTTTATGCTGGACAGGATTTTCTTCTTCCTCGATATGTTCCAGCCCGATTGATCTCAGTATCTCATCAATCAATTCCTTATCCACTTTCCCACCTCCTTGCTCCTGAAATACTATACGAATTTATGATAGAACTGACCAGTAAAATATGCCCGTGTTTTGTGAGGAACACCTGCAAATTATAAGTTATTACTAGAATATATTCTACTCGGTAACTTTTTGCTCAACCTTTACCGAGTTATTTATTATCCTTAAAGGTTTCTCAATGGGAAGCGGGCTTTTTAGCTCTGAAGATGATGCCACTCCCATTTCCTTGAATTTCCGAGCCGTTACCAACACCCTCCCCTCCAGAGATCCGGCTGCCCGGTTATATGATTCTACTGATTTCTCCAGTCCTCGGCGCAAATCTATAAAATGTTCCGCCAGTACCCGCAGGCGATCATAAAGCTCTTTGCCCATTTCGCTTATGATCCGGGCATTTTCTCCTACCCGCTCCTGTCTCCAGCCATAAGCAACTGAACGCAGCAGGGCAATTAAGGTGGTGGGGGTAGCAATTATAACCCGCTGCTCAATTCCGTATTCGATCAATTGAGGTTGATGTTCTAAGGCCGCACTGAAAAATGATTCCCCAGGAAGGAAAAGCACCACAAATTCGGGGGTAGGCTCAAATTGTTCCCAGTAACCCTTGCTGCTCAGACTGCTAATATGATTTTTTACCTGGCGGGCATGATCTTTTAAATGCTGGATCTTTTCTTTTTCTTCAGCTGCTTCCACTGCCTCCAGGTAGGCCAGCAGAGGAGCTTTGGAATCTATGACTATATTCCTTCCTCCAGGCAGCCTGATGATCATATCCGGCCTCATCAGCCCTCGCTCATCGGTATTGGTGCTGTGCTGTTCCACGAAATCACAATACTCCAGCATTCCGGCCACTTCCACTACCCGCCGTAGCTGTATTTCTCCCCATCTACCCCTTACGGTTGGAGCCCTTAAGGCCTTTACCAGACCGGCAGTTTCACCCTGCAGCTGCACTTGAGCTGCTGCCATGGACTTAATCTGTTCATTCAGACCTGCGTAAGCTCCCACCCGTTCCTTTTCAATAGTAAGTATTTGTTCATTAACCTTCTGCAGTGATTCCTGCAGGGGAATTACCAAATGGTTTATTGCCTTCTGCCGCATTTCCAGTTCTCCCTGGGCTCCTTGCTGATATTTCTCCAGGGTAGTATGCGCTAACTCCAGGAAAGCTTGATTATTGCTTTTCAAGGCTTCTGATGATAGGGCCTGAAAAGACTCCAGGAGATTCTCTCGGGCATTTTTGAGCAAATCCAGATTATCAATGGTTTTTTGCTTTTCTTCCTCCAGCCGGCTACTTAATTCCTCATGCAAGGTATTAAGCCTGGCATTTTCCTCGCGGGTACTGTTTAAAGTTTCATTCTGCTTACTGAGTTGCTCGTCAACTATAGCTAAACGCTGGTTCTTCTCCTCTGCTGCTGCTCGGGCTTGTAGTTGTTCAGATAGCTGCTCTCTTAAGCCTTCCATCTCCATATGCATATTCTCAATTTTATTTCGGGCCTCGCTTAAATATGCCTCTTTATTTTCCATCTTTTGTTCCCAAATTTGTTCCCGGGCTATTTGTTCGCTTTGATACTGTTGCTGCTGAACTTTAATGCTGTTGCGAGACCATGGTATCGACAGGCAAAAACCCATTACCACCGCGACCAGGAATATTGCTGCACTGATCAGGTAATTTTCCAGTTAAAACACTCCTTAACCCCTTGATTTATATCTCCACCCATTGTCCGCCTTCCAGGCGAAAAGCATCAAATTTGCCAGCCGGCAGTCTAACACCCTCCCAGCTTTGATCCAAACTATATTCCAGCATCTTTACTGCTTCTGATTTCATCATTTCTTCTATACGATATTTATAGCTTATAGGTCCATTTGAGTTTTCCACACAAACATAGAATACTTCTCCGGTCTTCCCTTCATAATTCAAAGGAAAGTAAATTGTGCTGCCATTCTGATTTAATTCAGAATCAGCCAGTATTGAATCCATGATCCTGGATTTGGACAGGGTTTGAATAGGATCATCTATGGTGTTATCCATTTCCAGATTCCTGAACAGAAAAAGAGCTATAAACGCAATGAATGCTATGTAGAATATCCGGCGATAATTCATAATTCGCCTCCTGCCGCCGACATATTAACAATCCAGCTTCTATCCTAGCCACTTGACCTTTTTGATCGAATAGCGGATGAGTTTCATGTTCATCATTTTAGGATAAAATATGCTATAATCCTTTGATCCCGCCTGCGGGAAAATCCCAACCGGCATATGAAAAAGCCCGGGTAAACCCGGGCTCCTGTTTTATCCAGTCTAATGGCAGCTACTCAAGTTTTTCCATCACATCGAGAATCATGTCAAAGAAATAGTTTATATCATCTTTATCATTCATTCCCGCTTTAAAACCTACTTCCGGGAATCGTCCCGGACTATTTATTTTAACATTCACCATATACGTAGCCTGGTCCATCTCATCTTCAATATTTTCAATATCCAAATCTATATCGTCAAGGTCGTAGGAAAGTGAATTATCGTTTTCGTTAAATACTTTTTCAAAAGCCTCCGAGTCAAATTCCTGACCATTATCGATAATTTGGGCAACGATCCACATTACGTCGGTGGCATTCATGTCTAATTCTTCGGTTAAATGCATAATTTCGTTAGCAACAGGTGTAATCTTTAGCAAATCTGATAGATTAACTGGCTCGCCTTTGCCCCATCTCTTTTTCATAATCTCACCTCCGCATGTCGTCCACGCCCCCAACTAAAACCATAAGCTAAAAGCGATGACTTGAACACTATCTGGACTCTCTTATTTGATTATATGTGAATTACGGCATAAAAAACAGTGATTTTTACTGGGAATCCATTTAATCCTTCGACATTTTTTGACACTATTCTATTTTTGCTATGCCTATGGTAGAAAACTATACCATGAAAGTAATAGCTTTGCAATACTTCAAGGAAAAATACCTTTCCCCATAAGCTTTATATATCCCATTCTATAGTCTATGATGGTATAAATAATATTCACCAGGAGCTATCTATGAAATTATTCTTAAAAGTACTGGCCTCTACTCTAACTCTGCTGCTTTTAATAACGACTTATTATGGTATGGCCAAAGGATTTTTCTTTAACACCTCCTTCTGGCTGCTGTATATCTCAATAGTTGCAGCTGCCATGTTGAGTATTGCCGCCTTAAAGAAACTAAATCAAAAATAAGAGCAGATGTATACCGGTAATGTATTAAGTCTACCCCGGAGTAGATTCTATTTTTCCCCGGCGCTCTTTTCTGATCCTTTCCACTTCAGGCTTTATCTGCCTGCGCAAATCGTTCCTGCTTTCCTTCAGAAACTCCTCCAATTCCAGGGTGCTGACCACGGTATCATGACGCCCCAGCCTAATATTAAGACAATCACTGCCCTGCAGATAAAAAATAAACTCGGCCTTGACTGTATGCTGGCCGTATTCTAGATAAGCATCACCCCCGGCCTTATTACGATCAATATGTCTGAAGTTTTCAATTTTCAATAGATGCAGAACTGCACCCCCTCTTTTAATACTATTTCTAGATACTTATTATGATTACCTCTCCGGAATATAAATTAGCAGATTTATTTTTTAATGCGGGTGACTTATACTAATACAAGTATGTTTTTGTATAATAACGAGGTTGAATAAATTGAATAAATTACCGGATCCACTTATTGGGGTAGTCTACATATTTATCTCAGCATTTGCCTACGCCACCCAGACTACACTTGGTAAATTAGCTTTTTATGCAGGGCTGAGCCCGGAATCCCTGTTAATGCTGCGCTATATGTTTACTGTCGCAATTCTCACCCCCTGCCTGGCTTACAAAAAAGTCGCGGTGGTCGATAAATCACCCCTTATCTTATTACAGGCCTTTTTATTTGCCTTAGAAGGATTATGTTTCTTTTATGCCTTACAGTATCTGTCCGCCAGTATAACCGTAGTAGTATTTTTTAGCCATCCCGTTCTGGTAGCCATTGCTAGTTCTATTTTTCTTAAGGAAAAACTGCACTGGCGTTTTATCATGGGTTTGATATTGGCAATCAGCGGAGTATCTCTAGTATCGGGAATATTAGGAGGAGTGGGCAAGCTGTCTGCAGTCGGAATGGCACTTATTATAGCTGCTGCTTTATTTTATACTATATACAGTTTAATCAGTCAGAAAACCGTCCGCGCCACTTCTCCCTTAACTATAACCAACACCCTGGCTTCAGGCAGTATGATAGTATTGTTGTTTTTATTTCATGATTTAAGCTTTTTGGGAAATCTCTCCCTGGAACAGATACTGATCACTCTGGCCATGACTGTTCTGAATACCATTATAGCTGTGGTCTTCTTCTTAAAAGCTATCCAAAAAATAGGCGCCTCGCGCGCAACTTTGCTGGGAACCTTGGAGCCTGTTCTGGCTATGTTGCTGGCTTTCACCCTGCTGGGAGAAAGCCTGTCCCCAGTGCAGATGATAGGTGCTGGACTCGTTTTAATCAGCATCTTCCTGGCGGTTTATCCTTCCAAGAACCCTCACCCTTCCCCAATCACCAGTGGCAGTAAGTGAGATATCTAATACATTTATCTAATACAGCCTTATCTCCATCAGTAGTATACCCTGTTCTCTTACTTCAAATTTTGCTCGGGCCTCTTCATCAGGTTCTTCCAGGTATATCTCATGCATTTCATTTATATAATAAGCATTTTCCTCATCTTCTCCGCTTATTTTAAACATTACATAACCGTCTTCATCTTTATCCACTTGGGGACGCTCCTGAATAACACGCGGTGCTCCTATTCCCATTTCTCCAAACAAGTAAAAACTGATAATCGATTTTTGACTCTGGTTAATTTCATCAATTAGTTTATCCAGACTTGTTTCCATCTGTTTGCTCCTTTCCCATACTATTTATATTAATTATTTCTCTAAGCTGGACTGCATTACCTGCGGAATTAAGAAGCTAAATGTGTAGGATATTAATTGGCTTTCAATGATTCCTTAACTATCTTTTGGAATATTTCCAGGAAGTTGTGATCATATTTGAGCATAACCCCATTAGTATTCCATAGGCCGGACTCTTTTACCAGTTCATTGCTGCAAAAGTTACCTAACCAGTCGGGGGATGGGCTGTCTATAGGATATTTATTAAAATTGCTTAGGAGCGCAATTGCATTTTGTTCAACGTATTCTAAAATTCTATCTCTTTCCTGGCCAGCCTCAAAAGACAGCAGCAACACTTCCATACTGCTGCTTATTTCGCTCACCATGGTTTCCAGCCAGTGCTCTTCTTTCCTTATAAATGCATTCGCCTTCTCTTCTTCCCAAGTCTGGCAGGGCAGGGCCAGACTATTTATTATTGCGGTGCCTATATGCTTCCGTAATACGGACAATCGATGGTTGCCTCCCCCGGAATAGGTACCGGCTATACTGCCGCGATGCTTCAAAAGTTGTCTGTATATGGGTCTTTTAGTATCCTGCGAAGAGTAACTTTCTACCCTTACTACTCGCGGAATACTCATATCATATCTGCGTTCCCCTTCTTCAAAATAAAAACACCATCCACTTTCGGGCAGTGAATCCCTCTTGACCTCACCTAGGGTCATTCTTTTTCCCTCTCAATTCTTATATAAGTCCAATATGCGGTATAGAGTATCTAAATCTTTTTTTCTCATGCTATCCTGATTCCTCTCTTTTATTAAAACCAGGCATTTTTTTATCACACTAAGTATTTTTAGCCTTTGTTTTATAATAACCTTTTTTTATTCCCAATAACAAATTAATCAGCTGTTTAAACTACGATAAAGCTAAGCAACATAAATAAATTAATTTTCTTGTACAAAAACTGTTTTAAAGTCAGCGCGGAAAGCGATACGGGCTTATATGACCAATCTTTGGTGCGTTATGCCTGGGAGGCACAATTATCGAAAGGTGGATTCCTGTATTGGATATAATAGATAATATGGTATTTTTTATGGCATTTCAGTAACCAAAATACATCATTTCCATATTATATAACATCAAAGAAGAAAGGAGATGATGATTGATGACCAGCAACTATATTCATTATTGTCCCTTAAACAAAATTTGTTTCACACCCGATAAAGATGCGTATATCTCCGAATACTATCCTAATCAGAACTTTGGGGAGCGCTACTATCTTTTCAGCAATCAATTCCGGGGATGTAATGATGAATACCGGTCTTTGGTGAAATTTGATCTATGTCAGAATGATTGTCTGATGATTCCGCCTAACAGCTTTATCGTAAATGCTTGCCTGCGCTTATGGGTATATCGGAATGAGGTCCCGGCTTGCCAAACTACTGATCTATGCGCTTATCCGGTGGTTCAAAACTGGGAAGAGCTAGGAGTCACCTGGAATAAGCAACCTAACTTTGATGGTGGCTGTTCTTATTGCACCTGTGTTTCTCCAGGATGCGTAAATTACTGGTTGGAAATAGACCTTACTGATTTGGTTCAGGACTGGTACCAGGGTCATGTAGTAAATGATGGCATTCTGCTGAAATGCGATGAGCCTTTTGACAGTGTCTTGGGCTTCTACAGCAGGGAATACGAGGATTCCACCTATTGGCCCCGGCTTTGTGTGACCTACGGAGTAAAATGCTGTGTAGAGCAGTGCTACCCCCGTCCCCGGGACGTTAATTCACCAGAACCGTAAAAGAACCACTCTTCTATAGGGTGCGCCGGGAATTATCCCGGCGCTTTCTTTTATATTGATGAACATCCCTGCAGGTATAATCCCAGGGATCCTTGCGCCTCTTGCTGTGAAAAATAGATAATACGCCTGTAGATCTATGAAATCTGCTCAAGTTAATAATAAAGCTGCTAATTATGATATATTATTAAGATACAGAAGAATAGGCAGGATCGGATATATGCATAATGATGATATAAACTTAAGCACTGGCGATGGCAAGCTTACAACCTACCGCCAGCCCTTTATTTTGGGGCTCAAGGCCTCCATCCCCATTGCCGTTGGTTACATTCCTATCGCTATTACCTTTGGACTGGTGGCTAAATCATCGGGAATTCCTGATCACATCGCCCTGATGATGTCATTTATGATATTTGCTGGAGCCAGCCAGTTTGTGGGAGTTAACTTAATAGCCCTGGGAACTAATCCTTGGGAAATCATATTGACCACCTTTATTCTTAATCTGCGTCATTTTTTAATGACTGCTTCTCTATCCATGCGCCTCGATCCCTCACTATCCGGGACCTGGCGCTGTATTTTAGCTTTTGGGGTCACCGATGAAACTTTTTCTGTGGCCTCCCTGCAAAAAGACCAACTTCTTTCCCCTTTCTTCATATTGGGATTAAATATGCTGGCTTTTCTAGCCTGGAATGCCGGGACCTGGGTAGGTATTTTCCTGGCCTCAGGATTGCCCCCATCTCTGCAGGCCAGTATGGGGATTGCGCTTTACGCTATGTTTATAGGTTTACTGGTACCCGCTCTAAGAGAATCCCGCCCCATCCTGCTGGTGGTATTAATCTCCATGGGAATTAATTCAGCCCTGACCTGGACCCCTATGAGTGCTGCTTTATCAGCGGGTTGGAGAATTATTGCCAGCACCGTGCTGGCCGCCTTAATAGCGGCCTTTATCTTTCCAGAAGGAGCAGGAGGAACTGAAGATGAATGAACTGCTCTTTATCGTGACTGGTATGGCACTGGTAACCTATATACCACGTTTGATTCCGCTCCTTATCCTGGGGGATAAAAAAATGCCCCGGTTTTTAGGTGCTTTTCTGCAATTTGTACCTTACGCGGTTTTGGGCGCCCTGATCTTCCCAGGTATACTCTCATCAACCGGAGAAATATCGTCATCTATGGCTGGAGCTGCCACAGCGGTTTTATTGGCCTGGAAACGCTTGAATATAATTCTGGTCGTTTTAGGGGGTATAGGTGCAGCTTTTATATGGGCAGTCATTATCTAAGCGGTGGTGAAGTAGCTTGCTTGACCTTACCGCAGCCCATTGGGCATGACGGCATTATATTTAATGGCGCTGTTATTCTTTAAGCCGCAGCAGCGATTAGGATATTTACTTAAAAAGATGGTAAAATATTATAGAACCTCATCTAACAAGAAAGCAGGTTACTGTCTAAAGTTAAGGAGATGATATTAAATGAGTAATACTCATCTGGATGTTGAAGTGGCGGGCATGAGCTGTAGTCATTGTGTCCAAAGCGTTAAAACGGCCCTGGAAAAATTGGATGGCGTATCGAGTGTAGAAGTAAGTCTGGAAAAAGGCCAAGCCAGCATAGCCGGCGATAACTTGCTCCCCGATAGCATTAACAAAGCTATAGAGGATCTGGGATTCACTCCCGGCAAAATAGATATCAGCTCTTCCAAAGCTTAAATCAACTGGATTAAATTTACCATGGAATAGATTGCTGATCCTACTCCCGGCCATCATTCGGCCAGCAATTTAATTAATTCACTGAAGATAATATAAATAACTCCCAGCAGCAGAGGTGCCAGGTAAAGCCATATGACCAGCCGTTTGCCCTGTCGGCGCTTGCTTTCAATATCAACTCGTATGGATTCTGCTTCACCCTCAACTTCTGACTGCACTGGTATATAAGCTGTTTCTTCGATTATTTGCACGGCCTCCTTTAAGCTAGTCTCAGGCACATAAAGGTCTATACCGGTATGTGAAATGCCCATATATACCTCCATATAGGCCCCTGAACCTTTACTTTTTTTCAGCACTGGAATACCTGCTTCTGAAAGCATCGACTCCAGCATTCCCGCTTCTATTTGGTCCCGCGCATTAGCCACGAAGGCCCAGTATGCTGTGTTGATGAAAATACCCCCTAAATAATAGATATACACCAATAATATTACCATGTTTTTATTAATTCTTTAAATGCTTAGGTACTGTTGCATTTTAATCATAATCATAAAATAAATAGTTCCTAATAAACTCCTGATAAGATAAGAATAAG
>CAZHHJ010000060.1:0-12557 GCA_964531295.1 uncultured Syntrophomonas sp.
AAAGCTGCGATTCCACTTGTTGAGCTGTTTAAAGATGACAACGCTATCTCTCCGTATAATGCAGTACTAAAAAGAATATCTGCGACACTAAGCTGGTATAAATCTGATGGAAAGAAAGCCGGACGTATGCCAGGTTTTGACCCCGTCTATGACATCTTGTTAAATGCAGAGCGGCGCGCTGAACAGGGTAATTATGACGATGCTGTATCACGTACGTATCGTGCTTTGGAGATGTATGCTCAGTTTTGCCTTCGTTCCAATGACCCTTCGTTAAGCAGCGACGATATTGATGTAGCTAAGCTACCACAAGATATCCAAGGGCTATACGAAGAGAAACGTAATATAAAGGGAAGGGTACAGCTTCCCTTGGCGGGAAGCTATGAACTATTAGACAGAATAGGACATCCGGTGAGGGCAGTGTGGGGAAAACAAAAAAACAAAATATTGAATGTTTTGGAGAAAAGAAACTGTAGTTTTTTGGCGCATGGGATGAATCCCATCGGGAAAGAGGATTTTTTTAATTTCTATGAGGGAGCACAGTCCTTCATTAAAAATTGTGATTCTGTCATGAATAATCAACGTGGATTGAAAAATGCGTTGCAGTTGCCCCGGAAAATTTGATGCTAGTAAAGCAAGCGACTGAGAGGCCAGTAAAGGGCTATCAGTGTAAGGGATTCAAACGATTCGTTAAAAATAGATTTAGGATGGTGAACGGCTGTGATTCGTAATTTGGGAAAGAAATAAACCTAATAATAAGAGAGGTGATTTCGTTGAAGAGTATTGAAGTAACATTTAAAGTTAATACGCCCATGTTTATGGGCGGCAACGATCACAAAGGAGAATTCAGGATCCCATCTTTATTGGGGGTATTGCGTTTTTGGTACCGAGCCACGGCTCCTAGGCATTTGATACACGATATTTCGGCCCTACGCGAAGCTGAGGCAAGGTTGTTTGGCAGCACGAATACGGGGCAAGCAGCTTTCTTGGTACGTGCTGATGCCAATGAAATATCATTTGCTGATGCCAGCACTCACATTACTAAATCGACATACGGCATCAATTATCTTGGTTACGGTCCGATTTCTTTTAAAGGAGTGCAACGTAGTTGTATTAAAGAAGGGTCAACAATAAAAATTAAATTTATTTTTCGTCCAAATACATCTAACCAACAGCCGGACAAAGATGGATTAATTCGCGCTATTAAAGCTTTTACGCTATTTGGAGGGTTGGGTTCGAGATCCCGACGGGGGTTTGGATCAGTAACACTCTTAACCTTTAAAGATGAGGCCGGCAATAGCCTTTGGAGAGCGCCCCAGAACCGGAATGAATTACATAGCGAGATCAAAAGTTTTATAAATGCATTAGAATTAAGGGACATAACCGAAGTGCCGCCTTATACTGCCTTCAGTTACATGAGCAGAATTATAATTTCCCAAACAAACTCAAATCCTTTTAGTGTATTGGAGAGCATCGGTCAAGAAATGATCCGCTATCGCAGTTATGGAAGAAGCGATCACGGTGGGTCACATAATTGGCCATGGGGGGAGAAAGCGAAACCAAACTTTGCTAATGACCATGACCTCTTGCTGAACCTTGATAAAAATACAGGATTACATCCTCGACGGGTAGCTTTCGGATTGCCCCATAATTACCATTTTGGCTCAATCAAAAAAAACTTTAATATTTCAGGAGAAACAAGCGAGCGAGAGCGTCGTGCCAGTCCATTGTTCATTCATATTCATGCTTTAGGAAAGGAATATGCTGCGGTTTTAACCTTCCTTCCGGCAAAATTTCTTCCGGATAATGAAAAAATTAAGATGACCGGAAATGGAAGTACAGTATACGTTCCCTGTGATGTTGATTGGCAAGTAATTACTGATTTTCTGGCTAGTATTCCCGATAGGATGGAGGTGCTATGATGCAGTGCTTTCAATTTACCCTGGGGCCGGTGCAGGGTTTTGTTTCCCAGGCGCGCCGAACCCGGGACTTCTGGGGCGGATCATTCCTTCTTTCTTATCTGACTGGTCAGGCAATGATGGCGCTTCTCAATGCTAATTACAGCAACAAAATAGTATATCCGGTGATCCGTGACAGTAATAACGAATACAAGGATAAGTTGTTAAAGGCTATAGATACTTATCAAAAAACGGGTAAAAAGGACTTCCCCATGACAGGCAGTATTCCCAACCGGTTTTTAGCCCAGGTTGTGGATAAATCTTGCGGGCAAATGTGCGTGGAAGCTGTGCAAAGTGCATGGCAGGCTTTGGCGCAAGAGATATGGGATAAATACGTGTCCCCTATAGCTGATTTGGGCTGTGGTACTGAAGACATATGGAAGCGGCAAATTAATGGCTTCTGGGAAATGAGTTGGGTGTT
Source organism: uncultured Syntrophomonas sp. (assembly GCA_964531295.1). GTDB lineage: Bacteria > Bacillota > Syntrophomonadia > Syntrophomonadales > Syntrophomonadaceae > JAAYJK01. The sequence goes on from CAZHHJ010000060.1 coordinate 2,377, forward strand.
CGGGAAGAATTCCGATACGCTTGATCGGCGTAAAAACTGGCGCAGCCATATTCCGCCCGAAGAACCAGGGGATAAATGCACTTTAATGGGTAACTGGCAGGAACTGTCGGGTTATGTGCGCATAGCGGATAGAAGCAAGCAAGACAGGTTTTGGGAGACATTAGGCGATAGGACCCTAGGGGAAGACATTCGCAAAGATGAGCGGCTTTGCAGTATCGCTCTCGTAAAAAGGTTGTTCCCCCATGTTTTAATGGACAATTCTGTTCGTTATCCTTCAACCCCGTACCTCGCAGCTGTTCCATGGCTGTCAAGTATTGTAAACGATACGGCGGAGCATGATAAAGCAATAAATTATGCTGCTATCGCTCATGGCAAGACCGGTGGACATGAACCCTGCCAGTACTTTTTTATACCGAATGATCTAAAGGGAGCTTTAGGTTCGTTTCTTGGATTGGACGGGAATTGCTTTTTTCAATCCACTCTGGAGAATGATGAGCTGTGGCCGGCCGATGTGAAAAGAAAGGGATGCCGCCCGCAAATGGTGGAGCTGCTAAAGCAATTCAAAACCGGGCCGTCACCTTTTTATGCTTTATTGATGATGGATGGAGACCGCATTGGTACACTGATAGCCCAGGAAGACAAGCGCGTCGCTGTAAGTCAAGCCCTTTCAGATTTCAGTGGGCAAGTGGATGGAACCATAGCTGAACACGAAGGCATAACCGTATATGCAGGGGGAGACGATGTATTGGCTCTGCTTCCCATGGATAAAGCCCTGGATGCTGCCGCAGTATTACGCCGGAATTATATGGAGTGTTTTAAAATGGGAGATGAATCGCTCCAAGCGACTATCTCCGCCGCGATCGTTTACGCCCATCATCATGCCCCTCTGCGCCAGATTATAACGGAAGCTCACCGGGTTCTGGATAAAGAAGCCAAAGAGAAAACCGGTCGTGATGCTATAGCCATTTCGGTATGGAAGACCGGAGGAACAGCTATCAATTGGTCGGCACCCTGGGAAGTTAAACACGCCAGGGGAGATACAGTATCGGTGATTGATATACTTAAATCTTTAATCACCAATTACCAGCAGGGGCAGATAAGCAACAGCTGGTTGTATGGTATAAGAGGGCTATCGGGGAATTCCAGAAAAAATGAATTCGAATTTGCTCGTGATATGGATTTGCCCCGGTTATTGGCGGCTGAATTGGTACGGAACAGAGAGACAAATATTGAGATCAAGCAAGCTGAAAAGATAGTTCAAGACCTGCTAACGGTATGTTTGCTGCAACAACGAAATGGAGAAGGAGACCCTATTTGCAATAAGGAAAAATTTTCTCTTGACGGGGGATTATTGATCAAATTTTTAGTAACGAAAGGGGTGGAGTAATGGCGGCTGTGCAATGGCAATTCGAAGCGCTGGATACCTTTTTCTTTCGTGAAGCCGCACCTTTTAACGCAGGGGAAGGAGGAGAGGGGGGACAGGCCAGTGGATTCCCCCCGGCAATGAGCACTTTGCAGGGCGCGATAAGATACCAACTGGCTTCATGCCGGGGATGGCACCCAGGTGCCGGTAATCTGCCACCCGAACTGGGAGATAATAATGATCTGGGAGATTTAAGATTGAGCGGTCCCTACCTATATTGTGATAAAGAGTTGCTTTTGCAAGCGCCGCTTTTCTTGCTGCGCTTGCACGACGAGGTGGGAAAAAAGACCAGTTACCATCGCTTGTTACCCGGTGATCCAGTTTTATGTGATCTTGATGAAAAAGTGGTCAGACTACCGGTTATGCCGGACGGAGCAGGCGGAGCCAAGCCCATGGATAATTACTGGCTTTCGGCCGCAACTATGGAAAGGGTGCTGGCAGGTGGAGTTCCGGAGGATGATGATTCATCTGCCGGGTTTGATAAGCCGGCCGGCTGTATTTTTGCCAATGGAGTTGCCGGCAGTGATCAACTCTGGAAGAGTGAACCCAGGGTTGGTATTGAGCTTGATGCCAATAGCCGCACCGCTAAAGAGAGCAATTTGTATGCAATTAACATGATCCGGCCGAAAAAACATGTGGCGCTGGTAGTAGGTGTTGATGGTATTCCGGAAGAGTGGTGCCAGTCTGTGAGGCAGAATACCAATGTGGTAAACCTGGGTGGAGAAGGAAAGCTGGCCGGGTTAAAAATAACAGATAAGCAAATTGAATTACCGGCTATGCCGGATTTAATCCCTGTTAAGGGAAAAGTATTATTCACCGTAACCTTGATAACACCCGGCTATTTTGGGAACCGGAAACAAACGCAAAAGGCTATTATGAGTTTGCAGCCCTGGATAAATCAGACCTGTATAACCGCTTGTATCGGCAAAGCCAGGCAAATAGGAGGCTGGGATCTGAGTGCCAATCGCCCCCGGCCCCTACTCCCCTTTATTCCGGCAGGAAGCACATGGTTTTTCGAGGGGGACGAAGCCGACATAGATGAGATTGCTGAGCTTCATGGACAGTATTTAGGAGAACGTAATGCATATGGGTACGGACAAATACTTATAGGAAGATGGGAGGAAAAGGTATGAATTCAACAGTTCTTGGTTTGCTGGCAGAAACCAGTTTGCATCCCGGCACCGAATCAAGCAGAGGAGTGGTAGATTTACCGGTGGCCCGTGAAGCTACCACTTCCTATCCGGTTTTGATGAGTTCCGGTCTTAAAGGTGCCATGAGAGATGTTTTTGAGAATAAGCACAGTAAAGAAAAGACTGAGCGAGTTTTTGGAGCACCCAATGGAGCCGGCGGCATTTCGGTTACCGATGGGAGACTGCTGCTGCTGCCGGTCAGATCTCTTACCAGTAATTACCGCTGGGTAACCTGTCCATATATATTGGAACGCCTGCAGAGGGATCTGCAGTTGGCCGGATTTGAACAGGATTTTGCTATCCCACAATTAAAGGAGGCTCATGCTGTAGCAGCTACCGAAGGCAGACTTTATCTGGAAGAATTGCTATTTACGGTTAGCAAGGAGGAAGAGACAATTAATACCCTGGCAAATGCCATCAAGTCCTTGGTCTTGCATAAATCTACGCAGGATCGATTGCTAAATCAGTTGACTGTTATCAGTGATGTTGATTTTAAGCATTTTGCCAGTTTCGGGTTGCCGGTCAATGCGCGCAACGTACTCGATAAAGAGAAAAAAACCAGCCGCAATCTGTGGTATGAAGAAACCATCCCGGCAGATTCACTTTTCTATACCTTATTGCTTCCACGTCATGGTAAGGAAGAAGATTTACAAGAATTACTGGAGGTTTTTGATGATCGACCCTACCTACAGGTTGGCGGCAATGAGACCATCGGTCAGGGTTGGTGCGCGATTTCCTGCTGGGAAGGGAGGTAGTGTGATGTCTAAGACACTTGATCTGCCGAGAGCCAAGGATTCTTTCGAAAAAGTCAAAAGTATTTTGGTTAATCAGGCCTTTGGTGAGGAGTGGAGAGACAAATACGCCGGTTATGTGGAGAGCCTTCCAGCCACCATTTTAAACTGTGGCTTAGGACAAGCAACTGCCACATTATTGGCTGCCGCCAAAAAAAGTGATGGTTCGTTTGATAAAGACGCTCATTATCTTTTGTATAAGCACTTACAAAGCTGGCTATGCCAGGATATAGATAATGCGCCATATAATAGCTCCAAGAACCTGATGGAGGCGATTGTGGCGAGTGACCGGTCGACATACCTGCATGCTCAGGCCGAAGCCTTGAAATGGTTGGAATGGCATAAGAAACTGGCGGTGGCTTATCTGAAAAAGAAGAAGGCGGGTGATCCGGCATGAGCTTGCCTCTATATGCGGAAGCGCAGAAAGAACTTGCAAATGAAACAAACTGTCCTGCGCAGGCAAATGCGGGGCTGTGGTACAACAAGTTATGCAACCGCTGGGACGATAAAGGGCAACAGTGGACTCTTAATACAGAAGATAAACAAAGAAATGAAAAAGGGAATCATGATACCCGGAAAACCGCTTGGATTAAATCGGTGACCGGGAAAGCACGTGGCGATTCTGTGCAACTGCAAGAAGTCTTGGAGAGATATGTGAATCTGGTCAAGTTGTGCGGGGGGGAGGTGCGAGTGTATCGTACCACCAGCCGTTTCGTGACTGGGATAGGCAATGAGCATCCGGTGGAAAATGGTTTCACCTGGCATCATATATTAGGAACCCCATACCTGTCAGGATCTTCGGTTAAAGGGGTATTGCGCGATTTGGTACAGCACTGGTTGCATGTACCTGTGCCTGATGAGGTTAACCGATTGTTTGGACCAGAGAATGGTGAAAAGGCGGCCGGAGACCTGATTGTTTTCGATGCCCTGCCGGTTAGGCAGGTGCAGTTGGAACTGGAAATAATGACTCCCCATTACAGTCAGTACTATCAGGATAATGGAGTAAAATATCCGCCGGCTGATTGGTATAGCCCGGTGCCGATAACCTATCTGACGGTAGCGGCGAATCAATCGTTCGTTTTTGGCCTAGCGCCTCGAACGGGAAAAAACATTAACTTGGAACAGATTTGGGCCTGGTTGGATCAGGCCTTAGAAAACCTGGGAGCCGGAGCGAAGACCGCATCCGGTTACGGCTCTTTTCAGGTCGAGAGTTCTTTTAAACTTCCGGTAGTGCGGAAACGGCCGCAGCCTGATAAAAAGGGAATTGCAATTAATACTCCACCCATGTCAGCAATAAGGAGAGAAATGGAACAAGACGGATATGCAAATCCCAACCCGGATATGTTTATGGCTGCTTTGACGGTAAAATGGCTGGATAAAATGGAAAACAGTGATGCTTCGAAGGCTGATAGCAAGGAGATTGCCCGCTTACTGGCCGATTGGTATCGAAACAACAAGCTTTCAGACTGGGAAAAACCCAAACCCAAGAATAAAAACTATATCAAAGTCAAGAGAATCAAAGACGTATTGAACAACGGCGATTAAGCGGGGGGAAAGGGGGGAGCATGATGGCCAGAGTACTGATTACTGCTCTCGGAACCGGTCGATTGATTTCAAAAACCGATGACCCGACAGATGCTCGGGCTAGTCGGAAATACGACCCGGCGACTTATGTGATTAAAGATGGACTTTCAAGCTCGGAGTACACAACGACATTTATTGCCGAAGCCTTGATCAAACACTTTGAAATAGAGCGGTTGTATGTAATTGGTACTGCCAAATCAATGTGGGAAGAATTGTATTACAGATTCAGCGGCCACGCTCGTGATGACGATTATTACCTGGAATTGGGACAAATGATCGATGCCAGCAGGTATGATAATTACCGCTATGATCGAAGTTATTTGCATAAAGTTGAAGCCGCGCTGAATAATAGGCTGGGCGCTGCTGGATCCTGCTGCCATCTAATCAAATATGGACTTGACCGGGAGGAACTGTTGAGCAACTTTAACATTCTGATGCAGATCGGCGAACAACTGCAGCCTGGAGATGAGCTCTATGTTGATATTACTCATTCATTTCGTTCGCTGTCTATTTTTCAGTATATGATGACTAGCTTCATAGAAAATTTGAGTGACAGGGATATTCGGATCAGCAGAATACTCTATGGAATGCTGGATTTAGCTAGAGAGATGGGCGGCAAAGTGCCGGTGGTGGATCTGACTGTGGTTAATGAACTTAACCATTGGATTAAGGGGATTTATGAACTTCAACATTACGGTAATGGCTACCTAGTAGCTGATTTGTTGCAGGAGCAAAAGCCGGAGTTGGCAGAAAGTATAAAAGACTTGTCAGATAGGATTAATATGAATTTTTTAAAGGACATCAGGAATGAACGCAGGCGAAAACTGTGGAATGGCTTAAAAAACATTGATGGACCTGGTAATGCTGCCGCATCAGTTATGGAACGATCCCTTAGACGGTTCAATAACAATCAATCCGAAGCATATTTTCAATTAAACCTGGCAAGCTGGTTTTTCGAGCAGAAGCGTTATGCAACCGGCTATATAACCTTGACCGAGGCCATAGTCACCAAGCTGTGTGAGGGCAATATTATCGATATTGATAATTGGAATGAGAGGCAAAAAATCAAGAATTACAATATAGATAAAGATTATGAATATTTGTTTGGGTTGGGTAAACTGCTACAGAAGATTAATGAAATACGTAAGCTTATCGCTCATTCGCAGGGAGGAAGTGAAAACCAGTATCATTCTGCTGTGAACAAATGCTTATACTATTGTGAGCAGGCAGAGAGGGCCTTCAAAAGGATGGATTTGTAAGATATCAATAATGACTAATCAAATGGTAAGGTGACAGAATTGGATAATGAGCAGAATAATAAGGAATCAATAACTTTGCTTTCCCCGCTTGGGTTATCTCCAGGATTGCTTTATTCGGCACTGATGACTATCAAGCCTCAACGAATTGTAGTGCTGACATCATCAGAAGGGGAGAATTCATTGGATAGTATTATAAAACAAGCGGGCTATCGTGGTTATGTGGAGGTGGTACGCGTTGATGATCCCTTCAACTGCTTCCAGCAGGCGAACAAGAAGGCGGAGGAGGTGCTTAACATATTGGAATGTACCCCCTGTGTGGTGAATCTGACCGGCGGAACTACCGCTCTGCAGTTTATCATCCAACGAGTGGGTGCAGCTTTGGAAAATAGGGGTTGTAAAGTAGATTATATTGCTCTGGTAGACCGTAGAGGTGTTCAAGCACAGAAAAATGACCCCTGGGTGGTGGGGGAACTGATCAGGGTTATATAGGGTAATACCTACTGGGCAAACTGTTCTTGCTTTATTGCTTAAAGAAGGATACAGGATATCGGAAAAACCTTATATAGAGGTACTTCGGGGGAATGGAGAAGATGATGGCTAAACGAGGTATTGTCATTAACGATGCGAAGGAGGTGAAAACATGATTGAAGCTTTACGTAATATTGGCGCCTACAGTTTTAAGCAAAAAGGAATAAACACCGAGGAAAATCTGGTTGAGATTTTATTGGACGAGGTTAATAAAGGGGGGAATTATGCCAAGGTCTATGCCATCAACTTTGAGGAAACTGAGGCGGGATGGCGTTATAAAGATGTAAGTATTGAAGACTGGGACAGGAAAAAGACATCAAAGTATTTGTACCGGGAAAAGGGTGCGATGGGAGCCCATTACACTCCTACTGCTAGGATTGCAGGGAACAATGAAGAACATGTAAGAAAGACTTTCGAGAACCGGGTTGAAAAATGGTTTCGTCGTTTAAAGAAAGAGCATGAAAAATTTCTAAATGATAGCCTGTTTTTTAAAAACCTGTATGAAGCCTTTATCAAAGAACAGGAAAATATTAAAAATGATCTGGTCAAGCTGCGGATGCAGTACGAAGATGGAGGATTTATCACCCTGATTTTTTACCAGGCAGGAGAAAAAAAGTATCTGGGAGACATCGATGATTTTATTGAATATCTGCTCGAATTCAGCCAGGAAAAGTATAACGAGATATCCAGCGATGGGGTTTGCTGCCTGTGCAAAAAAGAAAGCAGGGTCTTTGGTGATGCTTCGCCGATTACCTTCTATTCCTTGGACAAACCCGGTTATATTGCCGGGGGCATGAAAAAGGAAAATGGATATAAAAACTTTCCCCTTTGCTTTGAATGTTTGCTGGAGTTAAATGCAGGTGCTGCCTATATGCAAGAACTGCTTGCATTCAAATTCGCCGGGTTGAGATATTATCTGATCCCGGAGGTTGTATATAACAAAGATGAAATACTAGAAGAGATAATGAATATCTATTATAGTTTCCGGCAGGAAAGTGAAGGGAAAGTGGTATTGTCTCAGGCCGATCGGATAGCGGCAGATGAGAATGATATACTTGGCCTGTTAAAAGATGTAGACGATATAGTAGCACTGAAGTTTTTGTTTTTCCAGGAACAAAGCAGCAAGTTTGTTATATTGCTGCTGATGGAGGATGTCTTGCCCTCTCGCTTGAGAACCCTATTTACCGCCAAACAAAGGGCGGAAGATCATTTGATTTTTAAAGATTTGAAATTCAGCGCCAAACTGATTCAGGATATTCAATTCAATTATGGGGTTCTGCGCAAGCTGTTTCCTACCATAAAAGGTTTTATGGAGATTGTTAATAAAACCTTTAAAGATCAGAAAATTGATAAACAATTTGTAATGGCATTGATCATGGACAGATTAAGGGGATTTTTCAATGATAACCGCTACATGAAAATTGAAGTCTTGCAGGCCTTTATATGTTTGCTGTTCTTAAGTGAACTTGGGGTTTTAAAAAACACAGGAGGTGGTTGGGAGTTGGTGAATACGGAAAATGAAGCGGTGGCGGCGAAGGCTTTGGACATTCGGGTTGAACGGTTTTTTCAAGAATTCAGCTCAACCATAGATAATAACGCTAAAAAAGCGCTATTCCTTACGGGTGTACTTGCCCAGCATTTGCTGTCCATACAAAAAAATGATCGAGGAGCAACACCATTTAGAAGCCAGTTAAAAGGACTCAAAATGAAAGAAGCAGATGCCAGGGCATTATTACCTAAAATTCAACAAAAGTTAGAGGAATATAAAAAGAATTATTATATTCAACTGGAGAAAATAGCTAGTATGTATTATTTGCAGGCTGGAAACAATTGGGGAATGTCGGTTGATGAGATAAATTTCTATTTTGTGCTGGGCATGAATCTAAATGATGCCAAAAGCAAAGAAGGCATACCGTATTTCAAAGTTAATAAGGAGGATGGAGATAATGAATAGATCCGAACTGCTATTTTTGTACGATATTTCCGACGCCAATCCCAATGGCGATCCCATGGATGAGAACAAACCGCGGATGGATGAAGAAACCGGGATTAACCTGGTTACCGATGTGCGTTTAAAAAGAACCATCAGAGACTATCTGCATGAGGTAAAAGGTAAGGAGATATTTGTCCGGGAAATCCGCGATGAAAAGGACAACCTGCAGGATGCCAAACTGCGGGCGGAAGATTTTCTCCTGGATGAAGGCGGAAATAAGCTTGATAAGAGCAGAATGACGATTGCAGAAATGAAAAACGTAATTAGCAAGAACGTACTGAATGAATGTATTGACGTCAGGCTTTTTGGGGCAACCATTCCGCTGGAGAAGAGAGAGGGAAACAGAACATTGGGAGCTAGCCTTACATATACCGGACCGGTGCAATTCAAAATGGGACGCTCCCTACATGCGGTAAACATGATGAATATAAAAGGCACCGGAGCTTTTGCATCTGGGGCTAATAAGAGCATGTCCACCTTCAGGGAGGAATACTTCATTTCTTATTCTCTAATTAATTTTTACGGCATTGTCAATGAAAATGCGGCTGCTTATACCGATCTGCGGGAAGAAGATGTGGATTTACTGCTGGAGGCCATGTGGAAGGGCACCAAGAGCCTTACTTCACGATCGAAAGCGGGGCAGATGCCCAGGGTATTGTTCCGGGTTGTATATAAGGAAAAGGATTATCATATAGGCGAACTGGACAAATACATTTCATTAAGGAAGAATGATGAAAAAGTCAGAGATGAAGAACTACGGGATATTAAAGAGGTTCGAGTTGATATTACTGAATTATTGAACAAATTATCAGTCCATCAGGAAAAGGTGGAGCGGGTTGAGTATGCAGTCGATTCACGAGTTGCTCTGGTAAGGGACGGAAAGGCCTTCAATGTTTCAAAAGATACGGGAGGAATCCAGTTTATTGCTTTACCCTTTAATGATTAGGTGAGGAAGTGATTAAGGTGAAGGTCATTGTATTTGATATATGGGGTGATTATGGGCATTTTAAAAAATTCCATACTACAGCATCACCGTTAACTTTCTCTTTTCCTCCGCCAACTGCGGTCATAGGTATTGTAGCGGCCATACTGGGTATGGATAAGGAGAACTATTGGGATAGTTTCTCTCCAGATAACACCCGGGTGGCGGTAAGAATCATCAACCCCGTTAAAAAAATTAGAACCGGCATCAATGTGATAGAAACCAAAAGTGCTGGGCCTATGTTCAATCGCATCAAACAGCGTAGCCAAATAAAATATGAATATTTAAAGGATGCTCATTATCGCATTTTTTTCAGCCATGATGACCCAGAACTGATGGAGCAACTGAAGAATATGCTGGCTGCACACAAAACGATATACACATTATCGCTTGGAAACGCACAGATGCTGGCAGGGTTTTCATTTGCCGGT
>CAZHHJ010000061.1:0-12322 GCA_964531295.1 uncultured Syntrophomonas sp.
GTTTGGGATATTCGGCTGGTCCTTATGAAAATCATTTCGGAGATGGAGCCGCAGCCTTCCTTATCGGCGCTAAGCAAGTTATTGCTGAATATATAGACAGTTGCAGCATCTCGGTAGATTTTCACGATCTGTGGCGTGCTGATAATGAAAGGTTTGTACACAGCTGGGAAGAAAGATTTTGCATCACCCAGGGCTACAACCAGTTTGTCAGTGAGGCGGTCAAAGGGGTCTTGAAAAAGACCGGTTTGAGTCCGGGGGACTTCAGCAAAATAGTGTTGTATGGCATTACTCCCCGTTATCAGGGGCAAATTGCAGCCAAACTCGGTTTTACTCCAGTCCAGATACAGGACAGTCTATATAACCAGGTGGGAAATACCGGAACTGCCAACGCTCCCATGATGCTGGCTGCTGCCCTGGAAGAAGCTAAGCCAGGCGATTACATTATGCTGGTCAGCTATGGTGAAGGCAGTGATGCTATAGTATTCAAGGTCAGTGATGAGATTGCCAACTTTTCGCCTGGTTTAGGCCTAAAGGGATACATTGATAATAAAAAAGTCACCATGAATTATGGCAAATATCTGCGTTGGAGAGAACTAATAGCAACAGAACCAGCTAAAAGACCAGTTCAAAAGAGATCGTCATTGCCGGACATGTATCGTAATCGCAAGAAAAATCTGGGGTTTTACGGGGTGTGCTGTAAAAATTGCGGCACCGTACAATTCCCGCCCTCCCGGATATGTATAGAATGCCGAGCTATAGATCAGATGGAAGACTATCGACTTTATGGAAAACCGGCCCGGGTAGCTACATTTACCGTCGATTATCTGGCTGATTCACTTGATCCACCTACCATAGTTGCAGTAGTTGACTTCGAAGGTGGGGGGCGTCTGATTTGTTATCTGGTGGATTGCGATCCAGATGAAGTTAAGGTAGGTATGGAAGTGAAGATGTCATTCCGCCACATATTCACGGTTGACAGCATCCGCACCTATTTCTGGAAAGCCGTACCAAAACTTTAAAGATAGGAGGTAATAAAATGGCCATAGGAATTAAGGATAGAGCTGCGGTTATTGGAATGGGATGTACCAGATTTGGTGAGCGTTATGACAGCAACCTGGAAGATCTGCTGATAGAAGCAATAGATGAATGCTTAGAAGACGCCGGGATTGAATTTAATGATATAGATGCCTTCTGGTTTGGGACATTCACATCCGGTATGGCAGGTTTAACATTTTCCAATAGAATGAAATCCCATTATAAACCGGTAACCCGTCTGGAAAATATGTGCTGTACCGGATTGGACAGCTTTCGTAATGCCTGTTATGGAGTAGTTGCAGGGGCCTATGATGTAGTAATGGCGGTAGGAGCAGAAAAACTAAAGGATGGGGGCTACAGTGGTCTAGAGGTGCCTACAGAAGACTCTGATCGTACCTTACCGGACTTAACCGCCCCATCTCGTTTTGCCTTTGTGGCTCCGGCCTATGCTCACAAATATGGTTTGGATATGCAACAGATGAAAGAGGTTATGGCGCGTATTGCCTGGAAGAACCACAAAAACGGCGCTCTGAATCCTAAAGCCCAATACCGGGCCGAGGTAGCCATGGAAAGTATACTGAAGTCTCCAATGATCTGCAGCCCCATGGGAGTTATGGATTGTTCAGGAGTATCAGATGGCGCGGCCTGTGCCATAATCACCCGCACTGAGGATGCTAAAAAATACCGCAAAGACCCGATGTATGTCAAGGGGATCCAGATTGCCGCCGGTCCCGGTCACAGTGAAAAGCACCAAAGTTATGATTTTACCACCGCCTTTGAAACCTATTATGCCGGGCAGGCAGCCTATCGTGAAGCAGGGATTACCAATCCGCGGGAACAAATCAGTTTAGCGGAAGTACACGACTGTTTTACCCCTACCGAGTTGATTATATATGAGGATTTGCTATTCAGTGAGCGTGGCCAGGGTTGGAAAGACGCCATGAATGGATTCTTTGACCTGGATGGGGGACTGCCGGTAAATCCAGATGGCGGCTTAAAATCATTTGGCCATCCCATAGGTGCTAGCGGCATAAGGATGCTGTATGAATCCTGGCTGCAGTTCCATGGCAAAGCAGGTAAGAGGCAGTTGGAAAATCCCAGAATAGGCCTGGCCCAAAACCTGGGTGGACAGCCCTATTCCTGTGTTGTCGGGGTAGGTATAGTGGGAAGTGAGTTAGGCTAAAGGATATGAGCACTCTGGAACAATGCACGGATTATCCATGTCCTTATTGGGAGCAAGCAGTGCAGATTCGAATAATTTATAATTGTTCTAATACTATGATGTGTCAGATTAATATCGAAGCGGCTTTTTATGAATGCCTGTTAAGTGACAACTGTGAAGGCTATAAATTGAAAGACCAACGCTGCCTGCTATTTCACTTTCATGCATCAGATGAGAATTAGCGCTAGTGAAGATGACAATTGTGCTAAGGGGAGGTGGTTTAAGATGGAATTTAAAACTATAAGCTTGAGCTTGGATGAAGGGGTTTGCACCCTGACCTTGAATAGTCCGGAAACAATGAACGCTCTCAGCAGTGAATTGGTCAGTGAGCTGGCGGCAGCCATTGATATGCTGAGCCTGGATAAGCAAGTGCGGGTATTGATTATCACCGGCAGCCAAAAAGTTTTTGCGGCCGGGGGGGATATAAAAGCCATGGCTTCCTGCAATCCAGAGCAGGCCAGAGCATATATAGAACCCATTCACCAAGTATTCAATAAAATCGCCAATTTGTCCCGGCCCACTATAGCTGCGGTTTCAGGATTTGCCTTTGGTGGAGGAGTGGAGCTGAGTCTCACCTGTGATTTTCGTATAGCAGCTCAAAATGCTAAGTTCGGCTTCCCGGAGGTTAATCTGGGCATTTTTCCAGCTGCCGGCGGCAGTCAGAGGCTTCCCAGACTGATAGGTATACAGAGGACTAAAAGGCTGATGTTTACCGGAGAGACTATAGATGCAGCTTCGGCCTTATCTCTGGGACTGGTGGATCAGGTGGTGCCTGGCGACCAACTTATGGGGGAGGTAAAGCAACTGGCCCTGCAACTAAGCAAAAAACCCCCGCTGGCTTTGATGAAACTAAAAGAGTCCATTCAGCAGGGATTAAACACGGACATTAGTACGGCTTTGATTATGGAAATGGATAAATGCTGCAGCCTTTTTGCCACTCAGGATCAGAAAGAAGGTATGTACGCTTTTATGGAACGGCGACCAGCCGTTTTCAAAGGAGAATAATAAGGCTTTAAATAGAGAGGTAACTCAGCACCGGATTTAAATGCAAAGGTAAATAATAGGGAGGCATATAACCCAATAGTTGGCAGGACTTCAAGAGCAGGCATGATCTTGAAGTCCTGCTTTTTGGGCTTAACACCGCGTTGCGGGGACGGTCCTTTTAACACGATTTTTCACTGGGCCAGGAAATATGCTGCAAGTCTTCACCTTTCCTGCAATAATTTTCTGTAGCGCCCAATGGAAGCAAAATAGGTTAAAATAGATACTAGAATATTATACAAAGGATTTTGGGCGGAAATCTGTTTGTAATCGGTGATGTGTTGAGGGCTGAAGAGTTTTTAGAACTGCTATACTGGAAGGTGAAATGAAAGCCGGAACGATTGCTCAAAAATACCGAGCTAATTAATTTAAGTCAGGGAGGGTCAGATGAGTAAAGTACATGATTCTACTATGAAAGTAGATGAAATGCAGCGACTCCAGCTTTTAACTTTATTTGAAGAACAAGCTTACCAGCAGGGTTACCACTACATAGCAGGTCTGGACGAAGTGGGTCGGGGACCGATAGCCGGGCCGGTCGCAGCCGGAGCAGTCATACTGCCCAGGAACTTTGCTCTGGCGGGGGTTGATGATTCTAAAAAGATTTCTGCTAAAAAGAGATATAGCCTAGCTGGGGAAATAAAAAGGCAAGCCCTGGCATGGACAGTGGTATTCGTTTATCCACCCTATTTGGACAGGATAAATATTCTTAATGCTACTCGCCGAGCCATGACCCTGGCGGTGAGCCATCTAAATATCGAACCAGATTATTTGCTTATCGATGCGCTAAAATTAGACGATATAGATATTGAACAGAGGGCGATAATAAAGGGTGACAGCCTGAGTATCTCGATAGCCTGTGCCTCTATCATCGCCAAAGTGGAGCGAGATGAATCAATGCGGAAAATGGACCGTATTTTTCCCGGCTACAATTTCTCCCAGCATAAGGGTTATGCCACCAGGGAACATCTGCAAAGACTATTTGATCTTGGGCCATGTGCGATACATAGGAAGAGCTTTGAACCGGTGAAATCAATACTTTCAGGAGGAAATGATGAACAGCAACCAGGTCTCTTTAGCCAGGATGATTTTGAATGTTTCTACCCCGGCCGATCAAGGGCTGAGCCTAAATAAGGGTGAAATACTGCAGGGTACGGTGCAGACTATCAAAGATGGAGGTCTCTTGACCTTGTTGCTAAAAGGCCGAATGATCGAAGCGGTTAGCCAGGTGCCGGTAAATACTGGGGAAGAGCTTTTTCTACAGGTGGATGGATTTAGAGATGGTCGGGTATTTTTAAAAGTACTTACCCCGCTAGAAATCCAGCAGGCTCAGAGCGTCAATCTGGCTTCCAGTCTCATAGACATGGGGTTCAGTCCCGGAGAAGATAATCTCTTGATGGCTCAGGCGCTCCTAGATCATAAGCTGCCGGTTACTCCAGAGCATTTAATTTCCCTGAGTCGGGCGGCCTTGATACTAGGTGGTATAAATGAGAAAAACCTTCAGGCAGCGGCTTTTACTTTAAGCCGGGGATTAAAAATGGACCAGCAGATTCTGCCGGCACTTAAACAGCTACTCAATCCTAACCAGAGCCTGGCCAGGATCGTAGAATCACTGCTGAAAAACATTGCCCTGCTGGAAGAGCAGGCTCTTCAGGGCAAATATCCGGCTGAAAAAGCGGAAGCGCTGGTGCGGCAGGCAGGGAATAATTCCGGCGATATGAATAAATCAGCAGTTTTAACTACTGAACGTGGATCTATAAGCGGGACCAACAATACCGTTGTATCCGAAGGACGTGCATCAATAAGCAGGTCACACAACCCGGTCCTCTCCCAGGTAAGTGAATTGACCAGCAGGACTAACAATACAGCTTTTTCCGAAGGACGTGAATTCACAGGCAGGACCAATACCATCGGTATTTCCAGCGGGAATCAGAATGATGTGTTGCCGATAGTAAGACAGCCTGCCATACCGGAAAATTATGCTGTGGCCCAGGGAACGGCTGAGGAAACCAGAGTTGAGAGTGCCAATCCTGCAGTGCAGGCAGCAATTATGCCCGCCGGGCGGGAAGAAATAGCTTCTGCATTGATTAAGCAACTGCCCTTCTTAAAGGATTTAATAGAACAGATTACTATCAAAATACAGGATGGCACCGGGGAAGCGGTACAAAAATTGAAGGAGATGTTCTATTCAGAAAGAGACCTTATAAGAGGAATCATGATCCTGGAGGAAATAGCTAAGAGCCAGGGGGAAACGCAGAAGAATTCAATAATAAATGAATTCCTGACCCGCCTGGAAACCCTGGATAGAGAACTACTTGGACCGAAGATATTCAATTTTTCCAGCCGGGGATTGCCGGATAATAATGCCAATTCTTATTATTTCTCAGTTCCGGTGCAGATAGACGATAAAATTCATCTGTGTGAGCTCCGCTTGAATAAGGAAGTGGGCTCCAAAGGCCTGCAAGATCTGGAAAATATTAAGCTGCTAGTAGCGCTGGAAACCGAGCAAATGGGCAGGGTATTATTTCATATCAACTGGCACCGCCGGGGAAGTATGGAACTACAAGGGATAGTTGAAAATACCGAGGTGAAAGAACACCTGCAAAAAAATTTGGCCGTTTTGCTCAGCAGTCTTGAGAAGCTAGGATATATTATAAATAATCAGGGGATTAAGGTGGCTGAAAACCCAGCGGAAAATCAAAGCATTAAAACATCTTTATTGAATAATACTGAAAAGACCCAGCGTTTTTCTATAGATATAATCATATAGAGGTGATGCTCATGGAAGAAAAGAAACTGGAGAAAGCGGTAGCGCTCCGTTATGATCAGGATAAAGATACCGCGCCAGTTGTAGCAGCTAAAGGAAGGGGCTTTATTGCCCAGCGAATCAAAACTATAGCGGAGGAAAATGGCATTCCGCTGCAGGAAGATCCAGTTCTGACGGAATACCTTATGGCCTTGGATGTCTATGCAGAGATTCCAGCGGAATTATACCAGGTTATTGCTGAGATACTGGCCTTTATTTATAATATGGATAAAAATTTTGAGCGGAGTACTTTATGAGAAAAGAACTGGGTAAATACGGAGAGGAACAGGCCGCCCGTTATCTTTGCAATAAGGGTTATAAGATACTTACCCGGAATTACTATACGCGTTATGGTGAGTTAGACATAGTGTGCGAGAAAAAGCAGGAAATTGTATTCGTGGAAGTAAAGACCAGGAAGAGCATCAGCTACGGAACTCCTGAAGAAGCTATTACCTATAGGAAAATGCAGCATATAAAAAAAGCGGCCCTGATCTACTTGAATGAAAGGCAGCAGGGGTTTCGGGGCATCCGTTTCGATGTTATCGCTATTATTATCGATGATAAAGATAATGAAAACATTAACCATATTGAGAATGCCTTTTAGGCCTGATTATAAGGGCCATTATTGCCGAGCCGTAGTGAAGAATGGCTTGGAGAAGCAGTAAATATTTTCTGGAGCGATAAATCTTAGAATTTGCGGCGAGATATTGTTATAAGGGCAGATAAAGGAGGCGAAGTGATTATGAATGTTGGACCCTGGGAGATTATAATTATACTATTGCTTATAGGCATGATAGTTGTGCCTTTACTAGCGATTTTTCAAGTTATTGCCCTGAGGAAGAGAATCACAGCTATTGAAGAACAAATACAAGAGCCCGAGCCGATTGATGAAGATGAATTTTTTTAACCTGCAGCGGGTGAAACGGGCAAATTCTAGGGGTCAGGCCTATAATTATGGCTTGGTATCTCCAGAAATATATTTAAGTCTCCAAGTATAATTAATTTATCTAAATAAGATGGGATTTTATGAAGGAAATACCATAATATTTGACGAATAATAGCAAGAGAAAGAAATAAGATAGCGAGATGTTCTTCGAGCTGAAAAATCTAAAGGCTCCCAGGCCCATGATTGACAGCCGATAGGTTAGAATAGAAATGTTCTGGCCCCCCGTGTTTTGGAAAGAAGAGCTGATTGGTTTTTAATATAATTATTTAGATAATGATCTATTAGGTATTTTATTAGACACTATGCCTATTAAAGACCACTATTCAGTTTAATGTATGGCCAGCACGGGATAACCCAGGTGCTGGCTGTTTGTTTGGGGGATGTATTGTTTAAGGTCATTATTATCGGAGGAGGGATATATTTAGAATTCAAATTCATGGCAAATCAAGCCAAAAATATGATAGAAAAGGAGAACGTGATATGTTGAAGAAAAAGACCTGGATCGTATGTTTAATGTTATTATTTATTGCCACTTGTGTAGTAGGAGGTTGTGGAGGAAACAATGCCACTACTCCTGAACCAGCCCCGGAAGCGGCTGCTGAATTAGAAGGCACGGTAGTAATATACCATGCCGGTAGTCTGTCCATACCCTTTGCAGCCCTGGAGAAAGAGTTTGAGACCCTTCATCCCAAAGTGGACATACAAAGAACTGAAGGCGGCAGTACCAAGCTTATCCGTCAAATAGTTGATTTAGGCGACAAAGTAGACATTTTTGCCTCAGCTGACTATATGCCTCTGGAGCAAGAGCTTATGCCGGATTATGCCAGCTGGGATGCCCTGTTTGCCAACAACTCCATGGTAATCATGTATACTGATCAGAGCAAATATGCCAATGAAATAACTAAAGATAACTGGTATGAGATCTTACTAAAAGATGGCGTTAATTATGGACACAGCAACCCCAATGATGATCCCTGCGGATATCGGAGTATACTCTCCTGGAAATTGGCAGAATTAAAATATGAAAAAGAAGGCTTATATCAGCAGTTACGTGACAACTGCCCGGAAAAAAATATACGCCCCAAATCAGTTGAGCTTATTTCGCTGTTGGAAACTGGAACATTGGATTATGCCTTTGAATACGAAAGTGTAGCTCGTCAGCATGCGGCAGCTAACAAGGCTTTCAAATGGGTTGAACTTCCCAAAAAGGTTAACCTCAGTGATTTAGAAAATGCAGAATATTATGCTCAGGTTTCAATGGAAACTAGCGGTGCTACTCCTGAAGATACCAAGACTGTCGTAGGAGAACCCATAGTATATGGACTTACCATGCCGAATTCAGGTGTGAATACAGAACTGGCAGTAGAGTTCCTAAAATTCTTCTTCGACAAAGAACAGGGTCTCAAGATACTTGAGGACAATGGCCAGCCAGTATTGAAGCCAATAATAATAAATGGAGAAGGTTTTCCAGAAGATTTAAATGCTTTGATAAAATAGACTTTTACTTATAGCCAACAGAAGGAGGTCAGGCTCTGCTTGACCTCCTTTACAACTGATCCGTCTTCTGGAGGTAATAA
This sequence comes from uncultured Syntrophomonas sp., assembly GCA_964531295.1. GTDB lineage: Bacteria > Bacillota > Syntrophomonadia > Syntrophomonadales > Syntrophomonadaceae > JAAYJK01. The sequence goes on from CAZHHJ010000061.1 coordinate 8,625, forward strand.
TGAATAAAAAAAGGACTGAATCACTATTCATAGTATCTTTTATTACCGGCACCATTATTGTTCTGTTCTGTATCTACCCGCTTATCAACACCTTGTTTTGGACGGAACCAGGAGTGATTTTTGATACCTTTAAAGACAAAAAAGTTTTGCAGTCCATTTATCTGAGCATGGGGGCGGCCACTGTAACCACTATCGTGGCCTTTATTCTGGGGGTACCTTTTGCCTATGTTTTGGCCAGGAAGGAATTTAGATTTAAGAGCCTGGTGGAAAGCATTGTAGACATACCTATTGTAATACCCCACCCGGTAGCCGGGATCTGTCTTTTGACGGTTATCAGCCCGCGCAGCTGGACCGGGCAATTGATGGAAAAGGCAGGTATCGAGGTGCTGGGCACCGCTGCTGCCATCGTACTGGCTATGACTTTTGTCAGTATGCCTTTCCTGATTAACGCGGCCCGAGAAGCATTCAAATGGGTACCGCCCCGGATGGAAAATGTATCCCGCACCCTGGGGGCCAGCCACACCCAGACCTTTTTTTTAATAACCTTTTCTCTGGCCTGGAGGGATATACTGAGTGGTATGATATTGACCTGGGCCCGAGCTATCAGTGAATTTGGAGCAGTAATAATACTGGCTTATCATCCCATGATAGCGCCAACTGTGATTTATGAACGCTTTACCGCTTATGGGATGATGTATGCTGTTCCAGTAGCAGTGATCTTGATAATATTATGTTTGATTATGTTTATTATTTTGCGCTTGTTAGCCGCCGGTCGCAGCGGGGAGGAGACTATATGATAGAAATTAAAGACCTATCCCTGCAACTGGGTCGGTTCAAAATAACAAATCTTAACCTTACTATAAACAGGGGCGAGTTTTTTGTCCTTCTGGGACCAACCGGCAGTGGTAAAACCGTGCTCCTGGAGTCTATAGCTGGGCTAAAGCTTATTCAGACGGGGGAAATTTACATTAATAAGAGGGAGGTTACCGGGAAAAAACCCGAAGATCGTAACATTTCCATTTGTTATCAGGATCTGGCATTATTTCCCCACATGAGAGTCAAGGACAATATCAAATATGGTCTCCGTTTTCGTAAAGATCAAAATGATGATAAATATAAGAAAAATTTTGCCACCCTGGTAGAGCTGTTGAGGATAAATCATATACTCGATCGCTACCCGATATTTTTAAGCGGGGGTGAAAAGCAGCGGGTGGCTTTAGCTCGTGCACTGATGGTAGAACCAGATCTGCTCCTGCTGGATGAACCCTTGACCGCCCTGGATTCCAATTTAAAAGCGGTCATAGAAGAGGAGATAAAAAAACTGCATGAAACTTTAAAAATTACTATTATCATGGTCACCCATGATTTTAAGGAAGCATACTACCTGGCAGATCGGGTGGGGATAATCAAAGACGGCAGTATCATGCAAATTGGCCCCATTGAAGAAGTATTTGAAAAACCTACTTCATTGTTTACAGCTAATTTTGTGGGTATGATAAACTTGATGAAAATTGAAGATATTCGGGACAAGGCAGCATTTCAAATGCTGTTAAAGCAGATTGATGAATACGATGCAGAATTCATTGGTATCAGACCGGAAAATATCATAATAAGTAATAATATAATAAATGACTCTTGTCGTTTATCAGGACTAATATCTCATATAAGAAATAACGGTACATTCCGCGAGATAGATATCAATTGCGATGGAGTGGGGTTTAAGGCTTACTTAACTGCCAATACCTTCCATGAACTACAGCCCTTGCAAGGAAAAAAGATATTTTTTGGCTTTGACATATCAAGAGCAGCCTTGATATAAAACACAAGTTGGGGATGGTTCTTGATTTGCATGTAATATACTAAAATGCAAATCAAGAACCATCCCCGCTTGCATCAGAGAACCATCCCTGGCCCAGGTTGTAATAGGCATCAAAGGAAGCAGGCGGCTGGTTCATCAGCTGCCCAGAAAACACCAGCGTTCCAGCCCCATGAGTTTAGTTGCTGCAGCACCGGTAGTGCCGAAGAATAAAGCCGGTTTATCATAACAATAATCGGTGATAGTGGCATTAACTACCGTACTGCCGGTGGCGACGATGAGATCGCACCAGTCCAGTACCTCGCGAGTGGCCTCCGGGCCTTCAATCAGCACTCCTGATTTCATCTGGCCGATATTATCTAGATCCAGGTCTACTGCGCGCACTTCGAATACTTCTTGCAGTTTATCCAGCATAGCCGGTTGAAACCCGATGAGAGCTATGCGGGGGTTTCCGAATTTCTCTTTGATATGCTGTACTAATTCCAGCGAACAGCGTTCGGGATCTTCATTGTGGCAGTGAATGGTCTTATCAATCTGACCCAGGTATCTCAGTACGGCATTCATAGTGGATATCAAAACGGCCCGATCGAAGTTGCTCTCCGGTTCTTTAGCCAGTACTTCTTTCAAAGTCCCCGAAAAATCTGCAGCCATATCAGTAAAAGCTTGGCCCTTTTGCCCTTTAAATATCGCTTGCATTAGCTTTTCTTTGCCTTTCACAATGGGATAATCCTTCCGTTGCGGACTCCCGATAGCTTCCTGGACGGACAGGGTTCGGCCCGTAATTAGTATCTCTTCATCCAGAAGTCCGTTCTCTTCAACTATCTGCCGAAATCTATCTATCAGTTGGTCATAAAACAATTAATCAACACCTCCTGTAAGTAATTTGATTATAACACGTGTACCGCGGCACTCTTAAATGCTACCCAAACCGGTAGATCCTTCTGCAAGCCCATTTCCTCCACGGCCTGCATGGTTACCAAGGCGGTAAAATCAATACCAGCATCGACAGTCACCCGGTATAAAGGGCCTTGATGAATCATATTGATAATTTTACCCGGTATATTATTCTGAGCACTCGAAAATAGTTTTTCGCGAGAAATGATAATGTCTTCTGGGCGTATGGTCAGAGTTGACGGACCAGCTTTATCAATAATGGTCTCAATATTTAGGTGGTTGGATACTTCAATGGTTTTCCCCCGGGCATGGCCCTCAATAATGTTTTCTGCACCTACGAAATCAGCTACAAAACGTGAATTAGGATGCCGAAAGACATCCATAGGTTTTCCTACCTGCATAATCTCTCCATTATGCAGGACCCCCACCTGACTGCCCAGTGCCATCGCTTCGGAGAAATCATGGGTAATATGCAGAGTGGTAGTTCTTAAAGCATCATGAATCCTGCGTAATTCCTCCTGAAATATCTGTTTAGTGCGCGGGTCCAGAGCACTGAGAGGTTCATCCAGGAGTAGAATACGGGGAGAAGTTACCAGTGCCCTGGCAATCGCTGTTCTTTGCTTTTCTCCTCCGCTCAGGGTAGATGGAAATCTGTTCAGCAAATATTCGATATTGAGAAAATCAACAATTTCTTGGAAGCGTTTATTTCCCTGATTTACATCGATACCCCGGCATTTAATTCCAAAGAAAATATTTTCTTTTACCGTGAGGTGAGGAAACAATGCATAGTCCTGGTAAACAAAACCAATACTGCGCTGTTCCGGGTACAAAGAGCTGATTTTTACGTCTTCAAACCAGATGGATCCCTTATCAGGGTGATACATACCGGCGATTAATTCGAGTAGTACGGTTTTCCCGGTACCGGTCGGTCCCAGCACAATGAAATACTCATCTTTTTCTATATTAAAATTTATATTGGTAAGTTCGA
>CAZHHJ010000062.1:0-12307 GCA_964531295.1 uncultured Syntrophomonas sp.
TGATATTAGGACTTACCAGGGTAGAGTCCATGCGCTGTTCGTTGGTTTTTATGCCAGCCTTTTGAATGAAGTTATTGGTCAGGATTTCAAATTGCTTGAAAAGGATATCTTCCTGGTCAGGGTGCTCCAATATATATGAGTAGATTCTCTCCCTGAATTCATATACTGTACGCTCTGCTATGTATACTTCCCCCAAGTTCCTGATGCCGAGTGCATAAAGAATCTGAAAGTTGAAGTAGAACTGTTCAAGTATTTCCTCGTCAGTAAAGCCAAACTGGTGTTTAATAATCTCCAATGACAGCAGGATGTTTACCGGCGTATTGGGCCTGCCGTTGTCTAAGCAGTAAAGGGGCGCATAGATTTCTTCGTTAATCTTGCAAAATACTTCTTTATAGAAGACGGGTGCCCAGCTTTTTTCTAACATTTTAGCAATACTTGGTTTCATGGTTCGGTAATGGTTAAAGAGACCAGGGGGACGGTTCTTGTGGTCACTCTGCTGTTTAGGTGACCACAAGAACCGTCCCCCTGGTCCGGGGCCATTTATAGCAGTCCGGCCTGTAATAAGCTGAAGGGTATTTTGAATTCGGGCATCCCGGCTGCATAGGGGGCAATTTCATACTGCCCAAAGTAGATGACCAGGTTTCCGTCCTGCAGGTAATACGTCTGATCATCGCTTATGCCGTTAAAGCCTTCTACACCATCAAAGTACATTCCATCCACATCAGCCGCGATTTGCCGGCGGATCTCCTGATTGATGAGGGCAGCATAATCGTAACCATCTGCAAAGAGGTCCTTCAGAGCCAGGTCCTGACCAGTAGCCAGATCGATATTATAGGGCCGGCGATCCGTCCCGCCGTGGGCCCCTCCAGTATACTGGTAATAGTCCACCGTCAGGCTCAAGAGATGGTCATTCTGGTAGTAGCTCGGTGGGGGGCTGCTAAACACCTGCCAGGGCCAGGCCGGAAAGCCACTTTCCTCGGCCGCCTGCACATAAGCTATTACCTGCCCGGCAAGTTCTGCCTTCAGGTCCTGAGCTTCCTTTTCAAAACGGGTATTCAATGCCGACTGTATCTGTTGGTCCTTCATCCCGCTTATGACCGGAATGCTCATATCAACATTCATGTGTTCGGAGTCTTCAACTACTTGTTTGATCTTCACGGTTAATCCACCCTGTGCCGGGCCGGGGGTCTCTACCGTTACTTTTAAAGTGAAAGTCTGCGCCGGCTCAACGCTTTCCCCGGGACGGGCATAAAGCAGAGTCATATCAGTAGTGCCAGTCTTTAAAGCCTTGAAAGTCCAGTAGTTCCTGCCACCCTGTCCCATCAAAAGCTGTCCGCCGTCTCCATCACGCCGATAACTCTCACCCACCAGGGTCAGAATATTCTCATCCCCCGGCTGGCTAAAATTCCACTGGTATCCGGTAGTTGGATTGCTGGCCAGGGATAAGGTGAAGCTTTGTCCCACCTGCAGAGTATATTCTCTATTATTATGATCTTCATTTACAGCTATCATACCAGCACAGCGATTCATCACTTTGGCCAGCTCCCCTCGCTTCAATCCCTGCTCAGGCCAAAAATATCCGGCATTGCCTTTCATAATGCCAGTATTGCTCACAAATATCAGGGCATTGAGACCGCTGTGCGACACAGAGTCGGTGTCAAGATACTGCGGCATCATCAAAGTCATAGGCACCGTGATCCCCTGGGCTATAAAAGAATTTTGTATAGCCTGGGCGGCTTCGATGCGGGTGATATAGCGCTCTGGATAAAAGCTGCCGTCGCTGTCGAAAACATCGTTGATAGCACAAAGCAAGACCTCATCAGCATACCAGGCCTGATCATTTACATCCTCATAATACTGACTGGCCAGAGGTTCTTTGAAAAAATTCTTCTGCCCATAGTCCAGTTGAAAAGCCCGCGCCAGGACCGCTGCAAACTGCGCTCGCGTGACCTGCCCTTCCGGAGTGAAAATCCGATATCCCTGGGCAGTTACCCCGGTTCCGTTCATTATGCCCAGGTCGCAGGAGATATTGATCTCCTCTTCGGCCCAATGCCCGTGAATATCGTTGAAATGCGCGGGACGCAGTTGCGCTTCCGATACTCCTGTGAAATCTCCGGGAGACAGTTGGGCCCCCGATACTCCCGGCATAGCCAGCAGAAAAAAGATCATAAAAATGGGAAGCAACTTCTTGTACATAAGCAAATCCTCCTCTTTGTTTTTTTCGCTGTTTCTTCCATAAATATATTACGCCCCAACCACCAAAACCTTACAGACCAGGGGGACGGTTCTTGTGGTCATCTAAAGCTGAGTGACCACAAGAACCGTCCCCCTGGTCTCTCCTGGTCTGGGCCTACCTCTTGTATTTTATACCAATACTTGGTAACATAAAAGGCAGTATATTCTACCAAGAATATACACTCCCTATTCTACCAGGAAAGGAGGTGAAAGGTTACATGGTAAAAATACATTCCAACCGAGCCTTTTTAGGAAACATTGCTGTGGTAGTGTTTCTAGCTTTCCTGATTACTTTAACCATAGGGACTACTTCTTATCAGGCGCAGGCAGCTCCCACTCTCACCGAGGACTCCGATCTAAAATGGGAAGGGGAATCTATCGATGATCCTGATGCAGTAGTTAAAGACAAGAATAAGGTTTGGCAGGAAGACAGTGCCCAGATTGTTACCAAGAGTTCCACTGCAGTCACTTTTGACATCCAGGTTTTGACTGACGATTTCAGCAATATGGTGTTCAGAATTGAAAAAGGTGGCACCTTCGTGACTGAATTTGGCCCTGATGATCTGAGCAACACGGTATTCAACGATGTATATGGTAGTGATTTACAAGTCTTTCAGATATCATATGATTGGGTAAATGCCGCGGGATTGGACCTGACCAACAACTATACCCTGCTTGTCTATTCGGGAACCCAAATAGCGTCCATAACCCTGGACCTGGAGGGTAAACCACCGAGTGGCGGCGGCGGTGGCGGAAGCTCCCCAACCCCGGTGGTACCGGAGCCAGTACTGCCTGAACCCGAGCCGGAAGTTGCCATGCCAGTTCCCGGTGATGTAGCAGGACACTGGGCAGAAGGAGCCATTAAAGCGCTGATAGCTAAGAATGCTATGAACGGCTACCCGGATGGCACTTTCAAACCGGAGAATCTGATCAGCAGAGCAGAATTTGCGACCATTGTAGTAAAAGCCTTCCAGCTGGAAGCTAAAGGCAGCAAAGTGTTCAATGATACAGCTTCCCACTGGGGCCGGGAATATATTCAGACCGCCTATGCTCATGGAATTATCCTGGGCTATAATGACAGCAGATTTGGCCCTGACGATCTCATAACTCGCGAACAGATGGCAGCTATGATAATTAGGGTAGTCGAGCTGGAAAAACCCCTAGGTGGACTGACATTCACGGACAGCTGGAAAATATCCGACTGGGCCAAAGAAGCGGTACACATCAGCGCTAAGCACCAGATTATTAACGGCTATCCAGATAACACCTTCAGGCCGGCTGATAATGCCAAACGCAGCGAAGCCGCCACAGTGATAGTCAACGCCCTGAATAAATAAATTCAGAAAAACAAAGCGGACCGTCCCCATTAGCATGAGGACGGTCCTTTTGCTTGCCGGCAGGAAGCAAGGGGCCAGTCCCCCTGCTTCCATTTCCCGTGAGCGCATCGCCTCTTCACTTCTGAGGTATTTTGCCTGGTCGCGGATGGACCGGCTCCTCAGCAGATTCCGGCTGTATTCCCTCCAGGGCAGTTTCTTCTAATTTATCCAGATTGGCCTCGATCGTTTGCTTCAGGTTGATTACATTCACTACTACCACTCCCGCTGCAACCAGTATAACTGCTACAGCATAATTTACTGCTAGACCCTGGTACACCAGGAGCAGCATAATAGCCGACACTATAAACAGACCTATCAAATTACGAATCAATCTCCCTAATGCGGCTGCGGTAAATGCCGTCTTAAAAGCCGATACCAGTTTATCAGGTCTCATATCAGGTTCATTTTCCATAAAACATTTCACCTGCCTTTTTATTCCTTATAAATAATTATAAACCATTCGGGGTTGCAAGGGGACTGTCGTCTTGCATCCCGGTAAGATTCTTCACTTCGTTCAGAATGACCCAGCTCCGCTGCCATCAGCCCAGCCCCTTTTTTGTCATCCTGAGCGCAGCGAAGGATCTTCCCCATTGCTTCCGAAATATTAGAGCAGCAGGGAGGATTATCCAACAATTATAGAGAACTAAGAAGAAATTGGTGAAATTAACATTATTTATAGAAAGCTGGGAATAAACTAGTGGCCCGAGTCAGGACAACAGTCGAAAAAGAAGCAAGACCAATTTTAAACTTAAACCTGCGCATATTTTATATGGGCGGGTTACTTCTAGCTCTCTTGATATCGCCTTTTTTACGCGGCCTCTATTTCCAGTCCGAACTCCTGCCGGTATTGATCTTGGTGGGGGTGGCCTTTATTTTCTGCATCTATGACCAGGTTTTGCGCCGGGACCCGCAGTTCTTAAACCAGCCACTGGACTGGGCCATGGCCCTCTTGATAATAGCTTATCTGCTATCTCTCTTGACTGCCGTACACCTGCGCCCGGCCATCAGTGAAGTCTTGAAAGTCACTGCCTATTTCATGGTCTACTGGATGGCTTACCGGGCCACCCTGAAAAAATCAGGCCTGCACCTCATACTCTTTAGCGTTTACCTGGCCGGACTGGGAGTCGCGTTGATCGGTATTGCTGCCGCCGCCGGCCTGCTGGAAATATCGGGAGCCTATGTCAGCGGGCGGATACTGTCCACCCTGCAATACCCCAACACCCTGGCCATATATCTTAGCGCCGCCAACATCATCGGTCTGGCCTTGGGAGTGAAAAGTGAAAAACTCATTCCCCGCCTTTTTTATGCCCTGGGCAACATGCTGCTCATCGTAGTAATAGTAGGCACCCAATCGCGCGGGGGCTGGGTACTATATCCCCTGGCCGTCGCCCTGTTCATATATCTGCTCAACTACAGCTATCGCTGGCGGGCCTTGTATCACCTGATGATTTATCTGGGCTGCGGCCTAGTAGCAGCCCAAGTATTTTTCAACGGCTTAAAAAACAGCCCCGAGACTGTTCCTACTACCGGCATAGTCCTGGGTCTGGCCGCCGTCTTGATCCTGCAGACCCTTTACCACTACCTGGGGGTTTACCTGAACCGGGACCGGGTACAGGAACACACCCGTAAAATAGTAGCCATCGGCGGCCTGCTCTACCTGGCCCTGGTCTTAATGGTCTATCTCTGGTATGCATCAGCAGCTTTTCCCATAGCATTTACCAACCTCTTGCCCAGCAGTGCCATCGCCCGCTCTCAGCATATTTCCGCTGACGAAGTGAGCTGGCAGGCCCGCATGGAATTCAGCGGGGATGCCATGAAAATAGTAAAAGATCATCCCCTGACCGGCACCGGCGGGGGCGGTTGGGAAGCCTTGTATCACAGCTACGCCGACCGCCTATACTGGAGCAATCAAACCCATAACTACTTTGCCCAGACCTGGGCCGAAGCAGGCACTATAGGTTTTCTGGGCCTCCTGGCCATAAGCGTTCTGTTCCTGCGTCTGATCTGGCAACTGCGGCGCATAGTTAAACGGCGTGAAAACAGGGAAGAAATACTGGTTTGGGCTGCTGCTGCTGCAGCCCTGGCACTGCTCATCCACAGCGCCCTGGACTTTGATTTATCCCTGGCCGCTATCGGCCTTTTATTATACAGTCTGATTGGAAGCGTAAAAGGAAGAAAGGAAGCCCTGGAGCGGGAATCATCTCGGAGTCCTAAAACCCAAAACCCACCCCGCTTCGCGCCCGGCTTGACTTTAACCGCTATAGCCTTCCTGGGTAGCATATTAGCTATAGCAGTAGTATATCCCGCTTATTCATTTTATCTGGCCGGGGTAGCCGGAGCCAGCGGAGCCGACGCCCTGCAGGCCAAAGACATCGAAAAAGCCCTGCCTTACTATCAAGAGGCCGTAAGGCGGGACCCCTATACCGCCTCATACCTGGTGGACCTGGCCCAGATCAAGGCCGCCCAGGCCCTGGCCGCTAACGACTCCCAGGACTATGATGAGCAGGCCTTAAACTACGCCGCCCAGGCCGCCCGCAGAGCGCCTTATGATAGCAGGGTGCGCAGCATCCTCTTCAATCTATACAGCCGTCTGGGTGAAGAAGAACTGATGCTAAAAGAAGCCCGGGCCCTGGCCAAGGCCAACCCGCTGGAGGCCGCCAATCATGAGATTCTGGCCGCCGCCCTCTTAGATACCGCCCAGCATAAGCTGCAGGCCGGTGAAGAAGAGCAGGCCCAAAGATACCTGGAAGAGATAATTAAGATCCCCCCGCATCTCCCGGCCGGGGTGGAAGGAAGTGTTCATCCCCTGTACCTGAAGGCGGGACAGGCAGCGCTGCTGCTAGGGGATAGCAGATTGGCCCGGGAATATTTAGAAAGTATAGAAGGAAAAGAAATAATAGCCCAGGCTCAGCTCTGGCTGGCCGCCCTTTATACCCTGGACGGGGATCAAGCAGCCGCCGCCGAAATACTGGCCCCATTAGACCCGGAACAGCTGGAATCATTCTTAATGCTGATGAAAACCATCAGCCAGGCCAATTCGTAAAGGAGTGAAATTTTTTGACGGAACGTGAAACCCGCCACCCACAGGCAGAAGAAGAAATGGAAATAGACCTGCGGCAGATGCTGGTTACCTTGAAAAAATGGAAAAACCTCATTATTGTCGGTACCCTACTCTGCGGATTGAGTGCAGGTTTACTGAGCTTTTTTGTCATGCCCCCCGTTTATAGGGCCGAGACCCTCTTGATGGTCACCCAGGCCACGGAAAAAATGCAATCTGTTCAGCAGAGGCAGGACCTGGATCAAGTGGTAGAATCCATAACCCCCCTGCCGGTGTGGACCATGAACACCTACCTGGGGCAGATCAAAAGCGAGGCTATCATGCAGAGGATAATAGACAAACTGGAGCTGGACCCGGCTCTATACAGCCCGGCCGGATTATCCGGGATGATCAATGCATCCATTGTCAAAGACTCCAATCTCTTGGACATCACCGTAACCAGCGGCGACCCCGTCTTGGCCAGCCGCATTGCCAATACTCTGTCCGAAGAATATGTTCAGCTCATGACCGATAAAAACAAGCAGCAGATGGACCGCTCCATGGTTTTCCTGGAAGAACAACAGGTAATAGCTGATAATGGATTGCAAAATGCCATCGACCAGTTGAAAGCCTTTCAGAGCAAATCCCGGGGAGTAGATATGCTGCAGGCCGAACTGGAGAGCATAAGTGCCGACAAAGCGGAATTTTCCTCCCGTTTAAAAGCAGTGCAGGTAGACATCCGGCAGGTGAGCGCGGCCATAAACAGCCTGGAAAGAGAACTGCTGGCCACCCCCGCCACCATCACCCAGGAAAAATGGGATGAGAGCAGTGGCTCAGTAATCCCGGTGCAGGAGAGCAACCCCCTGTACAGCGGTATATCTGAACAACTGGCCGCCAAAAGAGCCGAACTGGCCGGAAAGCAGGGCGAAAGGGAAGGTCTGCAGAGCATGGTAAACTCCCTGAGTCAGCAGTTGGATTCCCTACAGTCCGAACTGGCGGTAAAAAAGGTGGAAGAGGATAAACTGCAGCGGGAAGTGGACCGTTTAAAACAGACCTCGGAAACCCTGGCCCAGAAAGGTACCGAGACCCAGATCGCCCGTTCTATTGACCTGGGCGACACCAGCATCATGGTCATTTCTCAGGCTTCCATACCCAGCCATCCGATCAAACCCAACAAAAAAATGAACACCGCCATCGGGCTCTTGCTGGGCATGATGCTGTTTACACTCTTAGCCTTTATACTGGATTATTTAGACAATACCCTGAAAAGACCTGAAGATATCAGCAGAGAACTGGACTTGCCGGTCCTGGGTGTAATTCCCCTGGCCGACCGCAAGAATTCCAGCGATTAAGGGGGTAAGAACATGGCACGAAAGCATGATAACGTATACGAACTATATGCCCATCAATCACCACGCTCACCTATAGCCGAAGCCTATAGAACCCTGCGCACCAACCTGGGCTTTGCCGGCCTGGAACAGTCTTACCGTTCCATACTGATCAGCAGCGTCAACCCCCAGGATGGCAAATCAGTAGTAGCCTCCAATCTGGCTGTGGTACTGGCCCAAACCGGGAAAAAAGTCATCCTGGTGGACTGCGATCTGCGCAAACCCGTCTTGCACAAGATATTCGCAATAGGCAATGAACAGGGTCTGACCAACTACCTGATGCAGGATATAGCCATAGAGGAAGCAGCGCAAAAGGAAGTAATAGAAAATCTGACCATAATGAGCAGCGGTCCCATCCCGCCCAACCCGGCCGAAATGCTGGAATCCGAGAAAATCCGGGCCATGTGGCCCATCCTGCTGCAGAAGTACGACTATGTGATCGTAGATGGTCCGCCCATCTTAGCCGTAGCCGACGCCTCCATCCTGGCCTCCCAGGTAGAGGGGGTAATACTGGTAGTATACTCCGGTGACACCAGAATCAACCTGGCCCGCGAAGCCAAAGCCCAGCTGCAAAAAGCCCAAGCCAAGCTGATCGGCGTGGTCCTCAACAAAGTAAAAATGACCCGCAAAGAATACCAGTACTATTACTACTACGGCAGCGACCAAGATCAACCCGATAACAAACAACAACCCCCCATAAAATTCTAACTGTAATAAAAGACCGGGGACATTCTGGGAAACCGGGGGACGGTCCTTCTGTTTCCCGCCCCGCAAAGCAGGCCCACCCAGCCCCCAGCGAATCCCCAAAATAATTGTCGTATTTTCCCCACAATTCCCCTCAAACCCCCACCACGACAAACTACTCCCCGGCGTAATAACCACCACCCAAAAGGGCAGCAAAAACGGCGTTTTTGGCGAATAATAACAAGTTATTGGGGAAATACGTTAATTTAGTGAAACATGTTGCAATATGGAAATAGCGTGATATAATGGGAATAAGCCTAAGGACCTAAGCAAAATATGTCAAATGTCGACGGCAAATAGGACCATAGGACCAACAAAATACTACACATAGGCAGTAAATAAGTAAAATTGCGATAACTAGGGAAACCATATGGACTGTCCCCATGGTTTCCCCTCAAGTTGCGCTTGACCGCGGGAAAACACCCGACTACTTTAACAAAGGCGGAAATGACGTGAAAACGACTATACGGAAAACAATTTTAGTATTGATTGATGCATTTTTTATCAACCTGGCGGTTTTTGCCAGTTTAATGCTGCGTTTTGATGGCAACATACCTGATCAGTATATCAACGCCTTTATGTTTCTGATTCCCGTCTTCACCATCGTCACCCTGTCTTGCCTGGCCGCTTTTAAACTCTACTGCAGGCTGTGGGAATATGCTAGCATTACCGAGCTGCGAACCATAGTCACCTCAGTCAGTTGCAGTATGCTAATAATCATAGCCCTGATCCACTTCCTGAATCTGAATGAACTTCCTCGCAGTGTATACATATACTCCTGGCTGACCATCATTGTCTTTGTGGGCGGCACTCGTTTATCCTGGCGACTTTTACGGGACCTCTTTTTACAGGCCCATAAACAGCAGGAACTATACCGGGTGCTCATCGTAGGCGCCGGAGATGCCGGAGCCATTCTGGCCCGGGAATTTCGCCATAACCCGGCCTTAAAACGCCGGACCATAGCTTTTGTCGATGATGACCCGGACAAGCATAAAATGATCTTGAACGGTATCCCGGTCCTGGGAACCCGTCAGCAGATACCAACCCTGGTTAACGATCACAATATTCATGAAATCATAATAGCCATGCCATCCGTAAACGGTAAGGTGATCAGGGAAATCTCCGAACTGGCCCAGAACACTCCGGCCCAGGTCAGGATACTCCCCGGGCTGTTCCTCAACCGGCGGCATAATTTATACCGCAATGTCCGCAAACTGCAGATGGAAGATCTGCTCAAGCGGGAGTCAGTGAAGATAGACTTCGACGAAATAGCCGGTTACATAAAAGGTAAGAACGTCTTGGTCACCGGCGCTGGCGGTTCCATAGGCTCAGAACTGTGCCGGCAAATATTTGATCAATCCCCAGCCAAAATAATCCTACTGGATAATTGTGAAAACAACCTCTTTGATATAGAAATGGAACTTAACGATAAGCATCTGTCCACCGAGATTTACCCGGAACTGGTGGATATCCGTACCCCGGAAAAACTGAAGGCTGTTTTCAGGAAATACCGTCCCCAGGTAGTCTTTCACGCGGCGGCCTACAAACACGTGCCCATGATGGAACGGCATCCTGGAGAAGCCCTGAATAATAATGTGATCGGCAGCAGAAATGTGGCGGAATGTGCTGATGCCTGTAATGTAGAAACCTTTATATATATCAGCACTGACAAAGCAGTCAACCCTACCAGTGTCATGGGAGCTAGCAAACGCATCGCCGAGCTGATCATCAAAGACCTCGATCGCAACAGCAAAACCAAATTTGCCATTGTGCGCTTTGGCAATGTCCTAGGCAGCCGGGGCAGTGTTATTCCCACCTTTTTGAAACAGATTGAAAAGGGCGGCCCGGTGACGGTAACCCACCCCGATATGGTGCGCTACTTCATGACCATCCCCGAAGCCGTGCAGCTGGTCATTCAAGCCGGAGCCATGGCCAAAGGCGGGGAAATATTCGTCTTGGATATGGGCGACCCGGTCAAAATAGACGACCTGGCCCGGGACCTAATCAAACTATCCGGTTACCAGCCGGATAAGGATATAGAAATAGTCTATTCCGGCATCCGCCCCGGGGAGAAACTCTTTGAAGAACTATTCACCGATAAAGAAGGTCTGCTCTCCAGCAAACACGAACGTATATATATTTCCAACAAGGATTTGGATGCAAATTACCTGGATATCAGCAAAAGCGTCAAGCTCTTGATCAGTAAACCAGTTAGAGAGCGAAATGAAGTCCTGCGGATCATCCTGGATATAGTACCGGAATACCAGGGCAAGTACCAGGTCATCGCTGGTAAAGAGGCTAAGGAAAGCCAGGGTGTGGGGTAAAAGTAGATCGCTACCAATATTCGTAAAGCTTGCGGAGTAAGCGTTCAGGTGATGCTTGGTAAAGATACCTAGTACAGATTTCTCGAAAATCCAAGCTATGCATGGCGCAGCTTTTTGTGCTGCTTGCATTTAGGGTTACCTATACTTTTGACCATCTGACCTCAGATAAGAGAGTTCGTGTCTTCATCCTAGATGATTCGATTCTTTCAAGGTCTAGAAGCAAAAAGGCAGAACTTCTTGCCAAGGTATTTGATCATACTGGCAATGGCTTGGTAAAAGGATTTACCATGCTAACGCTTGGATGGTCTGACGGATATACCTTCATACCTGTTGACTTTGCCATGCTCAGTTCAGCCAATGAACAAACAAGACTAAACGAAGCAAATGCACCATAGATAAACGGACAAATGGTGCAAAGTGGGCATGTTGTTAACAATTACATAAGTACAGCCATAATGCCATAATGAAAAATTGAAGCCCAATTTGATATTACTTTTGGCCTGACTATGAGGTGGAATAAAACTGCCCTAACGTGAGGCATTAACATTATGCGTCATGCAGAGAATTTTGCAATATATTTAACTTCACATTAAACAACTAAATACTGCAGATTAAATAAGCAGTAGGAGGATAGGTGAAGTGAAGAGAAAGAAAACCAGGAACTTCAATAATAAAGGCTTTACTTTAGTAGAGATTTTGCTAGTGATGGCTATTTTAGCTATTTTGACTTCAATAGCAGTTCCTATATATAAAGGTTATTCAGAAAGAGCAACTAAGCAAGTTTGTAATGTTAATTGCTTGCAGGTGGAACGAATGTATCATATTTATTTGTTGATGGAAAACAAAGAAGATACTAATAATGTGTTTGATGAATTTATACAAAATTATGAGGAAACCATATGTCCGGATAATGGTGATATCAAGTATGTAAACGGAACAATTCGATGTATGTTGCATTTTGAAGATGAAGCTAATGGAAACAATGACGATGGAAGTATTCCTTTTTTATAAATGGTGGTATTGCATTACTCGGAAATTTCGACAAATTTAGATATTGATATAATAATCATAGAAAACAAGACTTGTGGAGGAGCATATGTTCTTACACGATATATTGCATAAGTGAGAATGATTAACCATGAGGAATTAGCCGTGAGTATGGTCTATGGATACCGACCACAATATGTAGCATAAAAGTAGTGA
>CAZHHJ010000063.1:0-12155 GCA_964531295.1 uncultured Syntrophomonas sp.
ATATCCAGTGAATTAATAGAAGACTTGAGTATTAGTCCGGGAGTCATTTACGATGTTGCCATCGGCAGAAGAATGATCCGAGCCGAAATAGTTCCAATAGTCCAGAACGATAACCCGGACAAGAAAGTGTATATTACTGATAATCTGGCAACTGCGCTGGGAATACCGGCCGGAAGCACATTAAATATTCTCAAAACTGATAAAATGATCAGGCTTGGTCCTTTGGTAGGAGTAATGGCAGTCAGATACAGTAAAGAACGCGGTTCATTCGGGAGCCAGAACGCATTTTTCCGCGGTCTGATGAGTAGTATTCGGCGCCTGGATGGAGTCGGCTTTGTATTCTGTCCGCAGGATATTGATAGAGAACGCAAGTGTATAAACGCTTATTATCTTGCCGATAAGAGCGATGAGCGCTGGAAACGCATGAATTTCCCTTTTCCTGATGCATGTTACAATCGCTACATGAGTGATAGCGCTTCCGTGGGTTCCTACCATACCGTAGCCCTGTTAGCTAGATATGGCGTTAAAACATTCAACAGCTCGATTGGCAGCAAATGGGCGGTTCATCGGCTGCTGTCTCAACACCGCGACATTGCTTCCCACCTGCCCGAAACGCACTTGTTGGATTCCAGCCAATCCCTGGCCTCCATGCTGAAAAAATATAAAGAAGTTTATCTTAAACCAGCCAGCGGCTGTAAGGGAAATGGCATCGTCAGGGTAAGCAGAAAAAAGAAAGCATACCTGGTTAAAACTGCTGATCGCGAAAATGGGTTTTTCTGCCGCAGCGCCCAGGAGATCCTGAAAAAAGTAAGGGTTAGCATGGACTGCAGTACGCCCATCGTCCAGCAGAGCATCAGGTTTACAAAAAACGACCGGCATATCGATTTCAGGGTTCTGGTGCAGAAAAACCGCTTTAATGAATGGAAAGTAACCGGCACAGCAGCCCGGGTAGGGGCCATAGGCAGGATCACCACCAACCTTCACACCGGAGGAAAAGCTCAGGAACCTGAAAGCATCCTGCAGGATCGGGGCTTCGAGGGCCAACAGATCACAGTTATAAGTAGGCAACTGGAAGATATGGCTTTAAGGATTACAGAAATCATTAACAGCAAAACCAGGTCACTGGGGGAGCTGGGACTGGATTTCCTAGTCGATACCAAGGGCAAGGTGTGGTTCCTGGAAGCTAACCCCAAACCAGGCCGCAGATCCTTCCGGGAAATCAGCTCCGAGATGAGGAAAATAGCCGTATCCCGCCCCATGGAGTACGCCTGCCACCTGGCCGGCTTCTAATGACAGCGGGGAGGCCAGGGGATATAGGGGATACCGAGGACACCGAAGACATCAGGCACATCCGGGGAGTACCGAAATAGTGGGATACCGGGGCGACACCCGGTATCCCACTATTTCCTCAGGAACGGGTAGCTAACCAATCCGAGATCAGGGGATACACCTGTTTGACCGCCACATTGCCGAAGACCAGACCCCCGTGACCGATGGGAAATTCCCGGTAAGTTTTATCTTCAACCGGGATATAATCCATTGCGGCCCGGGCCTGGGCGGGTAAGACCAAATGATCCTTTTCCCCCGCTAGCAACAAAATAGAGGCCTGGATGCGGCTCAAATCTACTCGCCGGCCCCGGAGCCGCAGCTCGTTGGCAATCAGTTTATTCTCCTGGTAGAGATCTTTTATCCACACCCGGAATGAAGCGCCCGGAAAATTCTTATTGTCATTCACCCATTTATTCAGAACCTTCCAGGAATGAATGGGCATCCCTTCATCAAGCATCTTCCAGAGCCGGGTATAAGTGCCCCAGTAATTATTGACCGGATTCAGCATCTTAACCCCCATATCGATGAATGATAAGGGTATCAGCTGCAGAGTGTCCACTATTTTATCCACATCAAAGCTCTCATTTTGAATCCAGCTTCCGGCTACTCCCGCATTAGAGAAATCGAAAGGAGCAGCCAAAAAGATCATGTTTTTTATCCGGGGCAGAGGAAACAGGGATGCATACATACTGGCCATTGTGCCGCCCATGCAATAGCCCATTATACTGAGTTCATCGGTCTTGGAGAACTGGCATACCTTACGGGCGGCCAGGGCTATATAGTCGAAGACCAGATCAGCCATGGTCAGATTACGATCTTCCCATTCGAAATCGCCCCATTCCAGCAAATATACATCAAAACCCTGATTAACCAGATGTTCTATCAGGCTCATGCCCGGTGTCAGGTCCAGAATATAAGCTTCATTTATGAGTGCATAAGTTATAAGCACAGGGGTGCGGTGCTGGTGCCCCCGTTCCGATACATAGCGATAGAGTTTGGTCTTGTTTTTTCTCCACACCACATCTTTGGGAGTGACTCCAGTCTGGGGATCGGGATCGAAAGTTACTATTTCTGCCCATTTGCTGGTAGTCTCCAGTAGGCTGTCATAATTTTCCTGCAATTGTTTGGCCAGCTCTTCGCTGGAACCGCTTAAAAATGATGGATTCATTTTTTTTGCTCCTTATCCGGTTTTTGATGGATGCCGCAATACATGGTGGCGGGGCGGGATCACAATCGCCTCCCCGTCCAGTATTATGGTCTCATCCTGATTAAAACATAGAGTTCTGAGTTTTACCCGGCCTTTATCCATCTGTTCGATGACCTCGGTCTGGGCCTTGATGGTGTCATTAATGAAACAGGGCTTGAGAAAAGTAATATCCTGGCTTTCGTACACGGTTCCCGCCCCCGGCATATAATTGCCGATAACAGTTGAAATCAAGCCAATCAAGAGCATACCATGTACTATACGGGTTTTGAAATGTCCCTGTTTAGCCCTTATTTCATTGACATGCAGCCAGCTGAAATCACCAGTTATTCCGGCATACATATAAACATCAGTTTCGGTGATGGTTTTCTCAATACAGGCAGTATCGCCAATCCGCAGCTCACTATAGGTGTTCTCAATCAATTTTAATCAAGCCCCTCTTCAGTATTTTCCATTTGCAATGTACTTCTCTTATACGGCTTCTGGCTGATCGGCAATCCAGGCCCCGTCAATTCTTGCCTCAAGCTCAACAGCTCTGCTGAGATACGGTCTAACTTTTCATTCAAGCTCGAGATTTCCTGCCGAAACTGCGTACTCTCATCCTTTAAAGGCTTCTGGAAATCAACCAGCTTGATCAGGCTTTTGGCTATAAGATTGACGTTATCCGTGATTTGAATATCCAGATTATCTATCTTATCCTCCAGGGCAATGACCAGCTCGGCGACCCGGGCGACATCCTTTTTGGAGGGAGCCGGATTATTGGCATAATACTGGTCCAGAAACTGCTCGGAAAGCTTGTGATAGGATAGATATTGATCCCTGGCCCTATCCAGCATATCAACAAAAGTCTTTGATGCTACAAACTCTTTGCTGACATTAGAACAGGTCTCCTCGCTTTTAAAATACATCTTCTTCCACAATTCCAGCAGGTCAGGAACCTTTATTAAATCTTCATAGTTAGGCATGGTATTTTTATTATCATCAGACATTGATGGAGTCCCCTCCTTTCAAAAGCGAAATTAAACGGTTATGGGGCCATGGGGCCCATAACCGTAAGCTCGCCTCGGACATTATTTTCCCAGTTTAGAGATTATCCACTTTCTTAGATAACTCGTCGACCTTTTTAGATAATTCCTCAATATAGCTGAAAGTCGGAATATCCAAATTGCCAAATGCGCCAACCACTGCTTCTTCAATCATTTTTTGAATCTGCTGCTGGTTTTTCCGAGCCTGGTTGACAACCTCTTCCATCAACAGAGACCCTTCTTTCCGGGCCGTTTTATTCTGGTCCAGATACTTTTTAAACAAGTTTTCGCTCTGCTCCTGGGTCCAGGACATACTCCCCATGGTGACTAAAAAAGCCTCCCAAAGTCGTTCCGTAGAATTTTCTGCGATGGAAAATGCGTTCTCGAAATTCTCCTTAGTGTTCAATTGCTTCACTCCTTCAATAAAATATGTTCGCAGTCGGGTTTTACGGCCCTAAATACGCACATTGATATTTATATGCTCATGCCCCACAAATATGTTCTTGTTTTTTATAATATATCAACCCTGCTATTGACTGGCAGTGTCTCATACATTAGCATTAAGGTACTATAATATTAATGTAGCAGGTGAAGGTTATGGGTTTCAAACAATTTGTGCTGGGTTATTTTGTGGATAATCCTGCCCATGGATATGATCTGATTAAGAAGTGCTTCATGGATTTTTCCCCGGCCAGTCCAGAGATTAATCAGGGCCGCTTGTATACTACTCTTAACAAGTTGGAAAAAGAAAACATGATTGAGAAGAAAATTAGATATCAGGATGATCTGCCGGATCAGAAGATAATCTATATTACTCTGGAAGGACTCAATGAATTTTATGAGTGGTTGGAATCTAGGGCAGATGAAGAAGATGACACCAAGTTCGACTTTTTCAAGCAGTATTCTTTTCTCTGTAAAGTCAACTATTATAAACATTTGCCGAAAGACCGGGTTCTGGACAAATTCAGGGCTCAGCTGGAGATAAGCAGCAGCCGGCTCACCCGTTTTCGTGAAGCTAAAGAAGAAATGATACAAAAAAACGTCGATCATTATCGCATCAAAATCATTGAATACGGCATAGGAGCGGAAAAAGTAAAGGTCGAGTGGTTAAAAGAGATGATAGCCGAAGTAGAAGCAGAGAGTGATACGGAGGACGGCTATCTGCTTCAGCAAACCCAATTGAAAACCAGGCTAAACCAGGAGCAGCGGAGGAATGTAAATGCATGATAAAATCCAAAATTTAAAACTCCAGATGATGAAAGCTGACTACATATGCAATGACAAAACGGCTACCGTGCTTTATCTGGCCGAAGCGCTGCAGAAGCCTATTCTGGTGGAAGGTCCGGCCGGGGTGGGCAAGACCGCCATCGCCCAGGCTTTCAGCCGCATGAAGGAAGTCCCTTTGATACGCCTGCAGTGCTATGAAGGTATAGACGAATCCAAAGCCCTGTATGAATGGAATTATAAAAGGCAGTTGCTGCACATACAGGCCTCCATAAACCAGGATACCCAACAAGTGGAGGAAGAGATCTTCTCAGATACCTTTCTCCTGAGCCGCCCGTTGTTGAACAGTATAATATCTGATACCCCGGCGGTACTTCTGATCGATGAGATTGACAAAGCGGACTTTGAATTTGAAGCCCTGCTCCTGGAACTGCTGTCTGAGTTTCAAATAACCATACCCGAGCTAGGCACCATAAAAGCCAAACATATACCCTATGTATTTCTAACCTCCAATGCTTCCCGGGAGCTGTCCGAAGCCCTGAAAAGACGCTGCCTGTATTTGTACCTGGACTTCCCCTCCCGGGAGATGGAAGAACAGATATTACTCCTGAAAGTACCTGATCTATCCGAACAATTAGCACAGCAAGTAGCTAGAGTGATGCGCCGCATGCGCGGAGTGGAAATGAAGAAACTTCCCAGTATCGCCGAGAGCATTGACTGGGCATCTTCATTGATGTGGCTGGGCAAAGATGATGTAGACGTAGAGACCTGCTTGCAGACCCTGAATACCCTAGTCAAGCATCATGACGATCTGGAAAAAATAGAACGCCTGCTGTACAGCCGGCAGGATCTGGAATTCCGTTAGAATTAGGAGGGAGTGCATGACTGTTATTCACCATCTGCAGGGTTTTTTCGAAGAACTGCGGCAGGAAGGGGTGCCCATAACTCCCAGCCAGGCCCTGGACTGCTGCCAGGCGGTCCTGCAGGTAGACTGGGTAAGGGAAGACTATTTTTATTCCGCATTATTCAGCACCCTGGTAAAAGACTACGCCTACCAGGAAATCTTCGATCAGGTCTTCTGCCGTTATTTCGATTATGAGCGCAGGAATCAGGCGGGAGCAAAAAACGTTCCGATTAATCCCCGGCAGATAGAGTCGCCCGAACAGATTTCCATGTCCAGCGGACAAATGGCCCTAGGCACCCCCTGAGCCGGGGTGGTGCAGCCCAATCACCGGGAGGCAGTAAAAACCCTCTGGACCAGGATTTCCGGCTGGACAGTCTGGCTGATATACACAAATTGGAAGCCGTTTTTCCCATCATAGCCAGAAGGCTGGCAGCCAAGATGGTGAAAAAAAGGAACCACAATAATCTGGCCATGATTGACTTCCGTCGCACTATCCGCAACAGCATGTCTACCGGCGGAGTACCGGTAGATATATTTACAGTCAAGAAAACCCGGGAAAAACCTGTCATCCTCACTATGTGCGACCTTTCCGGCTCGGTAATGACTTTCAGCTGTTTCGCCCTGGCCCTCATCGCATCCCTGGAAAGGTTTTTTCGCGAAATGGATTCGTTTGCTTTCATCGATGATATAGATGAAATCACCGGCTTATTGTTTGCCGGCAATCCCTTGGACTTGCGCACCCATGTCTTAAAGAACGCCCGGGTAGTAGGCGCCAGCGGCTATACCGACTACGGGGTATCCTTAAAGGCCTTTCATCAGCGCTACCGGCATCATTTATCACCTAAGACTTCGGTCCTTATCTTCGGCGATGCCCGCAACAACTGGTTCAATGACGAGAGCTGGGTGTTGCAGGAAATGAAGAAAAACGTCCGTAAAATATACTGGTTTAATCCCGAACCCAAACGCAATTGGGGAATGGGAGACAGCAGAATCCACGAATATCAGCAATACTGTACCCAGGTCTTCGAGTGTTCTACCCTGCTGAAATTGGAACAAGCCATCAGTCAGCTGTAAGAGCGTGCGCCAGCCCGGGACTCTAAAAGAACTACCCACAACCCTAAAGGATAGTGGTTTTACGCTCATTCCTATAAAAATAAAAATCAACTGGAAAGGTGGTGACATCCGTTACGAAAGGATCAAGCGATTAAAGCTCTGGCAAAGCTAGGGTCCCCGTGTCCGCGGAGCAGAGCCGGCTGAACTGGCCTTCAATGACTCGGGCAGCATTTATGAAGTCTTTTAAAAGCTTTCGTAACGGACATACTATGGGAAACATAATAGGACTCGAACTGCCAGCCAACCTCTACAAATTTTTCAAGATTAACACCATGACTGGAGTAGCCTCCACCGTAGATGAGGATGCTTATCCCCGCGGGGCGCCCATGTCCATGTTTTATGCCCCGGATGCCCGGACCCTGCTGATGGCAGTGCAGAACCAGTCCGCCACTTTCGCCAACGCTCGCCGCAGCGGCCGAATAGCCCTGACCTTCATCGGCGGGGGGGACAGCGCCTTCACCATTCAGGCTGATGTGAAGGTATTCAAAGAGAGCATGGAGAACAGTAAATATATCGGCATATTATATCTGCATATAAGAAGCGTTAAAAGCAACGTAGCCGACGATGTGGAAGTCAAAGAAGGCATTAAGATAGCATTCCGTTCCGAGCGCTGGAAGGAATACATTTCCCGCATACTGGACGAACTCCGCAGCTGCGTTGCCCCCCCCGAGGCTGACCTGGGGTGACAACGGGGGACGATTCTTGTTGAAAACTTTTTCAGGAAGCGGAAAGGGTCTTTATTGGATAAGGTGCAACAGGGAAAGTCGGTCCCCTTGTCCCTCCGTCACTTTCTCGCTCATAAAAAGGGGAGATACTCATGGATAGTTTAGATAGGATTAATAGTAGTTTATTTTCTGCGGTCAACGGATTAATCCCCATTCAAGAGCTGCGAAACCTGAGCAATTATTTCAATAAACTGAATTACCGGGAAGCAACAGCATATATTGAATCAGCGGGAATGAGCCTGGCCGATTTCTACTTCAAGCGGGATGATCCTTTCGCCTGCTTCTGCTATTACCGGGAATTTGTGTTCATTGACATACCCATTTTCACCCGGGCGGCCCTGGAATCTTTTAAAATTCTGGAGCAGATTGAATTTGAAGAGGGCCGGGTGGAAGATTGTCTCAAGCGGGGCGACTTCAAAAGTTTTTTCTATATAGTAGACAAACGGATCGCTGTATTAGCTTATGAGAAGCTTTTTGACTCGATACCAGAGCAGGATAAATATGAAACCTTTTGGTTTATTTACGCCCGCGGTGGATTGCGCCTGGATGATTTCCCCCCGGAATATATCTGTAAAATCCTGACCTACCGACCTGCACCCCTGGACCTGCCGGGTGATGATGCCCAAGTGCTGATATATCGAGGCCAGGCAGATGAGCAATCCGCTCCCATTCATCTGGAGCATTCCTGGACCCTGGACATTAACACCGCTATTCGCTATGCAGTGCAAGCCGGTGGTGAGGGGCAGGTTTATAAAGCTACTATTGATAAAACAGATGTTGCCGCATATATCAAACGGAAAAACGAACAAGAAATAGTCGTATTTCCCGCTCTCTTGCAGGAGATCGAGCCGGTCCAGCTGCTCAGTTTAGCAGACCTGAAACCCGACCTGCATGCTCTGGGCATCATCGATCGCTATCATCATTATGAAAAACAATTAAATAAAGACTACTTTTATCGCCCCGAAGGCATCCACGGTATCATGCATACCCGCCGGGTATTGCTTTTAAATCTGATCCTAAGCTGCCTGCAGGGCTATTCCGAGCGGCATATAAATATTTTATGTACTGCCGCCCTGTACCATGATATTGGGCGACTGAATGACAACTTCGATTTCCAGCACGGCATAGAGAGTTTCCGCAAAGTTCAAGAGCATGATTTGATAAACCGGGTGGATCAGGCCGACCGGGAAATAATCCAGTATATAATAGATAATCACTGCATAAGCGATAAGTTGGCCCAGGAGCAACTGGAGCAATATAGTCTTATGGACCGGGCAGAAACTCAGCTTCTCTTTGATACTTTCAAAGACGCCGATGGGCTGGACCGGGTAAGAATCAATGATCTGGACAACCGGCAGCTGCGCACCGCTTGTGGGCGCAAATTGCCCCTGGTAGCCCGACAACTGTTTAATGATTTTGATTCGTTTTTTGCGTGAGGATTTATATCGAAGGAGGTGTTCCCATGGGTGCTGTACTACAGGGGACTATATACGTTTGGTTCTGGAGTATCTTTAATTTCTTGCTACTGGCTTTAATCATAGCGATTCCCATATTCTGTGTGGTAATGATTTTCAGGATGGATCGTCGTTTGCGGCGACTGGAAGCAAAGATGAGTGCCATAAGCGATCAAGTTCTGCCGGAAGAACCTCTGCATTAG
Source organism: uncultured Syntrophomonas sp. (assembly GCA_964531295.1). Taxonomy (GTDB): domain Bacteria; phylum Bacillota; class Syntrophomonadia; order Syntrophomonadales; family Syntrophomonadaceae; genus JAAYJK01. The sequence goes on from CAZHHJ010000063.1 coordinate 9,182, forward strand.
CAAGAAATCAGGGGCACAGATAGCAGTTTGGAATCTAGCCCTGCAAGTAAGCCACCCAAAAGGGCGGACAGGATAACATATCATGTGGGAAAAAATAACAGGTGACGCGTTGGCCAAGCCCGAACCGCGTATGGCTTAAACTGCCGTTAAAACCCGCCTAAACAATTGTTTACTTGATATTTCTCCCCCTGCCTTCAGGCCAAGCCCAGCAAAAGACCTGTAAAAGAATGTTAAACTGTTTTCCCAGCGGTTTAAAAAATAAAAATAACACTAGCATAATGAGGTGATATAACGATAAAATAAATAGACGCGTTTTTTCCTCAGGAAAATGGAGATAAATATGATTGATATTAAAAATTATATAACCAGCAACGATTTGCGCTTGTTTTACTTATTCAACCATCGCCTGCGCTGTTTGTCGCTAAACATATCCATGCAATTGATCACCCAGATAGGGTCCTGGTTTTTCTGTATATTGTTTCCGATAGTGCTAATCCTTTCCCCCTGCTACGAAACAGTGGTCACCGGGACTCGCATAGCAATTATACTGATTTTCAGCCAGATAATCGTGTATTTTGCCAAACGCATTGTTAATCGGCCCCGGCCTTATAGAACCCTGAATAACGTGATTGCCAACCGCTTGCCCATGTGTGTATACTCCTTTCCCTCCGGGCATACCTGCGCCGCATTTTGTCTGGCCCTGGTACTGGCCAATGGATATCCGCATTATCAGGCCTTATTCCTTTTGATCGCAGGATTGGTAGGCATATCCCGCATCTACCTGGGAGTTCATTACCCCACCGACGTACTAGTGGGATTTATGGTAGCCTATGGTTCCTTCACCTTGGAGCATATATTCCATGTATCCACCCTATTTTGTTAAAAATAGAACAGGGGCGTCTCCCTAGCTGAAGCGGAACCAGGCAGGGACCCGGGGCTTGCGCTTTCCAGGGTGTGAAAAAGGCCCGGCACCGGCGGCTACGCTTGCCAATGTAGAGAATTTCCATTTGCGATAAGTCCAGAAAGGCATTATTATATAACAAAGCTTTTGATAAGCAGAACAAAGATTGATAATGTTAATTGCGGTAATTTATTTGTATTTTACCGCAGCTTGATATCATAGATATATATAAGTTGGCACGGAATTAGAAGTTTGCCATTGACGTGAGTGAAAATATTGACATAGGGGAACCGCTTCCATTTATTAAACTCGCTGCCAATGAGCATACTGTAAGGATAAGACCTAATTGGCAAGATTGATATCTTCTTGGGAATGAACCAGGAGAACCGTCCCCCTGGTTTGGTCCCCCTGGTTTGCGGAAATGATGGCAGGTGATTTAATGTGATTACAGGCGGCCCGGTAGAAATGTTATACGATACGGAAAGCTTCAAATTTTATAATAATACTGATCGCAGCGGCATGACTTTTGATCAGGTATATGCTAGGATAGTCGATTTTATCAGGAAAGATACTCAGAATGAATATGTACTGGGGGTGGGCAGCGACTCCCAGGAATATAAAGACTATCTCTGTTTTGTTACGGCCGTACATATTCACAGGGTGGGCAAAGGAGCCTGGTATTGCATAAGAAAGCATATTATTCCCCGCACCAAGATGTCCCTTTTTGAAAAAATCTCCATGGAAAGCCATTTAACCTACCTGACCGCTGAAAAGATCATTAAAGATGAATTAGAAGAATTCCTGGATGTATCGGAAAAAAGCTTTAAATTTGAAGTACATCTCGATATCGGGGAAAATGGCAAGACCAAGGCCTTGATACCAGCCATGACCGGGTACATGAAAAACCTGGGCCTGGTCGATATAATAATCAAACCCGACTCTTATGTAGCCTCAACCTGCGCCGATCGCAACACCAAAGTCATCTAAGCAGCACCTTCGAGTCTCCGCTCCTGTCCATTCCTCCGCAGTAATGTCCAATCAGGAAAAGCCAGCTGAGCAAGTGAAAATATCCAAATCCTTATCCAAGCCGGGTTGCCCAGCCCCAACTTGAAAGGTAGTTACGCCTGGCAGATTGCATGCACACCTTTAGAGCCAAATTTCGTTTAAGCCATCCGGCAATAAACTTATATCCCCCCGTACCCGTAACGGAAACTCCATTATCCTGCTCATGCAGCAGCAGAACCATCTCATTTTGCCGGCCGCAACCGCTGGCAGAATCAAATTATAATATGCGCAAGGGGCAGGGAAATTTGCGTAATATGCAGAATTACTATAATCAAATATGGAGGGGATATTATTACTTACCACTTTGGGGGCAGGCGAAAAAAATTGACCGGAAGAATCGTGCCCGGTGTCAACTTTCCTCGCTGTAAAGCAGCCGGTCAGGCAGCGCAGGCCGGGTTTTATTTGAGCAGCTGCAGCAATACCGCCGGACCCCGTCACCGCGTCTTAAAATGGACAGGAGGTTGTAGTCATGTTTAAAAAGATACTGGTGCCCATAGACGATTCAGAATATGCCCTGGGAGCCACCGCTCTAGCTGCTCAATTCGTGGCCAAAGGACTGGGAGAGTCCCTTACCCTCATCCATATTATTGATGTTGGCAAAAAGAGAGGCTATAGCATTATCAATACCAGGTTGTTGGATGATTGCCACGATGAAAAGCGCTTGTATTCCAGCAGTGCAAGTGTATTCAATCGCAGCAAGCAGATTCTCCAGAAGCAGAATCTAACCGCAGCGTATGAATTGGAAACAGGACGTCCAGGTGAGAAAATTCTTCAGAAAGCTGAGCAGGGAAAATATGATCTAATCATCATGGGAAGCCGAGGCCTAACCCCTACCAAAGAAATAGTCCTGGGCAGCGTAAGTAATCAAGTGTTGCACCAGTCATCCTGCCCAGTTATTGTCTACAAGCCATAAAGCTAAGCAAGAGGATTGGGACGAGAGAGCCATCCTCTGGTCTGCGCAAGAAAGTGATGAGAATAAAAAACATTATTAGGGACATTAAACTACAT
>CAZHHJ010000064.1:0-12000 GCA_964531295.1 uncultured Syntrophomonas sp.
TGAAACCCGACTGGAGGCCCCACCCCGGGCCAATAGTTGTTAAACAACTCAATTACTAATAGCAAGAGGGCAGGCGTTCTCCGCACTGCCCTCGATTTATCTCATCCATCCTTGGCTTATTCGTCAAAGCTAGCATATTTTTCATAATGTATAAATTGGCTTTTTTCTTTCCTGCTCGGCTTTACTCCAGGATGGGCTGGATAACCCAGCGGTATTATTTCTACACTCTCCACCGCTTCAGGCAGTCCGAGTATTTTATCTACTTCCTTATGGTTAAATGCTCCAACATGTACTGTTCCCAGCCCTCTGGCATGGGCGGCCAGGCAAAAACTTTGACCGGCAATCCCTATGTCAAACATATGCCAATCACCTTTGCTAGTCAGAGGGGATCCTTTCATATACCCCGAAACCCCCTGGCGGGCACAAAACACCAGTACAACCGGGGCCTGTCTCAGTCCTTTAGTTGCCGGATTACCAGGGGTAAGCTGCTCGATCAAGGCCTCTTTATTCTGCTTATCTTTCACCACCACTACTTCCCAGCACTGGGTGTTGTGCCACGAGGGAGCCCACCGGACAGCTTCCAAAAGTTCATCCAGCAATTCATCCCTTACCTCCTGCTCAGTAAATCTCCTGATACTCCGCCGGGTTTTTATACAGCTCAGGATATCCATTAACCATTCCTCCAATCTAATGCCTGGTGCTCATATGAAATTTAAGGTAATCGTTTTCAATATAAACAATGGCCTGGCCTTCATCACATAAATAGGATAGAAAGGCCGAGATGCTGGCCCAGAGGCGAAAATAGTGGTTACGGTTCATCTGCCAACCCTGGCGGCCAATAAGTTCTCGCATAATCTCCTCCCGGGTCCGGGGTTTTCCCAGTATATCTTTGAGCATATTCAGAGTATCGATTAATAATCCATAGTTCATATCTATAAGCCCGGAGACATCCTCGCTTATCCCCCCATGGGACAGATAAAAGGACAGATGGCTTTTCGATCTTAGTCTCTCAATAGTTTTCATTTGTTTGCCCAGGTCGGAAAGATATAGAAACGAGTTAAGCTGTAATGCAAGCGAGCCAATCAGACTGTCCCCCACGAACACCACCTGGTCGGGGGTGATTATTCCCATATGCCCCAGGCTGTGTCCGGCCAGGTCCAATACTTCAAATTCATCTCCCCTTAGGTGATGAAATCCCGGGGTTATTGCCTGACTTACCCGGGATGGGTCTGGCATGAAGAATTTCCCGGTTAATAGTCTTATGGGGTGGGATGAATACATACTGTAAGGAGTTAGAATTGGCTGCTCGATAAAGGCGGCTTCAATTTCCGAGGCTAATATCTGGCAGCAGTTTTCCTGCTGTATATATTGATTGCCTCCGCAATGGTCGGCATGGGCATGGGTATTAAATATTACCCCTACCTGCCAACCTTGTTTTTCTATTATCTGCAGCGCTTCTGCCGCTCCCTTCCGGTTGGGGCCGCTGTCGATTAAAAGGCAGGTTCTATCTTCAAACAGGTACAGCCCGATAGCAGTTGAACTACTTTCCAGGGCATAGGTGCTGCCCTTAATGTACCGCAGTTCCATTATTATCCCTCCATAAATCCTTTGGCCGACTGCATAATAAGCAAGATTATCTGCACAGCAGCAAGGTAAATTCGTTTTCGTTGCTATGAGGAAGATATTGTTCCAGCCCCAATTGGACCAGACATTTTTTAATATCCTCTTCCCGATAAAATTCACCCATCAATGCCTTTTCCAATTCTTCTATATCACCTGCTGCAAAGTAATCGCCATATATTCGGCATCCACTTATCAGGCCGCGTTTAACCTCCAGTCGGATATCGATATTACCCCAGGGAAACGTGCCGCTTTTCCTGATATTAAAAGCCGGGGAATAGCCGTAATTCCAGGCCCAGGCAGTATATTTATTATTCCTCAAATCCTTAACTGCTTGCAGGTCGCTATCTGAGAGCTGATAACGCTTATTACTATTATCTACCCCCAGCACCTCTTCCGCTAGTATTTGCTTGAATTCGGCCACGCTGACCGGCACTGACAGGTGTTCGCTGATATTGCTAACCCGGCTGCGCACCGACTTGATGCCCCGGGAAGATATTTTTTCTTCACTGGGATTTAGTGCCTCGGCCATATCTTCCAGCCTGGAGTTGAACAGAATAGTGCCATGATGCAAAAGTCGGTCCTTATATTTAAATTGGGCATTGCCGGAAAACTTTCTGCCTTTGATGGTAATATCGTTCCTGCCGTTATTTTCAGCCTCAATCCCTATCCTGGCTAGAGCTGCGATTATCGGGCGGGTGAATTTCTCAAAATTGGCGAAGTCTCCATTTTCATTTACTACCACGCTGAAATTAATATTACCCAGGTCGTGATAAACAGCACCTCCGCCAGACATTCTGCGTACCACCCGTATCCCCTTATCTTTAATGTAGGCCTGGTTTATTTCCTCGATGGTATTTTGGTTTCTTCCTATAATAACCGCCGGCTGGTTCTGCCATAGTATGAAATAACTCTGGCTGCCAAGTAATTTTTTTACCGTATATTCCTCCAAGGCTAGGTTGAAAGCGGGGTCGTGGGAACTATTAGTTATTTCTATCATCCTAAGCAATACCTCCATAAGCTGAGTATAAAAAGCGGGGATACTGGAACTTCAGTACCCCCGCCGGCCATCAGGATTAAAGGGCGGGCTGCTAAATCCGAGGTGGGATTAGATGCACAGCTTTCCCCTGCACATCGAGTACTGCCTCCATTAGCGCCTCGCATAAAGTGGGATGAGGATGAATTATACCTGGAATATCTGTCACTTTCATCCGATTTTTAACCATCATGGTCCCTTCTATTATTAAGTCACTGGCATGGGGACCGATGATATGTACTCCAATAATCACATCATCAGGGCCGGCCAAAACTTTGACCATACCATCACTTTCTCCCATAGTTATAGCCTTGCCATTAGCAACAAACTGGAATTTGCCGGTCCGAAATTCAATTCCCGCTGCCCGCGCCTCCTCTTCGCTCATACCTACACTAGCAATTTCAGGCATGGTAAAAACACATCCAGGTACCGCATGATAATGAACCCGGGTATTTTGGCCGGCCATATTTTCGACTGCTGCCATTCCCTCTTCTGATGCGGCATGGGCCAGCATATAGCCTCCAATTACATCACCAATAGCATATACGCCATCTAGGTTAGTTGCAAAACTGTTGTCAACTTTAATAAAACCCGATTCATCCAGGTCAATACCCAACTTTTCCAAACCCAAACCCTCAGTGTAAGGTTTCCGCCCCCCGGCCAGCAATATGATATCGGCCGGGGCTTCAATAAGTCCTTTTTTCCCCTGGGCGATAATCTTCAAGCCAAGCTTATCAGCTACGATTTTTTCTACTGAGGCCGAAGTATGAACAGAAATCCGTTGTTTTTTCAAAAATACCAGTATGCGTTTTCCCAGTTCCTGATCCAGGCTGTGCAAGAGGTATGGCAGGTATTCAAACACTGTTACCTGACTGCCCAGGGCATTAAATATGCAAGCAAACTCCAGTCCTATAACTCCTCCCCCGATAATCACTAGTTTATCAGGCACCTGATCTATTTCCAACATCTGATCGCTGTTAAGTACTCCCGGTAAATCTATACCGGCAATGGGCGGGGAAGCCGGAACTGAACCAGTGGCCAGCAAAAGGTTCCGGCCCCGAACACATGCGCCGTTGACCAGTACCGTGCTTTTATCCAGTAAAGTTGCTGCTCCGTTTATCCTTTCAACCCCATTGGCCTGCAGCAGTTTTTCTATGCCCATAGTTAAACCATGTACGATATTGTTTTTGCGTTCTCTAGCCCCGGCCATATCAAATAACACATTATCCGCCTGTATGTTAAATTCACTACAGCCCTTTATGTCCCTCATGGCCAGAGCATTCCGATAATATGCTTTCGTAGGAATACAGCCCCGATTCAAACAGACCCCGCCCATGCTATCCTTTTCAATCAACACTACACTCATTCCCAATTGACGAGCCCGAATGGCGGCCACATAACCGCCTGGACCTCCCCCTATTACTACCAAATCTTTCATGTTGTAGAAACCTCCCACTTAATCACCGGTTTACGGGCTGCGGCCACCTCATCAACTCTTCTGATTACCGTATTATGCGGAGCATTGATTAACAATTCCGGGTCTTCTGCTGCTTCCCGGGCAATGGACCGCATAGCTTGGACAAAATCATCCAGACGTTCTTTGCTCTCTGTTTCACTTGGCTCTATCATTATCGCTTCGTTAACTATCAAGGGGAAATATATGGTCGGGGGATGATACCCGTAATCAATCAGTCGTTTAGCGATATCCATGGTAGAAACATTACTCTGCTCGGCTTGTTTTTTGGAGTTGGCTACAAATTCATGTTTACACAGCCGGTCCAGGGGTATATTATAATCTTCCCGGAGTTGATGACGCAGATAATTGGCATTTAACACCGCGTGTTCACAAGCTTCTTTAATCCCTTCCGCTCCCAGTGCTTTAAGGTATACATAGGCTTTGACAATGACTCCAAAATTCCCATAAAAATTTTTCACCTTGCCGATGGATTGGGGTATATCATAATTGAAGCCATATCTATCACCTTTTTTGATTGCCACTGGCTTAGGCAAAAAGTCGAGCAGTATCGATTTAACCCCCAGCGGTCCCGATCCTGGCCCTCCACCACCATGGGGAGCAGCAAAAGTTTTGTGCAGGTTCAAATGTATGACATCAAATCCCATGTCTCCCGGCCGGGCAACCCCGATGATACCGTTCAGATTAGCTCCATCATAATAGAGCAGTCCTCCCTCGCCGTGCACTATGCTAGCAATTTCCTGGATTTCTTCTTCAAATAGGCCCAGAGTGTTAGGATTGGTAAGCATCAAGCCGGCTACCTGATTATTCATTTTAGCCCGCAAATCATCCAGATCCACCAGGCCGCGATGGTTGGATTTTATTTCAATGACCTCAAACCCTACCATATTGGCCGTAGCCGGGTTAGTGCCATGGGCTGAGTCTGGAACCATCATTTTAGTTCTCTGGTAATCCTGACGATTTAGATGATAGGCCTTGATAGTCATAACCCCGGCCATTTCACCGTGCGCGCCGGCGGCCGGTTGCAATGAAAATCCATCCATGCCGGTTATTTCAGACAGCATCTCCTGCATCTCATAATATATTTGCAGAGCACCCTGTATGGTATCTTCCGCCTGATAGGGATGAAGTCCAGCCAATCCCGGCAGTCTGGCAGCCCACTCATTTATTTTGGGATTATATTTCATGGTGCAGGAACCGAGAGGATAGAACCCGCTATCCACCCCATAAGCACGGGTAGAGAGTTCAGTAAAATGACGTACTGCTTCTACTTCACTTACCTCCGGCAAAGCTATGTCCTGCTCCCGTAGAAATTGCCGAGGAATACTATCAGCCACGTTCCCGGATGGTATTGCCAGCCCAGGCAGTGCAAAAGGATTGCTATCTTTGACATGCTTCTCAAAAATAAGTTTACTCATCCTATTTTCCTCCTAACACTGCTGCCAACCGGTCGATCTCATCTTTGGTCCTTTTCTCGGTAAAAGCCAGCAACAGGGCATCATCCAGTTCATATCCGCCTATAATACCGTTTTCCAACAATTTTCGATTAGCGGCAGCAGGATCATCTACTTTAAGGGCAAATTCCATAAAATAAGGCTCTTTATATTTTAATTCCAGTCCCGCCTTTTCTAATTGTTGTTGGGCATATAATGCCAGCTGATGACAGCGAGTCGCTATATCTTTTAAGCCTTTTTCACCCACAAAAGTTAGGTACATGCTGGCTGCCAGAGCACACAAAGCTTGATTGGAGCATATATTGGATCCCGCTTTTTCCCGTCGGATATGTTGTTCCCGGGCCTGCAAGGTTAATACATAAGCCCTCTTGCCATCCAGATCAGTACTTTGGCCAACTATCCGGCCCGGAATTTTACGCATAAAAGCCTTGCGAGCCGCAAAAAGGCCCAGGTATGGTCCTCCCAGGCTTAAACTATTGCCCAGGGGCTGACCTTCTCCCACTGCAATATCCGCCCCCCATTCAGCCGGGGACTTCAAGCAGGCCAATGAAATAGGCTCCACAGCCATAATAAACAAGCCTTTTTTTTCGTGCACTGCCTTTTCCAGGGCTTCAGCATCTTCCAGTATGCCATAGAAATTAGGCTGTTGGATGACGGCACAGGCAGTTTGCTCATCAACTGCCCGAATCATAGCATCAATATCTGCTGCTCCCTCCTGCCCTGGTACCAGGATTACTTCCATGCTCCCGGAAAGTGAGTAGGCCTTTAATATATCCAGGTATTCAGGATGAACGGTATCCGATATTATTACCTTTCTGCGTCCCTTACTACTGGTACAGGCCAGGTTACAGGCTTCAGCCAGGGCACTTCCCCCATCATACATTGAAGCATTGGATACATCCATTCCCGTGAGTTTGCATATCATGGTCTGATATTCAAAAATAGACTGCAAAATGCCTTGGCTCATTTCAGGCTGGTAGGGCGTGTAAGCAGTGTAAAATTCCGACCGCAACAGCAGTTGCTCCAAGGCTGCCGGTATATAATGATCATAAGCGCCGGCCCCCAGGAAACATGGGTAATCTTCCGTGTTTACATTCCGAGCGGCCAGATCCTTCATCAAGCGGCGAAGCTCCATTTCGCCTATTCCTTCAGAAAGGTTCAAAGGATTCTGGACTTTTAATTCAGCTTTAACGTCGCTGAATAACTCATCCATAGTGTTCAGGCCTATTGACTGAAGCATGTCCTTTACTACCCAAGGCGGATTAGGAGTATATCTCATGGCCTTCCCCCCTTTTCACATTTTCTTTCCATGCTACAAATTAGTAGCAGGTTAGTCTAGAGTCTCGCAAAATGCGCTATAGGCTTCAGCTGACATGAGTTTTTCCAGATCACCGGGCTCGGTCAATTCTATTATGGCAATCCAGTTCCCATAAGGATCCTCATTTAGCAATTCAGGCGCTTCCGCTAATTCCTCATTAACTTCGATGACTTTTCCCCCTGCCGGACTGAAAAGAGTGGCCACCGCCTTAACAGATTCAATCACCCCTATAGACTCACCCATAGCCACTGCCTCACCCAGTTCTGGAAGTTCTACAAATACTATATCTCCCAGGTGGTGTTGAGCGTAATCGGTAATGCCGAGGTGGACTTTTTCTCCGTCAACCCTGATCCACTCGTGCTCGCTGGTATAAAGCAATTTCTTAGGAATATTCATAGTAACCCCTCCGTTAAATTTTGTTGATATTGATAAGTGAAGGCTGCTAAACCCTTATTTTAATTTAGTTTTTTTCTTATAGAATAGGCCCTGTCCAACCACTGCCTGCACTGCTTTATCCCGTATCATAATATCAATCAGAGTACCCGGCTCACTAAACCCAATGTCTATCAAAGCCAGGCCGATCGGTTTTTTGAAAGTGGGCGAATACAGTCCAGTGGTAACATGGCCGATAGTAACCCCATTTTTTTGGACCTCATAATGGGAGCGGGGAATTCCTTTGCCTAGCATGGAAAACTCCACCACTTTCCTTTTTAAACCTTCTTCTTTCTGTTTGAGCAGAGCAGATTTACCGATAAAATCATCCGTATCCAGTTTAACATAAAACCCCAGGCCTGCTTCCAAGGGAGTTATATCCTGATCAATTTCCTGACCGTATAAGGGGAGTTTAGCTTCAAATCTAAGGCTGTCCCTGGCGCCTAAACCGACCGGGTTCACCATATCTCCTCCCGCCTGCAGTATCTCTTCCCAGATAAAAATTGCATCCTTAGGCTGGACATATATTTCAAATCCATCTTCTCCCGTATATCCAGTCCTGGATACCATGCATTCTACTCCAGATATTTTAACCGCAGGATTAAAGCAGAAGAAGCGAATAGTGTTTAGATCTGTATCGCTTATCTTCTGTAAGATGCCCTGGGCTTCAGGTCCCTGCAAAGCAAGCTGCGCCCATTCATCGGAAACATTCTTTGCTTCCATTCCCTCTATCAAGTTTTGGGTAATCCACTCAAAGTCCTTCTCTACATTGGAGGCATTTACCACCAGAAGATATTTATTCTTGTGGTACCTGTATACCAGGAGGTCATCCACTACTCCGCCACTGGGATAACACATCAGACCGTAAAGTACCTGCCCATCCTTTAAAGTCTTCACATTATTGCTTACTAGTTTTTGTATGAAATCCTCGGCCTTTTCCCCGCTCACAAAAACCTCTCCCATGTGCGAGACATCGAAGATTCCTGCTTTTTCACGCACCATATTATGTTCTTTGATTATACCCATCCCTTCATATTGGATCGGCAATTCCCACCCCCCAAAGTCTATAATCTTACCGTTATACTTGAGGTGCATTGGATAGAGTGGTGTTTGTTTTAACGACATCTTATTCCTCCTTAACAAAACTTCTGCTTAATAATGATTTCTTGATCGGGGAAAAATCTGGGTATAAATACTGTTAACCCTTAGAAGATATCTAAATAAGTATTGGACTAAATTAGCCCGCACCATTATTTTTGCTTTCAATTGGTATTTTCATGCAAATAGTGAGCAAACCTCATAATTCTCCCTGATGTTTATGGTGTTATGCTATCTTCACATTATATATCCTCGTGAAAAACTCCTGCTTTATTATTCTAGTATAATCAAAGATAACTTAAAAAAATACATTTTTCTCCTTTAAGCACTGCTTCCTCTTTTGTTTTCCAGGTAACAATGGGGATAGTTCTTGGTAACAGATTTTTCGCTGAGCTTTACAGCAAGAACTATCCCTGCCCTCAAATTCCCACCGTAGCTGAGCAAAAAAAAACCTGCCTAGAGGGCAGGGTTTATATGGAGATGTAATAGGGGTGGGGGGGTTAGTGACTTCTATCTATTTGGCACAAGCTGGAGAGTGAGAGTGTATATTAGAAGGAAGTGACTCAAGGGGAATTTTCCGGTCTATCCTTGATCCACTTACCTTCATAAGCTAATGTTCCATCAGTGTAATATGATTTACCCTGACCGCTGCGTAGGTCTTCTAGCCATTCGCCATCATAACGAAGGGTCCCATCCAAGTAAAATTCTTTACCCGATCCGCTACGTCTGCCTTCTTGCCATTGGCCTTCGTATTTACCAGAATTGTAGTAATAGGCAGTCCCTAGACCATGTGGTTTACCATTTAAAACGTCTCCCTCATAACTGGCTGTAATATTATTTCGCAAAGTTATACTCTTAATTATTGCCATTTAGCATTCCACCTCTCATTATCAATCTCGACCCTATTAAGCGTTTTCTCTTTTACTTAATCTCTATTCGATGGCTGTCAGGTGGACTTTCCTGCAGTTTGGGAAGAATGACTTTCAGGATCCCATCTTTATAATCTGCATTAATTGCTTCCACATTAATATTTTGTACATAAAAACTCCTGCTCACCTTACCATGCTTTCTTTCCCGGCGAACATAGTTCTCTTTCTCTTCCTCAAGATCTTTCTGTTTTTGAGCCGTAATGGTAAGCACATCTTCCTTGAACTCAACGACTATTTCTTCTTTGTTAACTCCAGGCAGTTCTGCTTCTACTATATATTCACTGTCGTTTTCCTTTATATCTGCGCGGATATTTACGCCTATTTCGTTAAGCAAATCGCCGCTGACAAAATCTTTTACCAGGTCCGGGTTAAACAGACTTTCCAGTAATTCTCTTCTTCTACGACGGTGGGCCAAATCAAACATGTTCCCATCCTCCTTTATTCTAAAAATATTCCAGAACTTATGAATAGTATATGCAATAACTATGCCAGTTAAAATATCCGGGGATAAAAAATTAAGGCCGCTCTTACTAGACGGCCTTTTCCGAACACAGGTCTTAACTTTATAGGAAAAATAACTTGTTTTTTTCTGATGCACGGTGTGGCATTATGCGTCACGTTACACCACTATGCGACACTTTTAACCTTGGATTTTGTAACGTTTCATTTTTCGGTATATAGTACTGCGATTAACCCCCATTTCGCTCGCCACTCTGCTTATATTGCCAGAGAATCGCTCAATTAGTCTGATTATCATATCCCGTTCCTGCTCCTGCATCATTTTTTTATGTTTTCCCCTGGCCTCAAATATACTTATCCCTGATGGATCAAGGTCCTTATTGATAACAAGTGTTTCATAGTTGATATGTCGCAACTCAGGAGGTAAATGTTTTACTTCCATCGACTGGCTCCCGGCCATATGCACCATTCTCTCCAGCACATTTTGCAGTTCCCTGATGTTTCCGGGCCAGCTGTATTGAATAAGCAATTCTTCTATTTTCCTCCTTTCTTCTTCCCCGGGTGGTTTAGCAACTGGAGTTTTGCTGAGAAAATAATCGAATAGTACCATAATATCTTCTTTGCGCTGTCTGAGCGGAGGAATATCAATGCTAATTACATTCAAGCGATAATACAGGTCGGCTCTGAAATTGCCTGCTTCAACTTCCTGCCATAAGTTTTTATTGGTGGCACAGATAACCCTCACATCTACCGGGATATTCCGATTGTCTCCGATGCGGGTAATACTCTTTTCCTGCAGGACTCGCAAAAGGGTGACCTGCTGTTCCCAGGGCATATCGCCAATTTCATCCAAAAACAAGGTTCCCCCTGTGGCCAGTTCAAATTTGCCGGATTTGCCGCCCTTGAGTGCCCCGGTAAAAGCCCCTCCGGTGTATCCAAACAACTCACTCCCTATCAGGTCTCTCGGGATAGCCCCACAATTTACGGCCACAAAAGGTCCTTTGCTGCGCGGACTTTCGTTGTGGATGGCCTGGGCAAAAACTTCTTTACCGGTACCACTCTCCCCTTCCAGCATAACATTACTCACACTGGCCGCTGCCATATTAGCCAAGTGGATAGCCTCTTTCATACTATGGCTGGTGGTAATAATGTCCCTAAAAGAATAACTGGCTCTAGCTCCGCTGAAACGATTGACCAAAAGATGAATATCTTTTATTGGACTCAGGAATAGCACTCCACCCCTGATAATACCTTCCCTGTTTCTAACCGCGATACCTGATATAACTGCATGCAGGTTGTGTTCCAGCCCGGGTATTAATAATTCCTCATCCCGGTAAGATTGGCCGGTCTCCAGCATGGTCTGGGTATGAGGAATATTTTCCCCCAGATAAATACTAAGGTGTTTTCCCTGCATTTCCTGTAAATCATGCTCTAAAATTGCCTGCGCAGCCAAATTGGCCTCGGTAATATTTCCCTTTTGATCAACTATGATAGCACCATTAGGCATATGCATAAAAATATCATTGTAAATGCTGTTCAAATACTGTAGCCGCTCATTCTCCATCTGCATCTTACGCTGAATATTGTCGCTCACTCATCTATCCCTCCTATAATTGACAATGGGTAGTTGACAGTGGGGATGGTTCTTCCTATCAACTTCGGAACATGGGATGCTTATCGCAAATTACCCTTTATATTGCTATTCTTTGTTTTGCATTAAATCCCTGCCCACGCAAACCTATTCCTGGCCCGCTAACGTGGGATAGCTCCAAAATCCAAGGAAAAGAGCGGATCAGGCCATTATGAGTAATGACAACGGATATAAAGCATTTCCCATCCCTGGGTGATAGGCGCTACTCGAAAATTGAGATAATCAATAACGCTTCATCTACCTGGCCAGAACTATCGAAAGTAATTGGAAAGAATACACAGCATCGTTGGCCAGGCATCTATGCGACGAGGCATTGGACCCTTTCCCAAAAAAATATCACGCTGCTAGGTGATAAATATTCTCGTTAGTAGTTATTGTTAAATTTTCACTCTTTCTACGATTTTTTGCCTGCACAGGCAGGTATTTCTGGAGGCTCAATAGAATTGATAGATTATCATATCGGTAGTCAGAGCACTACTGAGAAAGATTTTAATATCTGTTTACTGGATATAGATGGAGTACTCTTTAA
>CAZHHJ010000065.1:0-11908 GCA_964531295.1 uncultured Syntrophomonas sp.
TTTACAGGACTACTGATCCCATGCTCGCGTTCGCTCGCTAACTTAACAATGGAGCCCTTTACAGGACTACTGATCCCATGCTCGCGTTCGCTCGCTAACTTAACAATGGAGCGGGAAAAGGGGTTCGAACCCTCGACACCCGGCTTGGGAAGCCGGTGCTCTACCACTGAGCTACTCCCGCATAAACCAACAAAAAAAAATATGGCGAAGCCGATGGGATTTGAACCCACGACCTCCGGCTTGACAGGCCGGCATGGTAACCACTCCACCACGGCTCCGCAATCTTTGCAGATTTTATATTAACAAAAATACTGCAGTTGTGCAAGTAATAGAATATCCATATGGTGGGCGCAGCAGGTTTCGAACCTGCGACTTCCACCGTGTGAAGGTGGCACTCTCCCGCTGAGTTATGCGCCCATATAGTATGATTATGCAAACAGGTCGCCATTTACTATGGTCTGGCTTCGTTTGGCACCCACCGCAATCAGACTCTGTTTAACTCCCGTAATTTCTTCAATTTTATTTAAATAAGCCCGCGCATTGGCCGGCAGATCTCCCCATCGGGTGACACCGCTTATATCCTCTTGCCAACCCGGCATTTCGATGTATTCAGGTACACATTGTTCAAGTACACTCAATGTCTCAGGAAATTCATACAATAATTTATCTTTATAGTGGTAGGCTATACAGATTTTAAGGGTTTTAAACCCATCTAATACATCCAGTTTTGTAATGGCCATATCAGTCATGCCGTTTACCCGGGTGGCATAACGGAGGATTACTATATCCAACCAACCACATCTCCTCGGTCTACCGGTAGTGGTGCCGAATTCAGCCCCTCTTTTCCGGAGCAGATCTCCAGTTTGGTCCATGAGTTCAGTCGGAAATGGACCCGCACCCACTCGGGTGGTATATGCCTTAACCACTCCCAGGACCTTGCTGATTTGAGTAGGTCCGATTCCGGCCCCTACACAGGCCCCTCCAGATATAGGATGAGAAGAGGTTACATAGGGATAGGTACCATGATCGATATCCAACAGAGTACCCTGCGCTCCTTCAAACAAAACTTTTTTCCCTTGCTTAATGCTTTCATAAATCAATAAGGATGTATCCGCCAGGTAAGGTTTTAGTTGATTCACCTGTTCCAGTGCTTCCTGCATAATTTCTTGGTAATCGAATCCTTCTTCATGGTATATCTCTTGGAGAATTCTGTTTTTATATTGTACCAGTTTCTTAAAGGCCTTTTCCATTTGTTCCGGTTCTTGCAGTAAATCACATATTCTAAGTCCAATCCGGTTTATCTTGTCTGCATAGGTAGGCCCTATTCCTTTTTTCGTTGTTCCGATATGGCTTTCCCAGTCTTCCAACTCATCTAGCTTTTTGTGATAAGGCAATACTACCGGTGCCTTTAAGCTGATGCGCAGGTTGCTGGTATCGATGCCCCGGGCCTGCAGTGATTCCAATTCTTCAATTACCTTGCCCATATCTACTACTACTCCATTGGCAACTATACACAAAGTATTGGGATATAAGATTCCCGATGGAATCAGATGGAGCTGGAATTTTTCATTAGCCACTTCCACTGTGTGCCCGGCATTGCTTCCTCCCTGGTATCTTACCACGCAGTCCGCCTTTTCCGCCAGAACATCAGTGATTTTTCCTTTTCCTTCATCTCCCCACTGGCTTCCTATTAATACTGTGGCTGACATCAGTCCACCCCCTGCTCGTTTAGCCTGGATTGAGCCAGTTGAAATCAATAAATTGGCTGTCTCGCTAACAGCAAGCTAATATTAGCAGAAGCCTATTCCAGTGTCAATAATGGTCATTTCACCTGCTCCATGCAAAGGCCAAGCCATTACTCCCTTTACAGGAACATGGTTTACGTAATTATACCATTTATGGTGTTAAGAGCTAAGTGCCAGCATAAAATAAAAGTTCCCCTTCTGTCCCTATACTTCTTCAAAAATATGTGGATAAGCTTCTTTTATAGAGGCTATCGGTATAATATCTATGCCCGGCCAATCATCTGCCAGGTCTTCTCGGTTATCGTATGGTATCAAGATTTTTTTTATCCCCGCCTGCCAGGCAGCATGGATTTTTTCATGTAATCCACCTACCGGTTTGACTCGTCCCTGCAAAGATATCTCCCCGGTTACTGCGATATCCTGTCGAACAGGTATTGTTTTTAGTGCACTCAATACGGCCAGGTATATAGCGGCACCTGCTGAAGGGCCCTCTACTTTCCCGCCTCCTATAAAATTGATATGCAAATCAAAATCATATATGTTTTCGCCAAATTCGCTGCGGATTACTGAGGCCGCATTAAAAACCGAATCCCTGGCCATGGAACCGGCAGTATCATTAAAGCGAACTCTACCTTCGCCTTTTGGTTCAGCGGGAAAAGCAATAGCTTCAATTTCAAGCAATCTTCCCCGGTAACCATAGGCGCCCAGTCCAAATATCTTACCTACTTCACTTTCGTCAGAAGCTTTATTATCAATGTTAAGTGTTATGCGGCTGTTTTGTATAGCCTCATAAACCTCATGCTTCCCCACCAGCAGCCTGTTTTCCTCGCTGTTGTTTTCATTAAGTGCAATTGAATAGGCATCTACCAGCAGCTTATTAGCGGATCGGCCGTCATCAGCATAATCACTGATTAACTCCGGGATGCCTTCTTCCAGTGCAATATCCAACTTCTGCGCGGAGTGCTTAACAATATTTCTGGTCTGTTCCGGAGTCAGCGGATCAAAGAATATTTCCATACAGCGCGATCTTAAGGCTGAATTTATTTCTTCCTGGCTGCGGGTAGTAGCCCCAATCAATACAAAATCCGCTGGCACCCCCTGCTCAAACATCTGTTTGATATATCTGGGTGTACGTTCATTATGGGGATCATAATAAGCTGATTCAAAAAAAATTCTTTTATCTTCTAAAACCTTGAGTAGTTTACTCTGTAAGGCGGCATCCATTTCTCCAATTTCATCTATAAAGAGTATTCCCCCATGGGCATCACTGACCAGACCAGGTTTTGGTTCAGGTATACCTTCGTCGGCCAGATCTTTCCTCGCTCCTTGATAAATCGGATCATGGACTGAACCCAACAGTGGGTTAGTTGATTCCCGCGGATCCCAGCGCAGGGTAGTTCCATCCACTTCTATAAATGGCGCCTCTTTGCTAAACCCGTTTTGCTGCCTGTCTTTAACTAATTCCAACGCCAGTCTGGCACAACTCGTTTTGCCCACTCCCGGAGGACCATAAAGCAATATATGCTGAGGATAAGGAGTGTTCAGCTTTGATACTAATGCCTTTATAGCCTTATCCTGTCCTATAATCTCGTCAAAATCAGCTGGTCTTAATATATCCAAGACGGATTTGCTCAGATTTATGTTTTCCATTTTTTCCAGACGGCCGAGATTCTTAAGGGTCTGCGCATTTTCCGGAGAGTTTTTTTGTTCCTTGAGTATCTGCAGCTTAATTTCCTGAATATATTCATTATGTTTTTCATTCATTTTCCGTTGTATGCTGTTATGCAGGTCTTCTTCTATTTGCCGGCGAGTGCATAACTCTGAAAATGTTTCTTCTAAAGCAGCCACTTCCATGGATAATCTGTCGGGGTACAGTAGGCCGATAATGGTTGGATCCTCCATTAGAACTCTGCGCAAAGCCAGGATCTTATCCTCCAGCACATCAGAGTTCATAAGTTCTATGGCATCCAATTTATTGGCTTTTAATACCAACTCCTGGGGCCCATAAAATTGATGTAGTTTATCATATAAACTCTCGACTCTCCACGGCAGTTTATCGAGATCTGTAATTGCTGTCCTTCTCATGTCTTTTACCTGATAGTGTTTCACCTTTATCCCCCTAGTTTATTCAGCTGCGACGATTATCTGTATATTGGCCTGAATCGACGGATATATTTTAACTTTGGCTTCATAAGTACCCAGATGTTTGATAGGATCCTTCAACTCAATCTTTTTCTTGTCTATTTTAATTCCATGTTCTTTCTGCAGGGCTTCTGCTATCTCTTTAACTGTTATCGCCCCAAACAGCTTATCACTTCCCCCGGTGCGGGCCAGCAACCGGATGGATTTACCGTCTAGTTGCTCCTGCAACACGCCGGCGGCAGCTTCTTCCTTCTCCTTTTGTTTTTGCTGTTTGAGATCCTTTTCCTCTGTTTCCTTTAGCCTGGTATGGGTAGCCTCTAGCGCCAAGCCCTGGGGTATCAAATAATTTCTGGCATAACCAGCGGATACTTCTTTAATTTCCCCTGTTGTCCCTAGTTTCTTAACATCTTTAATCAAAATAACTTTCATTATTCATTCCTCCTGCCCGTTCGCAATTTCCGAAAATCAATCAGTGAATCAAATAATCCAATAATACTTACGAATATAATAGCAGATAGAGGAAAGATCAATGTCATTAAAATTAAACCTATTATTAGGAAAACCCTGGTCGACTGCTTCTGTTCCGCTATTTCGAATATTAAGGTAGCTAATCCGTAATATATCGTAATTGGCACTATGATCCACAATATATTGGACCCGATATAGTATATATTGTTTAACTCATCTCTTCCCCATATCCATAAACCCAGTCCTGCAATAGCTATCCATACCAGCTGCCAGGGCATGCTTTCTTCCCGGAATGATTTCTTCTTTAGACGTTCACTGTTTCGTTTTCGGCTAATATTGGAGGCAAAAAGCAGCATTAAAAATACTGCTATAATTGCCTGATTGTAGAAAATTGCAGGTAAATGACGGGTAAATTCACTTATGTTTTTCTTCAGTGATGTCTCCATTTCGGACTGACTTATCCCCATCTGCTCGTATACATCAAATATCCCCATTTCTTCATAAACACTAATGTTTTCCACGGCAGACTTATTTAACTCTGCTTCTAATTCACTAATCCCTATGCCTCCTGAAAAAAGATGGGAAAACAGCAAGAAAAGACTGACCCCCAGGATGGCGCTTATTACTCCCATCTTCTGTATCTGGTAGTAATCCTTGCCATTGTTTAACATCATGGTCATAACGATGACCGCTATGCCATAGAAAGCCAAATAACCTATTAAATTGTTGGCTCCGGCCATGATAACTAAGAGCAATATATTAATTAAAAATATGAGCAAAATTTTGCTTGATTCCAAATATTGTCCTGCTACTATTAGCAGGGTTCCCCATGCTATCCCTGTAATCAGGGCTATTCCAGGTAATAATGCCAGGGCTATACAGATTATCGACGTGGATAAAAGGAAAAAAATGA
This sequence comes from uncultured Syntrophomonas sp., assembly GCA_964531295.1. Taxonomy (GTDB): domain Bacteria; phylum Bacillota; class Syntrophomonadia; order Syntrophomonadales; family Syntrophomonadaceae; genus JAAYJK01. Next base: position 5,269 of record CAZHHJ010000065.1, read on the forward strand.
ATGTTGGCAATTTATCACCTCTTTCTGTTGCCCAGGTAATTCAGTAAATGATCCATATCCTCATACCATTGGTCTTTTTCATTAGAATCTATCATTCCTGTTTGGAGTTTTTTCCTGGCCAGAAGGTCAACGGTCTGGAAGTCCACTCCCAGTTTTCTGGATAGAATATACGTGATCATTATTATTGAAGCCAGTGCATCACTGACATTAGCATAATCTGCCCTCAGCAGTGCTTTGAATAGTGTTCCAACCGCCTCTACCAGTTCTGCTTTAAGTGATTCGGTCATCTTCAAGTTGCTGGCAAATAAGACCTCATGGTTTTTTTTCTTCACGCCTACCACCTCCATTTATACCTTCTCTTTAATTCCATTAATTTCCTGCTCGGAGAGTAGACAATAAGATAAGCCCTCAGATATATGAGGGCTTCCTTTGTTTTATTCGGCTGTGTATGGCAGTAAAGCCATGGTCCGGGCTCTTTTAATTGCTACCGTTATCTGCCGCTGATGTTGGGCACAATTGCCGGTTATTCTTCGCGGTAGGATTTTTCCTCTTTCAGTTATATACCGGCGCAATTTGGGAATTTCCTTATAATTTATATGTTCAATTTTGTCCGCGCAAAAATTGCACTGACGCCTTTTTTTGCGTTTATCTCTCTTCAAACTTTTTTCACTCCTCGTTTAGAAAGGTATTTCATCATCTTCTTCATTTTGATCGACTATGTCTATGTCGGTAAGATTAACTTCCTGACCGAATTTTCCCCAATCATCTCCTGAACCTTTGGATGGACTGGTTTGAGCCGCATTGGTACTACTGCTAGTCCCACCTCTATCCAGAAACTTTACCTCATCAGCCACCACTTCTGTTACCCGACGACGCTGTCCCTCCTGGGTCTCATAACTCCGTATCTGGAGCCTTCCTTCCACTGCCACCAGCCTGCCCTTGCCCAGGTAATTAGCGCAATTTTCAGCCGTTTTATTCCATACTACGATGGGAACAAAATCAGCCTCGTCCCTTTTAAATTTTCGGTTTACTGCTACGGTAAATGAACCTACTGCTGTTCCGTTTTGAGTGTATCTTAATTCTGGATCCTGAGTGAGACGCCCGATTAATATAACTCTGTTTAACAAACCAGCCTACCTCCCGTTCAGGTTATTTCAATACTATTCTTCCAAGCGGATGATCATGTGGCGCAAGAATTTATCCGAGATTTTTATTATCCGGTCCAACTCATTCACGGTTTCAGTCTCTCCGTTAAAATGCCAGACGGAATATATCCCTTCGGGGTAATCCTGAATGTTGTATGCCAACCTCTTTTTTCCCCAGCCATCCAGTTCCTTAATAAACTCACCACCAAAGTCAGCGATAATTTTTTGCAGTCTTTCTTTGGCTTCGGCAAAATCTTCTTCAGAAAGATCTGGCTTGAGAATGAACATCATCTCATATGTGCGCATCGTTACACCTCCTCCCTATGGACTAGCCCTTGAGAAGGGCCTTAGGCTCCGGTAATACCGGAGCAGGGACTTCCAATTATTATACCAGTATAAATTTACTATGGCAATACTTCTGCGGATTAAAGGCTGCCTTTGATAAGCAGACTATTAAGCTCTGATACCGGTTTTTCAATAATAAAAGTATTGTTGAACAGGGCTTTCAAAACGGCTATCGCTTCCCCTTGTTCATCATGTTTGAAAGCTATGATACAAAATTTATCACCGCGGGGCATGTTTTTAACGGTAACCAGATCCCCGGCGGAAAATTTTGCCTCCCCTTCTGGTTTAACAATCATCTTTATTCCCCTTTCAAGCTAGTATCCCCCTGATAGCATGCTATGCAGAAGAAGAGGACGTTGTTACCGCTAAGGTTTTATTTTTCTACTCTAAGCATCCGTTTCTCAAATTGCAGACGAGGGAGCATTACTATCCTCCCGCAGCCCTGGCATTTAATTTTAATATCCGCTCCCATACGAGTAATTTCCCAGTGATAGCTGCCGCAGGGATGTTTCTTTTTCATACGTACAATATCGCCCAAGTTAAATTCTTTTCTCTCCATCTTACCCTCCCGATTCAGGCAAAAGCTTACAAATTCCTTATCCGGATAGGCTTAAAACCCTCCTTCAGTACTCGCCCCACCATAAAACATGCACACTGCCTGTGCTGCATAGCTTCGAGAAGTGCTCCTGCCTGGTCCTCAGCTACTGATATTAGCAGACCGCCGGCAGTTTCTGGAGAAAACAAGATATCCAGTACTGCTCTATCGACATCCTGATCGCTGATGCTTTTATCCTGTAAATAGCTCCGATTCTTATATGCTCCTTCAGGTATTAAGCCCATCTGAGCATATTCTAGAGCTCCTTCCATTAATTGCACTTGATCGGCATATAATTCAATTTTCACCTGACTGGCGGCCGCCATTTCATACAGGTGTCCAACCATACCAAATCCTGTAACATCAGTCAGCGCACTCACTGCTACTGTCCTTATGGCTTCTGCCGCGTGATTGTTTAACTTGGTCATCCACTTTATTCCTTCTTGATACGCAGCCTCCGATACTATTTCGGCTTTTATGGCGGTGGTTATGATTCCATTGCCGATAGGTTTAGTTAGAAATAGTACGTCACCAGGCTGGGCTCCGGCATTACCTATTACCAGCGCTGGATGAACCAGTCCGGTGACCGCTAATCCGTATTTGGGTTCGTTATCATCAACGGTATGTCCCCCCACTAGTAAAGCACCCGCTTCTATTATTTTAGACAGTCCGCCATCTAATATGCTGCGCAGAATTTTAAGATCCTCACAGACTGGAAAACAAACGATGTTTAAGGCCAGGAGCGGCTTTCCCCCCATGGCATATACGTCGTTGATAGCATTAACAGCCGCAATTTGCCCGAAAAGATATGGATCATCCACCATGGGGGTAAAAAAATCTACCGTCTGGATAACTGCCTGTTCACTGTTTATTCGGTAAACGCCGGCATCATCTCTGCTGTCCATACCTACCAGTAAATCGGGGTGTTGTGGAGGCTTAAAGTCCAACAATATTTGTTCCAGAGACCCTGGATCGATTTTAGCCGCTCACCCAGCAGCCCTGACCATTTGAGTTAATCTGGTCTTCTCCATAACTGCCTCCCCTCCTTAACTGAATCCTTATATAATAAAGTTCTACCTAGCCGTCCGCCCAAACAGCTAGTCTACATTAGTTTTAACCTGGGTTTAAAAAGACTGCATAAATGCCCGGTAAGCTTTGTAAGACATGTATACATCTACTTTGCTCACTATTTCAAAAGGTGAATGCATACCCATTACCGCCACTCCACAATCCACTACTTCCATACCATAGTAGGCCATATACTGAGCAACTGTTCCGCCTCCGCCAATATCTACTTTGCCTAGTTCGCCCACCTGCCAGGATACTTTTTCATCATCAAACAGCTTCCTGATTCTCCCTAGGAACTCTGGGTTAGCGTCACTGGACTCTGACTTGCCGCGTGATCCGGTAAATTTAGTTATTACCACTCCTCTGGCCAAAAAGCTGCAATTTCTCTTCTCAAAAACATCCGGGTAATTAGGATCAACGGCGGCATTGACATCTGCGGATAATGCACAAGATCTGGCCAAACAGCGCCTTATATCGAGGTAGTTGGTTTTGCCGGCTAAATGCATAAGTTCTGTCACTATGTTTTCTATTATCAGCGAGTGCAGGCCGGTATTCCCGGTACTGCCAATTTCCTCCTTGTCTGCAAAAAGGCACAGGGCGGTTTTAGCTGGTTTCTTCACTTCTAAAATCCCCTGCAGGGATGCGTATGCACTTACCCGGTCATCCTGTCCATAACCACCTATCATACTTCGATCTAAACCAACCTCTCTGGCTGGAAAGGCCGGAACCATTTCCAGTTCGGCACTGGTGAAATCTTCTTCTTCTACATCATACTGTTCTTTTAATATCTGTAGGATATGAGCTTTTACCAGGTCTTTTCCCTCCTGCTGCAGAGGAATGCTTCCTACCAATGCGTTTAACCCTTCCCCGCTAATCGCTTCGGACATCTTTTTCTCCATTTGCTCCTTGGCCAGGTGGGGAAGCAAATCCGAGATGGTCAATACCGGGTCTTCTGCCTTTTCTCCCACCACGATATTTACTACCTGCCCGTCTTTCTTAACTACCACTCCATGCATGGCTAACGGTATCGCTAACCACTGGTATTTTTTAATGCCTCCATAATAGTGAGTTTTTAGTAAAGCCAGACCATCTTCTTCGTAAAGTGGTCTGGCCTTTAAATCTAACCTGGGGGAATCGATGTGAGAAGCTACCATATTTATCCCATTCTCTAAAGGCTCCTGCCCCACAACTATCAGGGCACATATCTTACCTTTTTCTTTAACAACTATTTTTTGGCCGGGTTTGAGTTTCTTACACTCATCCAGTTCTATGAAGCCCTGGGCCCTGGCAGTTTGATAAATACACTCCACCGCTTCCCTTTCGGTTTTGTTCTGGTTTAAAAAATCCAGGTACTGTAGATTGAACTGCTGTACTGCTTTTTCTTCTCCCGGAAGCAACGCAATCCAAGCATTCTTTTCCAGATGGTCGGTTTTATCGAGCAATGCTTCTACCTCCTTTATTTTATATGTTTAAATTCGTGCTTGGCATTAGCACGATTAATAATATATTACCCTCTCTGCGGCTGTTTTAAATAATCTGTTGATTTATAGTATTAAAGGTGCTTTTGCCTCTTATTTGCACATACAATAGAAATGTGGATCAAGTGTTTATGCCGGCCAATTCTATCAACATCGCGTAGGTCTGCAGCATATAAGCAGTCGCTATTGATTCGTCCAGAGCATCAACCACCGGTAGAACTATATAAAATCCCATACCTGAAGCAAGTACTAGGGCAGGATACATTAAGCCTAATATGATGGTCAATATTATCAAGCTCTTTGCCACAGCCAAAACCATGCCCAGCAGACGGTTAATTGATGACAACCATCCCCAGGAAAATAAACTGTCTAGGCCCGACCACAGCACTTGAATAATTTTACTGCTCAAGAAGAAAATCACCAAAAAGGACAGCGCCAGTATCAGCAGATAAGCCAGGTAGTGGGCCGCATCCTCAAAGTTCATCCCGTTAGTCAAAATACTGCTTCCGATGTTCGCAACACTCAATGGCATTTTGCTCCGTATCAATTCACTCAGGGCAGTAGTTAATCCATAATATTCTTGCATATAGGAGGCAAAATTGGCGTAATAGACAACTGCCAGCAGAATGCCTGCTAGCAAGCTGATGATGTTACCGACCGCGTTTATTAACCCTTTGTTAAACCCGGATACCGCGCTCAATATTAAAATAGCGATAATAAAATAATCAACCACGTTCATCCCCATAAGCCTAATCTCCATTAAGTAAAATCAAGATAATTATAACATAGTGAATCTATCATCGATTTATATTCCCTTAAAAGAAACAAGATTCTATTCATCATCTGCCAGCAGCTGGGGAACAGCAGAAATTAATAAGTATATGGTTCTGCCGGTTCACGCCGAAGGTTTTTAGCCGAATTACTTGACAATAATTTGACCGGCGGCTATTTCATTAGCCATGCGTTGCCATTTTGTTCCATTTCGAGCAGGGTTCCCCCTGGTTTTATTTCACGTTCTGGACAATATTAATGCAGCAGCAATTTCCTCCTATGTCGGGACATTTGGCATAATGGCTCCTCTGGTTGCCTTTGTTTTATTTGTTTTTTAGGCTGCCTTTCCAGTTTTTCCTTCTCTTTTTTTAGCTGCGGCAGCAGGTATGCTGTTCGGCTTTAAAATGGGTGTCCTGTTGTCCTGGAGCGGGGCCTTGACTGGCGCATGTCTGGCTTATGGTCTATGCAGGCTTCTGGGACGCGAAAAATCCCATGGCTTCGTTAAAAAGCATCTGGGTTATGATGTTAAAGACCTGGGTGGAGAATTGGCCTTCTGGAGTATATTAATGGCCGAGTTATACCAATTATACCTACTCCGGCAATCAATATAGCAGCAGCAATTAGTGAGGTTGCTTTTTGGAATTTTTCCTTTTCCTCTGCTTTAGGTAAACTTCCTACGGCAATACTATATACCGGTTTAGGTATCTACCTTTTTAATGCTAAAGGCATCCAGCTAATCTCCCTCATACTGGCCATTGTTTTGCTGATCGCATTCCTCATCCGTTATTGGGGTCGAAATAGGCTGCCCGTCTTCCGATAATTGGTGAGCGAACGAGAACACCAAATTGCGCCCTTAATCGTGCCGTAATAAAATGAAGGCAGATCACCTACCCCGGACCAGGGTGGTCCCCGAAATCCCTTTAGCAGAAATCTAATCTTCTTCGACACTATCACAGCTGTATTCTCAAAATATTTCCGCTCCCAGGTGATATTTAGAAGAATAGTGTAGATATTTCCCGGGAAATAATTTTCCAAGTCACAAAAAAACCGCCCGCCTAAATACGGGTGGTTTTTATCATATTCTGGCGGAAGCGTGTGAGAATCGAACTCACCAGTGACGGGATCTCCGCCACACGACTGGATTTGAAGTCCAGGCGGCCCACCAGGACCGATCCGCCTCCATATTAATTTGTGAGCGCAGCAAACATGGAATCCATAGCGCCGTAGGTGCTTCCTTA
>CAZHHJ010000066.1:0-2422 GCA_964531295.1 uncultured Syntrophomonas sp.
AAAAAGATTCGGATTGTATTAAACACAGTAAAATAGACCGCGTGATAAACGCGGTCTATTTTTATGAAATTAATAAATTGGGCCCTAGGCTAATAGTTTTACAGAAGCAATGAATCCCCACCTTATTTCAGATTGCTTTTCTTTCCTCTAAAAATAAGTAGCGGAGAATTAAATTCCCCGCTACAGATATCCGCTTAACATCTTGCCGACTTTGTCGACGACCTAAGTATGGTATACGCTAAGTAAATTTCGTGAGGTCTAATTTAACTTGGCGGTGTAATCACCCTTAAAATGTTGTAAAGTAGTTAGTACAGGGCTGGGGGCTGCCTGACCCAGACCACAAAGACAAGCTTTACACATTACGGTCCCCAACCGATTAAGCAAGTCCAGGTCTGCAGCAGCTCCCCCTCCCTGATAAACTTTATCAACCAGCTCATGCATTCTCTTGGTACCTTCACGACAGGGTGAACACTTGCCACATGATTCATGTTCAAAAAATTTAGTAATTCGTTTAACAACGTCAACTATATCGCGGCTTTCATCCATAACAAATACTGCGCCTGATCCCAGGGTTGCTCCTATGGCACCCATGGAATCAAAGTCAATAGGAGTATCCAGCAGGCTTTCAGGAATGAAACCACCCGATGTTCCGCCTATCTGAACGGCCTTAATTTTTTTGCCGCCCGGAATGCCACCGCCGAAACCAAAGATAACTTGACGAATAGTAGTATCAGTGGGTACTTCGATAAAAGTGCGATTGGCTACATCGCCGGTGAGAGTCATCAATTTGGTTCCGGGATAACTTTTTGCTCCTATGCCGGCATACCAAACGGCACCTTTTTCTAATATAACCGGTATATTGGCAAAGGTTTCGACATTGTTTACAATAGTTGGTTTGCCCCATAAGCCGATTACTGGCGGGAAAGGTGGTTTGAATCTGGGTTCTCCCCGCTTCCCTTCGATAGATTCAATAAGTGCACTTTCTTCACCACAGACATAGGCGCCTGCTCCCATACGGACTTCGATATCGAAATCTCCCAGTACGCCTTTGGCTTTAGCCTGATCTATGGCGGTATTTAATTTTTCCACCACATAGGGATATTCACCCCGGCAGTAAATATAACCTTTATTGGAACCAATAGCATAACCGCAAACAGCCATACCTTCAAGAACACTGTGAGGATCATTTTCCATAATAAGCCTATCTTTATAAGTGCCTGGTTCTCCTTCATCAGCATTACAGACTACATACTTCTGATCAGCTGGAGTATTGTAAGAGAAACCCCACTTCATGCCGGCATTGAACCCTGCACCGCCCCGGCCGCGCAGCCCGGATTTTTTTACTTCCTCAATCAAGTCCTTCTGGCTCATAGCCCGGGCTTTGTCCAGGCTTTTATAGCCACCGGCGTTGATATAATCGTCAATATTCAAAGGATCTATTTTCCCATAATTACGCATTAAAATGCGCATTTCCTCGGCCATTATTTTACCCTCCTTTCTTGCTTTACTTATACTCAGCCAAAATTGTATTTACCTTTTCAGGAGTTAGATCTCCATAGGGTTTACTGTTAATAGTGATAACGGGAGTAGCCTGACACTGGCCCACACACTCAGCAAATTCCAGAGTGAATAAGCCATCTGCGGTAGTTTCCCCCATCTTGATACCCAGTTCTTTTTCCAGAGCAGATATTACCTCATCTGCACCGGCTATATGGCAGGGTGCGCTCTCGCAAATACGAATGATATATTTGCCCCGTTTACCTACCTGAAAATAAGAATAAAAAGTTGCTACACCATAGGCCCTGGCTTTGGAAATGTCAAATATCTCTGCTGCTGTTACAACGGCTTCTTCAGGTATATAGTTAAATTCCCGCTGCAAGGCATGATAAGATTCTATGATTCCTCCTGGAACATCTTTGTATCTGCTGACTATTTCTTTATAGTCTGCCATTATTGTTTCACCTCCTGAATATTAAAAGTTCTCATATATTTTACCAACTTTCATCTGCTTTCAGCAGAATGGCCGTAACCTCTAAACCCGGCTCCAGCGGTGGATGCCCTGCCGGCATATCGATCAGAGCATTACATTTGACCAGTGATTTGAGCATACTGGGTTTTTGACCGGGCAGTATTGTAACTTCCCAACCCTGACTGCTATAACTGACTCTACCTCTAACCAAACGGTGTGAGCGGGCTGCTTTGTTAAAGCCGTTTGTACACCTGGCTTGTACCTTGCTAAGTAGGGGGGGTAAACCCTGCATTTGACGCAGGGCAGGCACAACAAAGAGGTTGAAACCGACTGCACAAGCAGCGGGGTTTCCAGACAGGGCAAATACCGGTATTGAGTGATACAGTGCTAGGCCATTATGGCTTCCGGGTTGAATATCTGTGCCCCAGTAAATTATCCTGGCGCCTGCAGATT
>CAZHHJ010000066.1:2522-11893 GCA_964531295.1 uncultured Syntrophomonas sp.
TGGCTTCCGGGTTGAATATCTGTGCCCCAGTAAATTATCCTGGCGCCTGCAGATTCCAACAACATTAGGGCTTCGCTCTGTTTTTCGGCATATGTTCCTCCAGTTATTATTATCAAGTCGGTCATCGATTTTAAATTGCTCAAATAGCTGATCAGATTTTGTTCTCCCAACTCCGCGAGCAGTTCATGTCTTGCTACCGAACCTCCCGCCTGGCTAACAAGGGCAGCCAATAAAGGGCTGTTACTATCTCTAGTCTGGCCTCGTGGTGGATTTTGAGAACAGGGAATAATGTTTTTTCCCAGGCCCAGCAGAGCCACTCGGGGGCGCCGATATACTGATACCTCGCTATGTCCAAAAGCTGCCAGCAATCCAATATGGCCTGCAGCAAGTAGCATGTTGGCGTTAGCCAGTGTTTCGCCCCGCTGATAATCTTCTCCGATCTGCTTGATGTTGTTACCAGGTTTTATTTCTTCCATTACGCATATAGTATCACCTTTCACCAGTACCTTTTCATGCATAATCACTGAAAGGGCTCCTGATGGAAGTTCACCTCCGGTATTTACTCCCACTGCCTGCCCACTGCTGAGCTGCGCTGGGAATAATCCGTCTGAGTGCATACAGCTTGCTAACGAAAAATAGCTGTTAATTGGAACCCTATCATCTCCCAGAGCAAATCCGTCAACTGCAGATTGTGGAGCAGACGGAAGATCCTGATCAGCCAGCAATTCCTCAGCCAATACTCGCCCGACTGCATGCATTATGGACACTCTTTCCGAGGGAAGATGATATATATTCTCCAGGATTAGTTCTTGAGCTCCTGCTATGGTCACGTCTTTTTTCATAATACAGCCTGCCTTTATATACTAGATTTACCGAAAGGACAGATGGGATAATGGCAAACCTTACATTCTTCGCATAGTCCACCGTGTCCCAGGGCAGCAATATCAGCCCGAGAAATCATGTCAGCACAGAAGAAGCGCGGCAGTAAAATATCCAGCGTAGTTCTGCGGCTGAATAAAGCTCCTCCCGGTACTCCACAAACGGGTACCGTCCCCTGGTAGGCCAGCATAAATTGAGATCCGGGTAAAACCGGCGCCCCGTAAAAAATTACGTCAGCTCCAGAATGTCTAATTCCTGACGGAGTAGCATCATCTGGATCTACTGACATTCCTCCGGTGACCAGGATTAACTGGGCGCCTTCGGCAATGAAATTCTGGATTTCCAGCGCTATCAGGTCGGGGTCATCGGGTACAGTTACCTGACTCATCCAGCGCCCGCCAAAGGGTATGATTTTATGCCGAATTACTCGGCCAAAGCCATCTCTTATCAAACCATTATTTACTTCCGAACCGGTAGTTATTACGGCTACCCATAGTGGCTGATAAGGCTTTACAGTAAGCAGCGCCACAGGCTCTGAGCATAGTCGTTCCACCTCTTGCAGCACATGGCAGTCAATGGCTACAGGCACTATTCGGGTACCGGCGATGGTCTGGTCTTTGGATACTGGACTATTGTTGTGCAGGGTAGCCAATATTATATTATCAGTATTGTTTACCCAGTTGAGTTGTTCAGTTTGCACCTTCAATACTCCGTCATAATCCGCCTTTAAATTTACCCGGCCTTGACTGGGCTTTAAGTAATATACTCCATTTCCAGCCGCGGCTTTGGCAATTCGCTGGGCGCCTTCATCTTCATGAATAAGGTTATCGTCAGGTTCCCAGACCATAATATGCTTCTTACCCAGTTCTAAAAAAAGCAGTATATCATGGGCGGTAATCACATGACCTCTGGAAAAGGCGCAGTATTTTTCGCTTTGAGGTACTATTCTGGTTATATCATGACCCAGGGTTAAACCTACCGCATTCTCCACAGGAACTCTACGCATAGTTTACACCTCAATTTTTTCTAGTTTTACCGCACACACCTTATATTCACCAGTTCCGGTTATAGGATCAAGGTGATGACTGGTAAGCTCATTAGTAGGTGTAGCAGTATGATGGAAAGACATCCAGATTATTCCAGGCATTACCCGGTCTGTGACTGTAACTTCAGTTGTTACCACTCCACGACGGGAAGTTACTTTGATCTTACTGCCAGTTTTGATACCGAGTTTTTCTGCATCCAACGGGTTAACTTCAGCTTTTTCCCGGTCCCACACGCTGCTGATACCCATGGAATAAGGGGTAGTGACATTGTAATGATATAGGATTCTACCGGTTGACAGCAGGAATGGATATTCTGCATCCGGTACCTCTCCAGGTGGTATATGCTCGGAGGGCTGGAACAAACCACGGCCCCTAGAGAATACGCCCTGATGGAGACATGCGGTTCCCGGATGATCGCTGCTGGGGCAGGGCCAATGAATGCCAACTTTGTCAATGCGAGCATAATTGATACCAGTCATCGATGGTGACAGGGCAGCCATTTCATCCCATATCTCTTCGGGATGATCATAGCTCATAGGATAACCTAGCCGAGTTGACATCTGGCAGATAGTCTCCCAATTAGCCTGACCGGGTAATGGCTCAATAGCCTTACGTACTCTTTGTACCCGCCGCTCAGTACTGGTAAAAGTACCATCACATTCAGCAAAGCTGGCAGCCGGCAGTATAACATCAGCATATATAGCAGTTTCAGTTAGAAACAGCTCCTGGACTACTAGAAAATCAAGATGTTCTAATGCTGCTTTAATATGATTGGCATTAGGATCAGTTAATACCGGATTCTCGCCCAGTATATACATAGCCTTAACCTTACCTTCGTGAGCGCCTTCAAACATCTCCGGAATTTTTAACCCCACATTGCCGGGCAGGGATGCTCCCCAGGCTTTTTCGAATTTAGCTCTGATATCGTCATTGGTGACGGCCTGGTAAGCTGGGAATACGTTGGGCAGGGCTCCCATGTCACAGGCTCCCTGTACATTGTTTTGACCGCGTATGGGGCATACACCGGTTCCTGGTCTGCCCAGATGACCAGTAAGCATGGCCAGGTTAGCTGTACTCATTACATTCCGAGTACCGCATATGTGCTCGGTTATTCCCAGGGTATAGAACAACATAGATTTGTCGGTAGTAGCGTATAAGCGAGCTACTTTATATAAGAGATCAACCGGCACGCCAGTAAGTTCTGATACATATTCGGGATTATAGGCTTCCACCGTTTCCTTTAGTGCTTCATAGTTTTCAGTGCGTTCAGCAATAAACTGCTTGTCTTCCAAGCCTTCCTTGATAATGATATGCATAAATCCATTTAACAGAGGTATATCAGTGCCTGGTTTATGTCTCACCCAATAATCAGCTTCATCTACCAGGTCAATATGGCGAGGATCACAGACAATTAATTTACATCCTTTTCGAGCTGCCTGGCGCATTTTATAACCTATTACCGGATGTGCTTCGGTAGTATTGGTTCCAATCAGCAACATGCATTCAGCTTCATTGGTAATATCACTGATGGGATTCGTCATTGCACCGCTGCCTAAAGTAGTGGCCAGACCGGCCACGGTAGGCGCATGTCACGTGCGAGCACAATGATCAACATTATTGGTGCCCATATAGGCTCGGGTGAATTTTTGCACTAGGTAGTTTTCTTCATTGGTGCAGCGGGCCGAACTGAGAGCTGCAAAACTTTCGGAACCATATTGCTTCTTGATTTCATTGAGACGAGTTGCAATCAGGTCAAGGGCTTCGTCCCAGCTGGCGGGAACGAACTCACCACTTTTCTTAATTAAGGGAGTAGTAAGCCGTTTCTCATTATAAATATAATCCCAGCCAAAACGGCCTTTCACGCATAGGCTGCGTCCATTAGCAGGACTCTCAGGATTGGAAAGCACTCCGATTACTTTGCCATCCTTAACTGCCAGATCAAAATTGCATCCGGTTCCGCAGAAGGGGCAGGTAGTCCTGACCCGGTCGATTTCCCAGCGGCGGGCCTGGCCAGCCATAGTCTTTTCGCTCAAGGCACCGGTCGGGCAGACCGCCACACACTGGCCGCAAAAAACGCAATCTGATTCGGCATAAGGTACATCGCCAGCCGTGGTAGCTTTCCTATCAAAGCCGCGATAGAGGTAAGAAAGATTATCCTGTCCGGTCATTTCTTCACAGGCTCTAACACAAGCACCGCATAGGATGCATTTGTTCAGATCCCGGAGGATAAATGGGTTGCTGTCATCACATAGATAGTGGTGTTTTTCTCCGACAAATGGGCTTTCCTTAATGCCATACTGGTAGCAGTAATCTGCCAGTTTGCAATCGCCCATCTTATCGCAGGTCATGCAATCCAGGGGATGGTTAGCAACCAGAAGTTCCAGAATGGTTTGCCGTGCTTCAATTACTGCAGGGGATTCAGTAAAGACTTCCATACCCGGCATTACTGGCGTAACACACGAGGCCGGCAACAGTCTATTACCTTTTACTTCTACCACGCATAGGCGACATGCGCCCAAAGCGCTCAGGTCGGGGTCATAACAAAGACGTGGAATGTCTATCCCGGCCATATCGGCAGCCTGCATAATTGTGCTCCCCGCTGGAGCTTCTACCTCCTTCCCATTGATGTATAGATTCACCATTTCCACCAACATTCACTCCTTCCATTTTGATCCTTCACTATATAAAAACCCCCTGCTGTAACAGGAGGAGTTATATCCCAATTCATGAATAAATCATGATCCAGGGTTATATCCAAACGCACGCTCCCCCTTGCCCATGAGCAACGTATGGTGCAGGATAAAGCAATCCATAACTATAATATCCTGTGCATGACAGGCAACACCAATTGTTTTCACAGGCCCATGACTCCTTTCCAAGTAAGGGAGGCAAACCCGTTTCCAGATTTACCGTACCGGCTGTAAACCGTGTCGGCTAAGTCCCCATGACCGAAGTTTTAGGTGAAGTAGCTTAAGAGCAAAGCTTTTGAAAAAATATTCAGTTATACTTAAATAGCGGGCAATCTCCTACAGCACACTTAATTCATGCCTGCTCGAAAATACCTCTCCGCTTATAAAGCAACAAAGACCTCCTGCCGGAACAGGAGGTCCATTTAACTAAAATACACTTGCTAATACATAACTTTAATTGAGTGCGATAGCTAAAACCTTTACTCCTTTCCAAGCACGGGAGGCAAATCCGTTTCCAGATTTACCCAAAGGCTTCAACACCATAACAAGGTCTTAGGCATCAAAGCTCGGAGATGAAAAATATTCTCTTTTCAAACTAATCAATTCTACACTGGATAACAATATACCTGCAAAAAATACAATAAATTTCATATTTCATACTATATGATTATTCTTTCGGGGTGGGTATAAACATTGAAACTGCTACCCCGGGCAAACCCCACCGTAGTCATCCCCAATTGCTCAGCCCATTGAACTGCCTGCAGGGTTGGAGCAGAGCGGGAAAGGATAACAGGTATCCCATTTTGTGCTGCTTTGGCCAGGATCTCATTGGATATCCGGCCGCTCAGAACCAGGCACTTATCAAACAGGGATATTTGATTCATAAAAGCACAGCCCAGGGTCTTATCAACTGCATTATGGCGTCCGATATCCTCATATCGCAAGAGCATCGCTGTGTTGTCGGCCAGTGCGGCACTGTGCACCCCACCGGTTATCTTGAAAGTTTTAGCCCGTTGGTCTAATTCGCTTACCAGGTCTAAAAGGTGGGAAGCGTGGAATTGGATCTTTGTTGAAGCAGATCGCTTTAGCAATGCTTTTTCTATTATTACCAGGCCCCTGGTTTTAAACTCGCCCTGCGATTGATCAGACTCCGTTACTGTCAGCGGCTGGGCAGTCATTATATCAATTCTACCCCGAGAGCAGTCGATAGATTTAATTTCACTATCCTGCTGGAGAATGGCTTCACTCAATAAATGGCCTAAGGCCAATTCGCAGTCTGCGCCAGGAGAGCAGACCAGGGTGGTGATATAGCTTTCATTAATAAATATGCATAATTCTTCTTCCCGTACCAGATGAGCATCTGCTTCAAGAAAACGACCATCCTTAAATAAATTAATCTTAACCTGATTGTAAAGATTGCTAGCATCCACTGGCATATTTCCATCTCCTTATTAGCTATATAAATTATATTAATTTAACCATATCTTATTATGTATTGCCATAGGCATTCCGATTAACATTCATCAGGTTTTATTCTTTTAATAACTTAAGATATAATTACCTGGCAGAAAGTCTCAAATTAATATTTCATTACTGCAGCAAAGATTTCAATCTCCGCGTTAACCGCCCTATTACAGTAAGGCGCGGAATTAATTCTGGGCCACCAGGCCGGAAGAAAGTTTTTTACAGCCAGTAAAAAAGGAGACCCCACTTTAAGTTGAAGTCCCCTTAAAATGATATGCTGTTATGGCATTTCAGGGATGAAGCTGACAATGCCGGTATAGTCGTCTCCCATAACCGCGCTCACGCTGTTATTATCTTTGATCGCATTCAGTGACCAACCAGTTCCCATCTGCTGGGTGTACTGCATGGTCCAGCCGTTATCTTCCAGATCACTTCTGTATTTCTCAAATGAATCTGCTGCTATTTCTTCAAAAGTTACGGTATAAGACGTACCGGTTTCAGTGGCACTTTCCATTACCCCCGTAACGGTACCGTACTTGAACTCCGGCACATCAGATGGTATAGCAGCAGGCCAATCGTACGTGGCGCCTATTTTAATTGAACCCTGATCAGTAGTAATCTCGGTTGTCCCTTCTTTGAGATTCATATCCACTTTTCCACCACTTTCACTTTCGATGGTTTTCTCGATGGCCTTTTCAGCCACTTTGCCACATCCACCCATGATAAGCGAAAGGGCCAGCAGAACTGCCAAGATAATCGTGATCTGCTTATTAATTTGCATAAGCGAAAGTACCTCCTCTTTTAAAAAATTCTCCAATGTATATTATTCTGGCTGAATTCAACAAATTCCTGCCAGGATTGCCAAAATGCAAAAGTTATTTCCTGTTTACACCCTGGTCTTAATTGGAGATTATTACTTTTATTTGTGGGGCAAATTCATATTCGCTTAGATTTAAATATTTGCTTTCTCATTCCTTCAGGCATTTTTTCCCCAAGTATAAATATGAATGATAATAAAAGGAAAAAAGAGGAGGCTAGCAGATGGGTTATTCAAGTAGATTACTTAAATTGGAGAGAAAAAGAATGCAAGGACCCGATGTATTAGACCTGCAGGTCAGACTGCAGGAATTGGGTTTTTACTCGGAAAAGGCCAACGGTATATACACTGAAACTACTGAAAGAGCAGTTATAAAATTTCAGAAAGCCAGCCACCTAAAATCTGATGGGGTGGTAGGCCCTATTACCTGGACCTCGCTAAACATGAACTCATCCAAATATTTTAAACCAGAGCGGGTTTATGATTCCCCCAGTATCATCATCGATATTGATAGGAGAGTACTGGTCTTTATTGCCGATAGCTTTATGAAGATTTACCCGGTAGCGGTGGGGAGACCCAGTTTGCCTACCCCACAGGGCAACTGGACAGTTGTCAGTAAAGCCCTAAATCCTGGTGGGGCTTTTGGGGTCAGGTGGATGCGCTTGAGTATTCCCTGGGGTAGTTATGGTATTCATGGCACCAATAACCCTAAATCTATTGGTAAGGCGGTAAGCCATGGCTGTGTTCGTTTGTATAATGAAGAAATTATTAAAGTATATGACAGAACCCCGGTTGGAACGCCAGTAAGCATAATCGGCCGGGCCTATGCCAACCGCGATCTGAAACTAGGTGACCAGGGCAGTGATGTCCAGGAAATTCAGAGGATGCTCAGGAAACTTAAATTTTATCGGGCCAAGCTGGATGGTGAATATGGTCCCTACACTGAAAAAGCAGTAAAAGACTTTCAAAGCAAGCAATCTATAAAAGCTGACGGAATTGTAGGTTCATCCACTTTAACTGCTCTGCAAAGGGCTTATGCCGAACTATAACCGTGTTATGGGGACGGTCTTTTTAACACGGTTTTCCTTACTCATGGGTATTAGAAAAACCGTCCCTGCACTTTTAACTTATTTATTTGATTCTCCTGTTCAAGGCGGTAATAACCAGAATATTATTCCAGCAGTAATCTTTAAGCCCAGGACATTATCTGCTGACGGCACTCATGGCATAGCTTTGAGCTTCGCTGACGGGTATTTTCTTGCATATAAGCTCTTGTATATTCCGCAGATAACCCTTTTCCTCTATGTCACAAAAAGATACCGCAGTGCCGCCCAGGCCCGCTCTTCCTGTCCTTCCGATCCGGTGGACATAGGTTTCAGGTATATTGGGTATATCGAAATTAATAACGCAGGATAGCTCATGCACATCGATTCCCCGTGACGCAATATCAGTAGCAACCAGCACCCGGGTGCGTTTGGATTTAAAATTTTTCAAAGCCAGCTCCCTAGCGCCCTGTGATTTATTACCATGGATTGCCTGGGCCGGTATTCTTGCCCTTTCCAGTTCTTGGACCACTTTATTAGCTCCATGCTTGGTACGGGTAAATACCAGGGCGGATTCTATGGATGGGTTTCTCAACAGTTGTATGAGCAGCTTTCGCTTATCTTTCTGATCAACGAAATAAACTGTTTGATCAATGCTATCCACCGTAGAAGCAACCGGAGTCACTTCAACCTTAACCGGCTTTGACAGCATGGTATTTATAAGCTTGGTAATTTCCAGCGGCATTGTCGCAGAAAACAATAATGTTTGTCTGCTGACAGTTAGCTGAGCGATTATTTTCTTTACATCAGGTAAAAATCCCATGTCCAGCATGCGATCTGCCTCATCCAATACTAACAGCTTCACGTGCCTGAGATTAATGTGTTTCTGGCCTATCAGATCTAGCAGACGACCTGGGGTGGCTACCAGGATATCTACTCCTGATCTTAAGGCATTTACCTGGGGATATTGTGATACCCCACCGAAAATGACGGTATGTTTAATCCCAGTATAGCGTCCATAGGCTGCAATGCTTGCGCCTATTTGACTGGCCAGTTCCCGGGTCGGGGTCAATATTAACGCTTTAATTTTCCGTGGACCTTTGTCATTTTTCTTTTCATTATACAGGATCTGCAGCAAGGGAATAGCAAACGCTGCCGTCTTTCCAGTACCGGTTTGCGCGCAACCTACGAGATCCTTTCCTTCAAGTATTAGGGGTATCGCCTGTTCCTGTATGGGAGTGGGCGCTGTGTACCCTTCATTGTATACCGCCTTCAAAATAGGCGTTATGATATTCAGATTTTCAAATTTCAATTCATTTTCTCCTCGTATAATAATTTTTGTAAGCATCTTCTTAATAAATTACCAGTAATAAAATCCCCTTATTACTACAAATTCACTGGCAATATTGTTCTTTGATAACTCTACATATTT
>CAZHHJ010000067.1:0-11661 GCA_964531295.1 uncultured Syntrophomonas sp.
CGCAACCAGCTTGGAAGGCTGGGGCTCTACCACTGAGCTACACCCGCCCGCAAAGTGTATTATACATTTTTTTAATGGCTATTTCAAGAAGGTTTTTCTTTTACGCGACCTCATTATAAGCCAAATACGCACTTGACCATTCTATTACAAATCAGAAATGATTGCAAGCGCTAATGTTTACTCCGCCTGATAATTCCCCTCCTCATCCCCGGGCTCTGGACATTCCATTTCTGTCCGCCGAAAGTATTCTTCCCTTTCTCTTCGATTCTTAAGGTAGTAATACAGCAGGATATTAAACAGCGACACAGCAATAAATATCTCCAGTACTTTCATTAGATCACCCTTCAGATTTAAATAGCATTTTTACCGATTCTGTTTTCAAACATCAACCCGGGCATTTCGTTCAATCAGGTATTGCTGGTTGACCAACCCAGCAGATCATAGAGCAGTCAATAACCGACTGCTCCTTCTATCAGCATGAAGATACCCACTATACCAGCAGCATATAACCATCCTGAACTGATTACCACAGGCTGAAATAATGCTGCATATAAGAGCACTATCCCCAGCAGAACACGAGCAATCCGATCTATATTACCAATATTACGTTTATAAGATATATCCATTTTATCACCTCGACCATAGCTTTTTACAATGCCGCTTGATATATACCTGTACTGCTCGAATAATACCACTAACGTGGTAGTGCCTGCTATTTTATTATTGATCTACGGGCAGTTCTTCATCCTGCTGTTTCTTGCGCTGTATCTGCCGGCCAGCGATAGCAGCACCTGCCATAGGCACCGTAATAATAATATACCAAAAAGCAAATCCCTTCTCATTCTGTTCAACATCACCAGTATTGATATTGGCTGCAACTGTTTCCTTACTATTATTCAAGGCAAAGGGTTCTTCCAATATCAGGGGACCCCCGGACAGATCCTGGTAGGAAAAAATCAGCTTACCATTGATTTCACCGTCTTTTAGGGGCTTAATGACAGTACGGTAATAGCCGATGCCGTCCAGCTCCATATCACCCACGAAAACCGATTTGTCTGCTGCTTCGAAATCACCCTCTATATTAATGATTAAGTTGTTCAGCAGGCTTGTGCCCGTATTGAAATAAGTACAGTACATATTTACCAAATTACCCCGCTTCAGATCTCCGGTAAACCTTATGTTTCCAACCTCTAACCGGCTGAGAAACTTGTTATCAGCCAGCTCCGGCAAGTCAGGTCCACCCGCCTCTTGATTCTGCTCCTCTGATCCTACTCTCAACACTATTTCCTGCTCGCTGCTGTAGACTGTCCCAGTCTGATCAGCATACATAGCCTTGAGAATTATCGGATAAGAATCTGCCAGCAGTTCTGGGTTAGCTTTTAGCTGATAACTTATTTCCCTTTCCGTTCCCGCCTTTATGTCATCAATATACTGTCGGCTGCTGCTGGAACTCAAGGAAATACCCGCGCTGCTCAATCCCTCCAGGCTCACACTGATATCCCGGGCAGTCAACCCTCCCTGGTTTTTTATGTTTATAAGCAGCTTGTAGTCCCCACCCGGGAATAGGTATATTTCTTCTTCCAGCTGAGGTGTAATTAGTAGGGCAGGAGGTTCCGAGGCCTCAACTACCCGCACATAAAGGTTTTCAAAAGCTGCCCAACTATCCCCCGAGCTATTGGTAAATTCATAATCGAGTTTCATAATATAACTAGCGTCTTTAGCATTTTCTCCAGTCAACATGGTCAAGTTTATTGTTTTGCTCTCCCCACTGCCCAAAGAACGAAAATAGAACATTTGCTCACCGGGAAATGTAATTGGAGCGTCATCAGCAAAGGAGGCCTTGATTAACACTTCCCGGGCTGGATAACTACTTATATTCTGTATCTTTATTGCTGCTTTAATCTGCTGGCCAGCCGCAGTGTATAGGCTTTCTTTACTTTCTATATTCAGGATGGGCAGATGTTTTCCCGGTGGAATGCCATCGTCCTTCAGCTTAACCGATAAATATCGCTCCTCGCCTATCTGCCTGGGATAACCGGCTTTGATATAGCTAAAAGAAATTGGAATTTGTCCATCGCCACCTCCATTGTAAACCATGCTCATTGAAAGTGAAACAGAATCCCCTGCTGCCAGCGATGCGGATACTTTTTCCCTGCCCCCTGGCTCCGCAAGAGAAAAGCCAGATAATTCTTGCACCTCCAGGTACAACTCGCTTATTCCCTTATTCGAATTATTCTTAACTGCCATATTCAGGGTAAATTTTTCTCCCGGCACTATTATATCACTAGAAACTGAATATTTAGTGATCTCGATCACCATATCACGGGCTGATACCCCCGGTACTATTCCGCCCAACAGAAGAGATATAATGAAAACAATCATAGTGACAATCAATATGATTTTGCGCTCCGATTTCAAAATATCCCCTCCTATTCAAGTTTTTATCAGCACTCTATACGATCTTAATTATAATGGTATTTATGTAGAATACAAGCTGTTTACGGAAATATATTCCAGCACCAATTCTCTTTATCTTATATTTCAAACTCTTATGTCGTTATACTTTGTTTTACAATAATGTGCTGTCCGGTTTTTAGGAACCTTAAATATATAGACGGGAAACAACAAGAGATTCTTACAGTAAAAACTGCAAAATTAAGGCAGGTGAGTACTCCCCTGAGTTTACATCTGCCTGCAGCGAAGAGATAGATTATAATTCTATCCGACGTTCCCAGAGCACTACTGCCGCAGCAAATAGCGCGACAGCAAAAAGCAAGTCGATGGCCGCTTTAATTAACAGGACTCCTATTTCTTGCATGGAATAATTAAGCATCAATTGGCTCTGGGTTAATAATATACTGCTGTCCGTCATGATTCTGGCCGCTATGACAAATACTGCCAGGAAAACCAGTAAGGATATGAGGTCTGATGCCTTCTTGAATAATTTCCCCGTCAACTGACTTAAGAAACTGTTGCAAAATATAAATAATATACCAGTAATGCTGACTCCATAAACCGCCAGGGCTAATTTAATAGAGTAAGGATCACTTATGAATGCTTTCCAGATATCCGGGAATGAGCTGAGTAAGGCGATTCCTCCAGTTAAAAGCACTACCAGGGTACCGGCTAAATATTCGGTCAGAAGCACTGCCAGCTTGGAGCCCAGCATCATGCTGCCTGATACTGGCAGAGACATCATCATATAAATAGTATTATTACTCCATTCCTTACCCAGAATTCTGAAGGAGGTAATTACCGGCAGGAAGCCAGCCAGCCCCAGTGCAAAAGCAGTAGGAAGCAAGATTATTCCCCGGGTTAAACCCTCGGTTTTAAAGTATGCCCAGCTGACTAAAATGATGGCGACCGCTGCAACCACCAGAAGCTCGGTCCTTATTTCCCGGAGGTCTTTTAAGTACAGGCTTTTGAACATTTTAGATTTGCTCTTGGCCATACTTGAACACCTCCTTCATTATTTCCACCAATGACTTGTTCCTCTCCAATCTAAGCTGTTCCGCATCGCCATACAGCTGAATTCTGCCCTGATCGATAAAAATGACTTTCTCCACCAGACTCTCGATCTCATCTATCTCATGGGTAGAAATTAATATGGCCTGTTCTCCTTCTCGGTAGCTTTTTATCAAGGCACCAGCTATTTCTTCCCGGGTCAAGAGATCAATGCCGGAAAAAGGTTCATCCAGCAAAAGGTAGGGAGCCTTCCGAGCCAAGACTAGCAAAAGCTTGCACTTAGCACGCTGGCCCTTGGATATTTTGCCCATGATCATCTGCTCATTCAGGTTTAGAAATAACAGCAGTTCTTTATAACGGCCTTCATCCCAATCCTGATAAAAGGTGCTCAAGAAATTTGCGGCCTGCCTTAAATTCCACCAAGGATAGAGGTGATCTATCTCCGGCAGATAAGCGACCGACTGACGTTTAGTCCGGGGATGGCCCCCATCCAGCTTTACATCGCCTTGATCCGGGTAATTAATGCCGGCAATAAGCTTCATTATAGTCGATTTGCCGGCCCCATTAGGCCCAAATATACCGGTGATACTTCCGGCTGGAAAGTCAATATTGATGCTATCCAAGGCTACCACCGGTCCAAACCTCTTACTTACATTTCTAAATTCTATCAAGCTGCTCCCCCTCCTCCACTAACTCTAAATCGCGTTCCAGCATATTCACGATCACCCCATCTTCATAGCCCAGAGACCGCATTTCAGTAATGAAATGTTTCATGACTTTTCCCGCCATCTCTTTTGCCATCTGTCCCCTCATCTGCTCCCCGGCAGTAATAAACGTCCCCTGCCCTCTCAGAGTCCCAACGATTCCCATGTTTTCCATCTCCCGGTAAGCCCTCTGGACCGTATTGGGATTCACACGCACCATCTGCGCATATTCACGCTGGGATGGTATTTTATCCCCTGGCTTAAATTCAGTCCGGATAATGCTTTTTTTGTATTCATCGATTATCTGCATATATATGGGCTGGGAATTATCAAAATTCATAATCTTACCCCCAGACTAATAGTGCATTAACAAACTAATGCACTATTAGTCTACTGCCTGGGCAAAAAGCAGTCAAGCAAATAAAAACTTTTTTTATTGTTGCTGTAACTTTCATTTTGTCTATCTGTGCACGTTCTGGCCTGTAGCCTCGAAAATAGAAGCCAAGCAGATATACACACTGTCCCATATGCGGTATTTTATTATTTTAAAATAGTAATTTACATCGCATTAATAAACTTTTGTTCTATTTCATCCATGTTCTTCATTAATATTTCACTCTTAATCTGTACTAGGCAGGCTTCTTGTTTTTCCACGGCATTCTCTAAATCCCTTACCGCGTTTTCTGCCTTCTTGCTAATTTTCTCATCTTTCAAGGCTTCACTTTTTTTGAGAATATCCCACTGGGTCTTAAAGCTGGGCAGCTCAGCCATCGCTTCTTCCCATTTCTCACGCCCAGATTCATCTCTTATCAGCATAAGCTCATATTGTAAGCGGAAAAATTCGGCCGGGATCTTACTATTAAACAAATCTAGCATATCGGGATAATAACGATAAACGTCCAGAGCCGCAAATAAGCTCGCTTCTATATTTTTTTCATCTATTTTAAGAGTAAGTTCTTCCAAAGCCTTTTCGAATTCATCGCGAGTATCAGTACTGAGCCCTTCTTTTATGACCATATCTTCCACTTCGTTCCAGCTCTGGTGTATGGCCTTAACACCTTCAGCAATTTTACCCCAGCTGTCCTGCTGCTCAGATGATGGCTGCTCCCCCGCAGATTTGGATGGGGATCCCTGTTCTTCCTGACCATCCTTCGCCTTGCTTTCCTCTCCACTTGCACTACTGTCTTTTTGCTCATCTTCCCTGCCGGGGCCACTTGAATAGCCGAGTAGAATCTGGGTACTTTGCTCCAACTGGGGAATTAATTTTTCCAGTTCCGAACGAATAGATTCCAAAGCTGGTGGCAAATCAGCTTTGGCGGAACTAGAAGAGGGTTTTTTCTCGGCCTCCTTAACGTTGGAGCAACCAGCAACTAGCCCTATTAATATAATTAAAATCAATATTACAACTGGATATTTAATTTTGTGCAAAATATCACCCCGGTTCATATATTCAAGCCTTTCCGAGCAGCAAAATAAAAAATGCCCCGGGAAACACTTAATTTATGTTTTCCTGAAGCACCCCTAATCATTCTCAATTATAAGCTTAAGTTATTTTATCTCCGCAAAATCAATGTTAAATGCTGTCTCAGAGCTCTCATAATTCCTATGCCATTAGAGCTAAGCATCTTCTTTTCCCTTCGTGTCTTTCCCCTAATAATAAAGTGCTTCCTATTTGCTGCATTTGTCAGGGGAAGAAAAAGGGCCGCGCTTCCGCACGGCCCACCTTATTTTTCCTATATTAGATTACGCCAAATCCGCTGAGAAATACCAGGAAGATCCCAACCGGTGCAATATACTTAACCAGTATACTCCATATTCCGCCCAGCGGGAAAGAACTCCGTCCGCCATCTGTAATCTCGTTAAGAGCTTTATCTGTACCCCATACCCAACCCACGAAGATACAGAGCAGAAGTCCTCCTAAGGGCAGAAGTAGCTTGGAAGTAAGGAAATCAAAAGAGTCAAAGAATCCCATAGCAGAAATATTCATAGCTGCTATCTCAGGAATAACATGAACATTTGCCAATATCCCCATTGAAAGTGAAGAGGGGATAGCCAGGATAAATATGCCAGCTATACCCATTACCGAAGCTGAACTTCTTTTAATCGATTTTTCATCAACAAAGTAGGCTGTTACCACCTCTAGCAGAGAAATAGCAGAGGTAAGGGCGGCAAAAATCACCAGCAGGAAAAAAATGGCTGCAAAGAATGATCCCGCCGGCATCTGAGCGAACACCTGCGGCAAGGTAGCAAACATCAGTCCAGGACCTGCTCCCGGTTCCATGCCGAAGGCAAAAACGGCCGGGAATATGGCCAGACCGGCCAGGAATGCCACTGCGGTATCCAGAGCGGGAATCATCCAGGCACTCTGGATAAGGCTGCTGTCCTGGTCCAAATAGCTCCCATAGGTAATCATACAGCCCATACCCAAACTAAGGGAGAAAAATACCTGACCCATGGCGGCCAGGATTACTCCACCGTCGATTTTAGAAAAATCCGGATTAAGATAATAATTCAGTCCGGCTCCCGCACCGGGCAGGGTACATGACCTGAAAGCTATGATGATGAGGAAAATTAATAAGAGGGGCATCATTATCTTGCTGGCCCTTTCAATTCCACCGCCAACGCCGAGAAATACTATGATCCAGGTCAACAGACAAAATATCAGGGTATAGATAATCGGTTCCATCGACCCGCCAATAAACCCAACAAAATCAATATTGGCTGTGGCGCCGGCAAAAGAACCCAAGAAATATTTGATAGCCCAGCCACCCACCACAGTATAAAAGGCCATTATCAAGAATGCACATAAAACACCCATACCACCAACCCAGGCCCATTTAGCACTCAGTTTCTTATAAGCACCCAGAGCGTCCAACTGAGTATGCCGGCCCACTGTCAATTCTGCCAGCATTACTGTCATCCCAATCAACACCAAAAGCAGCAGGTACACGAATACGAATGCTGCCCCTCCATTTTCCCCTGCCATATAGGGGAATTTCCATAGATTCCCTAGTCCTACCGCTGAGCCTGCCGCGGCCAGTACGAATCCGGTCCGGGAAGCCCATCGGCCCCTTCCTGCAGTTTCTTTCATTAATCACAACTCCTTATCCTCTTTTTACGTCAATTTCGCCTCTCAAACAAAATTGCTACCGTACTATCTTTTTTTATTATAATAGCACATTTTGGGTTTAACCTTGTCTTAAAAAAGCAATTGCGTTAATATATGGATGTTTAATATCATCCATAATAAATATTTATGGACGATATTGGCTAGGCAATCGGCTGCAAACAGGGTGTTATTATTGCGGAATAACCCGATAAATATTTTTCAACAAGAAGTCTTGCAGTTGGAACCATATTTTTTCCGGTTTTTCTATGCTATCTTTGCTCCTAATATTATCAGGCAGTCAATAAGCCAAAAAAGGAAGATGGCTTGCACAACCATCTTCCTTTGAATTGAATTAAGTTAACCTCTTATTTGCAGCAACCGGGCAGTTCCGAATAACCGTTAAATTCTCCAGCGGGTTATTAAAATTGAGCTGGGTTAATAGCTTTTATAAACTTTTTAATCAAACCACTGTTGACCATACTAATGTAAACAGGGTTGCCCCGGTATAAAAACTTTTTTTCTCTGCTAATTACCTCTTCTGCTTATTATCTTTCTAATATTCAGGCAATCACCCTGAGAAACGAAAAATCAATATGCTGGATAACAGGTTAAGCTGATAATCCAACCTCCCCGTATTAGTTAGCTTTGGCCATATCGTTCATTGATTCGATATTCTTGCAAATTTTGTTTATCGTACGAGGGTAAAGTGATTTCCTACCGCTTTTGTAATTTTTGATATATCCTACCAATTCATGACGGCCTAAAACCGTCAATTCGTTCTCAAACTTCTTATTATAGCGTACCGTAATGTTATCACAGGATAACACCACAATCCCCTGCGTAGGCAGATTTCTAATGCCTACTACTTTCTTTAAGAAACCCTGCAGACGGTATTCATGTGAATCCAGTTGTCCGGCAGGATTGGTAATGATCTTGGAGTATCCGCTTTTTTTATGCAAGATCCAATTGCCATTACTATCTACATCTATTATTCCACCGCGTTCTCCACCGTAGTTCTTAGTTTCTATGTGGAATATTCCATTTGGCCCTACAACCAGAGTATCATACTCATTGGTATGTTCTCCATCAGGCCCGAGTTTGATGTTATGATAGACCTTATAGTTTGATTTCGGATTCTCCAAATTACTTAATACTTGCTGTACTTTTAGTTCTCCCCTGTCTCCACTCTGCATGATCTTTCTCTGAGTTTCATTTTTTTTATCTCTGGATTTTATGGCCAGCATGAAGACGACCGCAGCTATCGCAACCAGGATAATCGGAGACAGTATTAATATCGTACTCACGTTTCGCTCCTTTCTTTATTCAGTTTTCCTGGTGGATATATCATTTTTATTATAACAAATTTTTGCAACAAATATTATGTTAAATTAACATATTTTCATAAGATTATATGACTTGTGTCCTTATTATCTAACAAATTACGTCATATATATGTTTTTTCAGCGAATATGCTGTGAAAAATTCTGCACTTTAATATTCTAGATAAGCCTTCCCGCCTGTAGTATAATGAATTCAAACGCTTGTTCGAGGTGTAATTATGAATATACTGCACTGCGATCTTGACGCTTTTTATGCTTCTGTCGAGCAGCGCGACCATCCTGCACTGCTTGGAAAACCAGTCATCGTAGGAGGACTGCCCGGAACTCGGGGAGTCGTTGCCACCTGCTCCTATGAAGCCAGAGAATATGGGATCTGTTCGGCCATGCCAGCCCGACAGGCCTACCTTCTGTGTCCCGATGCCGTTTTCATAGTACCTGATATAAAAAAATACCTGGCAGTTTCCCACCATGTTTTCTCCATATTAGATAAATATTCTCCCCTTATAGAACCGATTTCAATAGATGAAGCCTTCCTGGACGTTTCCGGTTGTCATAGCCTTTTCGGGAGTTCTCAGGAAATAGCTCAGATGATAAAAAAGGATGTTCTCCAAGAAGCTGGCCTGAATATATCAGTAGGTATCGCTGCAAATAAATTTTTGGCCAAACTCGCTACAGATCTCAGTAAGCCAAACGGCCTGATGGTTCTGGGAGATAAGCAGGTCGAAGAAATACTGCCGCTGCTTCCAGTCGACAAGGTGTGGGGAATCGGGAGTAAGACTTCCTCCCGCCTTAACAAAACCGGTATTTATACGATTGGAGACCTGTTACAGTTTCCATATCAGCAACTCCAAAAGATACTGGGCTCCAATACTGAATTTTATATAAAGCTTTGCCGGGGAGTGGACAGCAGGCCAGTACTGAGCATTTCAGAAAGGAAATCGATAGGCAATGAGATAACCTTTGACCATGATTTAGGCCAAGGGGATGAAATTGAACAGGTTTTCCTGGAATTGAGTTGCAGTGTAGCTTATCGTTTGCGGCAGGCCAACTTGATGGCTCATACCATCAGCATTAAACTTCGCACCCCCGACTTTAAGACCTTCTCCCGTAGCCACACCCTCCCACAGGGGATAAATTCTGACCTGCTGATATATGAGACTGCATTTTCACTATATAAGAACTCCGGCCTGGCCGGTAAGAGATTACGTCTTATCGGGCTTAGCTGTAGTAAAATGCTAAATACTGATATTGAGCAGCCCTCTCTTTTCACAGATGAAAATGATGCCCTGACCGGAATAATTGATGATCTGAACGAAAAATTTGGCAGTACAGTTATAAAGAGAGCCCGTCTGTTAAATAAAGACGGGAAATAAACCAAGCAACAGGAGGTTCAATAATGGATGAAATAGCATTTCGGCCCATAGGTTACATAAAATCCCCTTTTAAAAGCTTATCTGATATCCCCCGGCAAAGCATCTATGCGGCAGAGAAAATAGCGGAAATTGAAATAAATGAAGAATATGTAAAAGGCCTGCTCCATTTGGATAATCACTCCCATATTATAGTGTTATTTCATTTTCACCAATCTCCCGGTTTTGATCTATGCGTAAAGCGACCCGGAAACAGCCCCTTATCCAGGGGCGTTTTTGCTACCCGCTCCCCCCACCGCCCCAACGCCATAGGCTTATCCATTGTGGAACTACTAGAGATGAAAGGAAACAAACTGATAATAAGGGGCGTGGATATGCTGGACGGCACCCCGGTACTGGATATCAAACCCTACTCCGCCGGATTAAATCCATAGATAGTACTGAGGCCTTTTTTTAACAGTGGTATTTATGAAAGGAATAAAAAAGCCACCAGTATTATCTTAATACTCGCAGCTTTTCATGCTTATGTCCAAATTTTTAAAGCTTATTGCTAATCCTCGATCGCCTTTTCATCTTCCGACTGGGCTTTTTTAAAACTGTTCAGCGCCTTGCCCACGGATTCCCCCAGTTGAGGCAGTTTCCCCGGTCCAAATATCACTAAAACGATTACCAAAATAAATGCTAATTCCCAGGGGCCAAAGTTACCTATTAAGCCAAACATGTGTTCACCTCCCGGCTATTGCCTGTCCTTTTGTTTACAGCTATATAATACACCTCTATAGCTCAGAAGTCGACCGGCAATTTATCCTGTAAAAATTATAAACAATGACTATCCCCAACTTTTTCCCATTGAATTGACAGCCGAATTAAATGCCCATATAATAGATAAGTGTGTTAGGTTTTCATTATCCCGGTCTTATTTTTGAGGGCCCCTGGCCCGCTTAAACAAGAGCAAAGATCAATCATGCGGATGTGGCGGAATTGGCAGACGCACCAGACTTAGGATCTGGCGCCGCGAGGTATGGAGGTTCGAGTCCTCTCATCCGCACCATAAGACAGATGAAAGGCCTAGAAATAGGTCTTTTTCCTATCTGCGGACAAGAACATCTCTCTTGTTCGCTTCTTTTGGGAATGATATTATTAAAATAGGTGAGTCCCCATGCCCACTGGAGGAGGATGACACTGTGGCTGAAGCAGCAGCGGGTTCCTTTAATTTCACAACCTTCTTCTGGCTGATGGTTATTGCTACTATGGTAGCGATGGTAGGTCGATTTATCAGAATACCTTATGCTCTGGCCCTGGTCATTACCGGTTTAATAATCGCGCCCCTTCACGTCCTACCGCAAATAGAACTGGAGCCACACATTCTGTTTACCGTTTTGCTGCCTCCTCTTTTATTTGAATCGGCCATAAATATTCGGGTCCGAATGTTAAAGGAGAACGCTCTTCCTATTGCTATTCTAGCCCTGATAGGTACTCTGGGCTCCACTTTTGTGGTGGGCTTTGCGGTATCCTGGCTCCTCCATCTTCCGCTGGCAGTAGGCCTGGTATTCGGTGCTTTGATATCACCCACCGATCCCATATCAGTTATCGCCATTTTCAAAGAATTAGGAGTCGGAAAGCGCTTAAGCCTGATTGTGGAATCAGAAAGTCTGTTTAATGACGGACTGGCT
>CAZHHJ010000068.1:0-11660 GCA_964531295.1 uncultured Syntrophomonas sp.
TACTAAGCTGGATGAAACATATAGTTATGGCCAGATATTGAATACCATATACGAAATAAACAAACCGGTAGCATATTTAACAACTGGACAGAATGTGCCAGATGATATTGAGGTGCCAGATCCCCTGCATCTGGCCAGTCTGCTGTTAAGAAAGGATGGCCTGGCATGAACGATCAAGCAGAAAAACTTAGAAGAATGGCCTCCAGTATCAGGCAGCAGATCGAGTTGGAAATGACCAATAAGCCCAAACAAACCCGGGTTATCGTTATAAGCAGTGGCAAGGGGGGAGTTGGGAAAAGCACCATAGCCTTAAACATGTCCCTCTTACTTTGTGCCAGGAAAAAGAAGGTTATATTAATGGATGCTGACATGGGATTAGCCAACATTGATATTATGCTGGGCATAGTACCGAAGTATACCATTCAACATGTAGTGCAGGGCAGGAGAAGACTCCAGGATATAATCATTGATGGCCCGGCAGGGGTGAAGATAATTCCAGGAGGATCAGGTATCAATGAATTGGCCGATCTTAACGATAAAGAAATAAACAGGCTTATCCAGGAACTAGGAAAAGTCGATGGCGAGTATGACTACATGATAATCGATACTGGGGCGGGGATATCAAGAAATGTAGTGAGTTTTATTTTAGCGGCAGATGACGTAATTATTGTTACTACCGCTGAGCCCACTTCTTTAACCGATTCGTATGGTATGGTAAAAACTATAATCAGTCAGTCTTATGCCGGGAAAATTTATCTAATAGTCAACAGAGTTATGAGTAATTCTGAAGGTATAATGGTAGCAGAAAAATTCAAGATAGCCTGCAAGAGATTTTTAGATACCGACCTGATACCTATTGGCAATGTTGTGAATGAAGCCGCAGTGCGAGAAGGCATAATGCAGCAGAAAGCATTTACCCAGATGTTTCCTGAGGTTTCCGCTACCAAAGACATACTATACATAGTTGATCGATTAATGAGCGGTTATGATAAGCAGTATTCTAATCCAGGCCAGGGGGGAGTGAAAAACTTCTTCCGAAAACTGAGCAATATATTCAGAGATAAAAATGTTGGGGTTGGTTGAATAAGATGGAAAAGCTAGAAATTAATCAGCTGATGGATATAGTTATCGAAGCCGATGCTTTTCGGGAATATTATCCGGTCAGGATAGAGGACATCGATGAACATTCGCTTTACATAGGAATGCCTATGAAACAGGGCAGAATAGTACGCTTACAGGCAGGACAAGAAATACGATGTGTTTTTCGTAAGGGCACCTGCTACTATGGTTTCTCGACCTCTATAAAGGACATAATCAAAAAACCTATGCTTATGCTGGTTACGGATAAGCCTCAGCAATTGGATACCATTAACCAAAAAAGGGCTTATGTGCGCCTCGAAGTGGTCCTGCCGATAGAATATAGACTACTGGGGGAAGAGGATGACCTGGAAGAAGAAGCGGAACCTTGGTGTAAAGGGCAAACCGTTAACATCAGCGCAGGAGGAATCCTGTTCAGTACCGATCAACGACTGGAGAGCCAGCAGCATATGGAAATTAAACTGCATATACCCCAGCACCCACCGTTTTGCTGTAAAGCCAGGGTCATGCGGGTTTTTGATAAAGTTGATTTCCGGCGGAAAAATATCTGGGCCTCGGTACAATATGAAGAAATATCTGATGCCACGCGTGACCGGCTGTTTAATTACATATTTGAAAAAGAAAGAGAACTAATTAATAAAGTTTATAAGCGCTAAAGGAGGATATTATGAAAGCGATTAGGGTCTTAGTGGTAGATGATTCAGCCTTTATGAGGAAAGTGATTTCAGACCTGATCAACCAGGCCCCTGGCCTGGAAGTAGCTGGCATAGCTCGGGATGGGGCGGATGCGCTTAAGAAGATTCGGGATATTAAACCAGATGTTATCACCATGGATATCGAGATGCCGGTATTGGATGGCATGTCAGCCTTGGAGAAGATTATGGGGACTAATCCGGTGCCGGTAATTATGTTAAGCAGTTTAAGCCGGGAAGGCGCCGACAAGACCATGAAAGCATTGGAACTCGGTGCGGTTGATTTTATCGGCAAGCCTTCCGGACAAATTTCTCTGGATATTGACCAGATACAAAGCGAACTGGTGGAGAAAATATTTGTCGCTGCCGGCACCAAAAGGCAAATTGCCAGTATGGGCAAAAGGCCACAGCAGCATAAGCAAATTGTTCCCCCGCCTGCCAGGGCCGGAATGAATGTTGCTAAGAAAGATCGGCAACTGAATAAGATGGTGTTGATCGGCACTTCAACTGGCGGTCCCAAAGCCTTGCAGGAAGTGATTCCCACCTTGCCTGCCAGTATTGATGCCGCGATTCTGATAGTGCAGCATATGCCGCCCGGTTTTACTCAATCACTGGCAGAAAGACTGGATAGTATTTCGATGGTAAAAGTCAAAGAGGCCGAGCAGGGAGAGAAAATTATTCCAGGCTGTGCCTATATTGCTCCGGGTGATTACCACTTACTGGTAAAGGCGCAGGGATCAGGTCGGGAAAGAAGTCTGAATATTGTCCTGGACAAATCACCACCTCGGGGTGGACACAGACCCGCCGTTGACAGCATGATGGAGTCCGTGGTGCAAGAATTCTGGTCCCATATGGTAGGGGTCATCATGACCGGGATGGGCAGTGATGGGGCAGAAGGCGTCAAACAAATAAAAGCCAAAAACGGCAAGAATATTGCTGAAGATAAATCCAGCTGTATAGTCTATGGCATGCCCAAGGCAGCAGCTGCAAGCGGTGCAGTTGACCGGGTGGTTCCACTTGAGCAAATAGGAGAAAGTATAGTAAGCATGCTTTAGATGGAATGCCGATATTTGCGAACCATAGAATTAAGGAATCAGTTAGAAAGGTGTTGATGAATGAAAGTGAGAAAAAATTAGACTTATGTTGTGACCTAATAGATGCTAATAACGTCATCAATAACGAATAAAGGAAAAAGATTAAAAAGGGGGTGGCTAAGTGGCTATTGATATGTCTCAGTATATGGATATCTTCCTGGAGGAAAGCAAGGAACACCTTAGCATATTGAACGAAAACCTGCTTGAACTAGAAAAGAACGTCGGTAACACCAGTAGTCTCAATGAGATATTCAGAGCTGCGCATACGCTGAAAGGTATGTCTTCAACCATGGGGTTTGAGGACGTGGCAGATTTAACCCACCATATGGAGAACGTTTTAAGTGCTTTAAAAGAAGGCATATTAAGGGTTAATTCCCAGGTGATAGATGTATTATTTCAATGCTTTGACCGGATGCAGTTCATGATTGATAATCTGGAAATCCTGGGAGCCAGTAATCTAGATAACAGCGACCTGATAAATATGCTGGAGGATATCCGGCAGGGCAATTTTTGCGCCAGGATGGTCATCGATAATAGTGCCCAGGAGGAAGATCACGAGGCAGCCGAAAACCAGCCATTAGGCGGTCTTGATTTGAACTGCTTTGATATCACAGTTATTAAAGCAGCGATGCTCGCCGGCAACAACATCTTTTATGCCCGAATATCGGTGGATAAAGATTGTATGATGAAAGCAGTCCGGGCATTTATGGTATTCAAAAGTATAGAAGAAGATGGAGAAATCATTAAATCTCTTCCTTATGTAGAGGATTTAGATGAAGGAAAATTCGATAATGATTTTGAACTGCTTTTTATCAGCAATGCCGATCTGGATGAAATAAGTCATAAAATCAACAGTATATCCGAGATTACGGTCACAGTTAACAAATGTGATGAAAGCATAATGGGTGGGCTTAACAATGATGATAAAAGCACCCAGGACATAAAAAGTCTGGACTTTATTGAAGAAGTACATACAGAAAACCAAAGCAACCACAAAGTCCGCAAGACGGTCAGAGTTGATATTGAACGCCTGGATATGCTCATGAATCTAGTAGGCGAATTGGTGATGCATAAAGGTTGTTTGGAACAGATTGGTGCTACCAACAAGGTGCCACAGTTAAATGAGACTATCGAACAGATGGACAGGATAAGTGCTGATCTACAATCAGTGGTAATGATTGTAAGAATGGTAGCTATTGAGCAGGTGTTTAACCGCTTTCCCCGCATGGTCAGAGACCTGGCCAAAGACCTAAATAAGGAAATCGATTTTATAATGGAGGGCAAGGAAACCGAACTGGATAGAACCGTTATCGATGAAATCGCCGATCCTCTGGTCCATCTATTAAGAAATGCTCTGGATCATGGCCTGGAAATGCCTGCGGAGCGGATAGCAGCGGGGAAACCCGGGTCGGGCTCATTGATTTTAAGTGCCCAACATGAGGGAAACAACGTATATATTGACGTACAAGACGATGGAAGAGGCATAGACTCAGAAGTGATTTTGGCCAAAGCAATAGAAAAGGGCATGGTCAGCAGGAGTGAAGCTGAGCAACTGAGTGACAGTGAGATTAATAGATTCGTATTCGCTCCGGGATTCAGCACTTCCAGTCAGGTAACCGACATTTCCGGGCGGGGTGTGGGCCTGGATGTGGTCAAAACCAAGATTGAATCTATCAACGGCGAGATATTCATAGATAGCAAACCTGGCCTGGGAACCAAATTTAGCATCAAACTGCCCTTAACTCTGGCTATAATACAAGCCTTAATGGTCTCCATAAAAGATGAGATTTATGCACTGCCTTTAAGTTCAGTCAACGAGACCTCATTAATTAACCAGTCAGATATAAAGGTAATCCAGAACCAGGAAGTAATTGTATTAAGAGGAGATGTACTGCCCTTATTCAGACTCCAACACATTTTAGACGTACCCGGAGAAGATATCAAAAAGCCGCAGATCTATGTCGTAGTGGTACGCAAAGGAGAACAGCAAATAGGTCTGGTGGTAGACACCCTGATTGGACAGCAGGAGATAGTGATCAAATCACTGGGAAAAACACTGTCAGGCATACCTGGTATTGCAGGAGCCATTGTAGCTGGTGACGGTAATGTGAGACTTATTCTTGATATTGCAACCCTATTCTAGAAAGGAGGCATAGTGGATGAATGAAACAGCGACCCGGCTGGCAGACCCGGTTATACAGGACAGCTCTGAAATACAGGTGGTAGTGTTCCGCTTAGGAAAAGAAGAGTATGCAATTGACATACTCGATGTGTTGGAAATAATCCGTTTGTTAAACGTAACCCGTGTTCCCAAGGTAGAAAAGTACATCGAAGGAGTTATCAACCTGAGGGGCAATATTGTTCCGCTGCTTAATCTACATACCAAATTCAATCTGGAAGTATCAGGGTTAGAAGACGAAAGACGTATTATTGTATGTCAATTCGATGAAATCAAAGCCGGGATAATAGTTGACGAGGTATTAGAGGTAATACAGTTGGGTAACAGTGATATCGAATCGGTTGATAATGTTTATACTTCGGTCAGTTCCGAACAAATAGAAGGTATAGCCAAGATTTCCGGCAGACTGCTGATTCTGCTGGATATGAAAAAAATAATTGGTGAAACCTCTGGGCAAGGGGAGTAAGGAGTAACGTGGTGAAAGATTTTGCTGAATTATCAGGCCTACAATTAGATGCACTGAGGGAAATTGGCAATATAGGAGCAGGAAATGCTGCCACTGCTTTGGCTCAGATGGTACAAGCTAAAATTGACATGAGTGTTCCTGAGGTAAGTATTTTGCCTTTTGATGATGTGTCCCAATTAGTAGGTGGACCGGATGTACCGGTATGTGGTCTCTACTTTGCAGTTACTGGATCAATAACCGGCAGCATATTGTTTATGCTTCCAATAGAACGGGCTGATATTTTAGTGGATATGATTCTGGGCAGGGAAATCGGTGAAACAGGAGCTGGAATTTCAGGTGACATGGAAGCGTCGGTAATTATGGAAGTGGGCAATATCATCTCCTCCACCTATCTTAATGCCCTAGCACATTTTACTAAATTGAGACTGCTAACTTCAGTACCGGCATTGGCTACGGATATGGCCGGAGCAATCTTGAATGGTGTTCTGGCTCAGGTGGGAGGGGTAGTTGATGATGTATTAGTACTAAAAACCATGTTTACCAGAAAAGAGCGAGATATTGTAGGGCACTTCTTTATGATGCCTGATGCTGAATCGTTAAGCACCATTTTACAAGCACTTGGGGTGAATAGCTAGTGGAAAAAATTATTCAAGTTGGTATGGCGGAATTAAAAATTGCATCAGCGCCCGACAAACTGCTCACAGCTGGTTTAGGTTCATGTATAGGTATCTGTGTATGTTCTCCAGCCCATCAGTTTGGGGTTATGGCACATATAATGCTTCCGTCCAGTATACAGTCAAAAAAGGCCCACAATAAAGCTAAATTTGCTGATACCGCCATAGAATTGATTATGGAGGAAATGTTAAAAAACGGCGCCCGCACTTCTAAGATATTTGCAAAGATTGCGGGAGGAGCGCAAATGTTTAAGTTCGTAGGCGACAGCAGCATTATGAATATCGGTCAGCGCAACATCTTAGCGGTTGAAGAGCATTTGCAGCGAAACGATATAAAAGTTTTAGCCCGGGATACCGGGGGGAATTTTGGCAGAACCATCGTCTTTGATCCGAAAACAGGGGATTTGAGGATTCGTACTATTGGTCATGGGGAGCGAACGATATAAATGAACATTGATAAAAAAGCGTTATGGGTTGAATATAAGGAAAAAAATCTATCAACAGCTCGAGAAGAATTGATTATTCAGTATGCTCATTTAGTGAAATATGTGGCAAATAGACTGGCAATTACACTCTCTTCAGTAGTTGAAGTTGATGAACTTATGTCCTACGGCATAGAAGGCTTGATCGATGCGATAGAAAAATTTGACCACCAGAGAAACATTAAGTTTGAGACTTACGCCATAACCAGAGTCAGAGGATCAATGATTGATGGACTTCGTTCCATGGATTGGGTGCCAGTATCAGTAAGGCAAAAAGGTAAAGAGGTGGAAAAGGCCTTTGCAAGGCTGGAACTGAGCCTGGGCAGAGCAGCAAGCGATGAAGAAGTTGCAGAAGAACTAGGTCTCAAGATGAAAGACTTTTATTCGATATTAAAGGATGTTTCCTGCAGTGCGATGATATCATTAGATGACTTTATTCCCGGGGAGAATATGAGCGAGCAAAAGAAGAGAATCGTTGACGTTCTAGAAGACCATAATGCTGCAGATGCCTTAGATATAGTAGGGGATAAGGAAAGCAAGGAATTATTAGTAGCATCCATAGCTAAATTACCGGAGAAGGAGAAAAGGGTCATATATCTATATTATTATGAAGGTCTGACTTTAAAGGAAATAGGCGCTGTTTTGGCATTATCTGAATCAAGAATATCCCAATTGCATACCAAAGCAATATTGAGAATGAGGGGCAGCTTGAGCAAAAAGAAATTCATGCTTTGCAAGAGCTAGAAGGGGGGAGAAGATTGCGTGAGAACATAACTAAACTAGATAGCATAGTAGAGGTTTACATTGATAACGATAAGCTGAAGGCATATATTTTAGTGAGCAGGCCTTCTGAAGCCGGGAACAGATGTTCTTTTGAAGAAGCTTTAGATGCTTTGCGTGAGGAAAAAATCGTTTTTGGTATCGATGAAAGGCGGGTCCGGGAAGCCTTGCAGGAAAACAATTGGGAACGCAAAATCCTGGTAGCGGAAGGGATAGCACCTATTGACGGCAAGGACGCAAGCCTGGAGTATGTATTTCAATCCAAGACCGGCATCCTGCCGAAAATGGATGAGGCCGGTAAGGTGGATTTTCATGATCTTGGCATCGTAAACAATGTGCGTAAAGGTGATCTGCTGGTAAGCAAAATACCCTGTCAGACAGGCCTTCCCGGTAGCGATGTATATGGTAATACCATAGCTGCTAGATCTCCTAAAGATCTTAATCTGCCTCGGGGCAAAAACACGGTCTCTGATACAGAAGGAATCCATCTATATGCTACGGTAGACGGTCATATGAGTATAATCAGCGGCAAAGTCGACATCAATCCAGTATTCCATGTTATTGGCGACGTAGATTATTCATCCGGTAATATAGATTTTATAGGTAGTGTAGTCATCAGAGGCAATGTAACCACTGGTTTTAAAGTAAATGCCGGGGGAGACATCGATATTCAGGGGTCTGTGGAGGGAGCTGATGTATCGGCCCAGGGCAGTGTTAATGTTAAAGGTGGAATAAACGGCAAGATGAAAGGCAAGGTAATCGCCGGGGTAGACATCGCAGCCCGTTTTATCGAAAACGCTTCGGTACAGGCCGGCCAAAATGTACTGGCCAAAGAAGCTATAATACAATCTCAGGTTAAAGCCGGCCATTCTGTTAAAGTGACAGATAAGAAAGCCATTATCGTCGGCGGTTTAATACAGGCGGCGGAAGTAGTTGAGTCCAAGGTATTAGGCTCACAGTTAGCTACCCAAACCATTGTGGAAGTAGGAGTCAATCCCTATATAAAAGAAGAATACTATAAGCTGATGAAAGAACAGACCGCCAAAGAAAAAGAGTTTCAAAATATATCCCACAATCTCCAGGTTTACAACAAAAGCGGAATTGCAGTTGAAAACCTCAGCGACAAGAAAAAGGAAGTACTGATCAAATTATTGGATCTATATACCGTCCTGCGTAACGACCTGCAGGAGATTGAAAACAGACTGGAGCAACTGGGAAAGGAAATGAAAAGATACCGCAATGCCGAGGTTAAAGTCCTGGACGTAGTGTATCCAGGGGTACGCATTACTATTGGAGATCAAATCTACGTTATAAATGATCCAGTTAAATATACCAGATTCTTGATTGAAGGTGGGGAAATAAGGACATCAACCTTACGTTAGGGTAGGGAGGTTAAATTATGACCATCAGAAGCATAGATATGCAGGTACTGGTGCAAAAAGTTAGTGAGGTGGCCCGGATACAGCAAACAGATCAGGCTGGAGCTAACCGGAAGCAGCAGGAATTTGCCGAAGCCATTAATGCCCAGACCGCAAAAAACACGAAGGCTACCCCGGAGGTTGAGCAGCATAAAGCACAGTTGAGCACTAATAAAGATAAAGACCAAGATAAAAAGAAATCCAAAAAAAGGACTGCAAAAGCCAGGCTTAGCAATGAAGATTTGGATAGTGAGTTAAGTGTTGACCCGGACAAAGGGCACAATATAGATATTAAGATTTAGCTCCGTGTCGCCGGGATGGTCCTTTTAACAAGGTTGCTTGATGTGAGAATGCTGCCCAATATAGATATTGAAATATAGTTGGACCAAATATCCGCCGGTATTCGATCATCGTGTTATATATAAAGAATGAAATTTAGGTGGTGCATATGAATATTAGCTGGATTAGTTTAATATTTCTTATCCTCATGTTATTAGTTATGTACATTACATATCAAAACCACTTAGCGGTAAGCCGCAAAACCGAGGAATTTGTGATGTTGCTGGATGAAGCCCAAGCAGTCCAGAATGATCTGGAACAATTACTAGGTCAAGTTCTGGAAATATCTGAAACCATCATTGAAGACTTAAAAGCGTGTCGTGGGGACAGTCCTTTTGACCCAGTTTCTACTGCAGTTGTTGCTGATAAGCGGCCAGATTTTGCTTTACCCAGCCTGAGTGCTCAAGATCCTACACAATCTTCCGCTACTATTAGTGAAGCGTGTCGTGGGGACGATCCTTTTGACCCGGTTTCTACTGCAGTTGTTGCTGATAAGCGGCCAGATTTTGCTCTACCCAGCCTGAGTGCTCAAGACCCTACACAATCTTCTGCTACTATTAGTGAAGCGTGTCGTGGGGACAGTCCTTTTAACACGATTTCCACCGCTACAATTGTTGATCACCGGCCAGAAGGTGCCCCTCCCGCCCAAAATATATCCGGCCTCAAAGTTAAGCCGGTCTCTTCCTCCATACCCCAGCAGGGTAAGATGGCTTCCAGCTTTGATTTGCAAAACATACATGCAGTAGTAAACAATCTCTATAAAAAAGGCTTCACCACCAAAGAAATCGCCCAGAAACTAGACAAAGGCCAGGATGAAGTAAGTCTCATCCTTAACCTCCTCGAAATGGTCTGAAACCGTGGCTCCAGAGCTCGCTATTTATTATATATACTGCGTGACCCGGATACTAAACTGAGAAGCTAGACTATACTTCTATAATCAACTTACGGAAAAAACATTTTAGGGCGGCTTCCCGTTTTGAGTCACTATCAAGGGTGTTCGTTCCCTTTTCTCGATGATGCTAACTATAACTGTTC
Source organism: uncultured Syntrophomonas sp. (assembly GCA_964531295.1). Classification (GTDB taxonomy): domain Bacteria; phylum Bacillota; class Syntrophomonadia; order Syntrophomonadales; family Syntrophomonadaceae; genus JAAYJK01. The sequence continues at coordinate 10,258 of CAZHHJ010000068.1, forward strand.
CAGCCGCTTGATCCGTTCATCCAGCCCTGGGTGGGTGGCCAGCAGCTGACTGAGTCCGTTCTTTCTCACCCCGCTTATCTTAAAAGTAGCAACAGTATCTGCATCTGTTTCCACCAGATTAACCGTCTGCTGAAGAGATTTTAAGGCTTTTATCATCCTATGTTTTCCAGCCAGTGCTGCACCACCGCTATCAGCCGCGAATTCCCGGTGTCTGGAAAACGCCATTACCGCGATACTGCCCAGAATTGATAACAATATCTGAAAGACTATTACGCTTAAAAGATGGACAATGCCGCGGAGACTATCTTTCACTAACATGGACAGAGTATAGGCAATGATACGGGACAGAAATACTACAAAGGTGTTGACCACGCCTTGTAGCAGGGTCATAGTCACCATATCTCCATTTGCCACATGAGATATTTCATGAGCCAGGACACCTTCGAGTGATTCTCTATCCATCCTATCCAAAAGACCCTGGGAGACAGCCACCAGAGAATTATTCCTGCTGGGACCTGTGGCGAAGGCATTGACCTCTGCTGATGGATAAATACCCACCTCCGGCATCCTGCTTAAGCCAGCCTGTCTGGCCAGTTTGTGTACGCTGCTGAGCAGTTGTCCTTCTTGTGCAGCTAATCTTCCTTCCGGATTTAACACCCGCACATTCAGCATCTTTTTTGCCATCCATTTGGATAAAAGCAAAGAGATGATAGAACCGCTGAACCCAACGACAGCAGCAAAAATTAATAAGCTGTAATAATCGATGCCTTGCGCAGTCAGGTAAGTATTTACACCTAATAGTGAAGTAACGATCACGATAGTAGTTAGAACCAGTATGTTGACCAGCAAGAATAGACTTATTCTCTTCATCGGTATCCTCCCACTCTATTTTGCATTAGTTTAACACAATAATATGTGCTTGAACCAACATTAATGATTGACTTATAGCTTTCCCGGCCTTTGCATGACAACATTGCGTGTACCGTGCCAAAAGGACCGTCCCCACGGCACGCTTCGGCAAAGTCTGGCCGCTTATCAGCAACAGTTGCGATGGAAACCGTGTTAAAAGGACCGTCCCCGGGAAAAAGAAAATTAATTTTAGGTGGTGACAGGGTTCTGTCACCGGCCGGAATTATAATGGCAATGGGTAGTTCTTTCTGCTGGAGTTCAGGCCGATTTATAGGCACCTGACAATTTAGTGCAAAAAGTTTATAGGTAAGTAGGTAGTTTGGCAGAAAAAGGTCAAATGCACTAACCCGACATTATGGTGGAAAAAGCCCCCAGAGGTTAACTTCAATGTTTGCAGCGCTGGGCAATAAACAAGAAGCATTCCTGTAATGCGTGAAACGAACTTTGAAAACTAAAAAACCCCCTGATATGATTTAAGTGTGCCAACCAAACGC
>CAZHHJ010000069.1:0-11642 GCA_964531295.1 uncultured Syntrophomonas sp.
CGCTATTCCCAGGATGGAATAAAAAGTTTTTTTCATCTTTTTCACCTCCTGTTTATAGAATTAATGCTGGTTGTCCAACACCGACCATAAGAAAGCTGCGGTATCTGTCAAATTAAGACTTACCCATAATATGGTTAATGCCGCACAAAGCTGTACAGTTCGGGCATAAAACCATAAAGACGAAATCAGTTCCAGAAAAAGCATACCGCTTATCAATATGCCAATTACTATATAGGAATATCTTTTTAGCCTTTTACGTCGCTCGGGCGATATAATCGGGGCCTGAAGAGAATCCACCGGGGCATAGCGATATACTGCATAGAAACCCAGGAGGGCAGCGACCACGGCGATAAGCCGGCAGAAGGTGTCTGCCCCAGTAGCCAGCCAGGTACCCAGATAAGCAATGGCAGGAAATACCATCATAGTAGCCAGAGCACAAACCCAGGGACTTTTCGAATGGGCGCCTCCGGCAGTGTGACGGTAAGCGGTGGCTACTGAGATGCATACTATGGTACCTGGTAAGACTCCCAGCAGAAAACCTACCAGCATTGTAAGCATCAAATTCAATATATTGATAAACAATATCTCCATTGCATAAGCCAGCACAGCAGCTTTTTCCTGTGGCAGATGGTTCTCCCGAACCAGGAAAAATGCCAATCGCTGGTAAAGGTTGCTCTCCATCTATACCCCCATATATTAAAGGTCTTACATACCAGAGTCTTCATAAGCCCCGGTTTTGCTTTTCCAATCATTCCTGGGCTTCAGAAATAACTGCAAGAGTACCGCCAGCAGGTTCATCAAGACCGCCTGTACATAACCCATAATCATCCAAACATGGCTGGTTTCGCTTACATCCTCAGGGTGCAGGAAGTCCAAACTGATAAACAACAGATTAAAACCATATTCAAAAGTAGCTAGGCATAGTAAGCTGGCAAATACCGCTATAAATACATGGGGCTTGGGAACCCTGGTCATCTTTACAATAAATAAGAATATCATTAGAACACTTACTACTATATGCACACCTGGTTCTATGGGTAGGGTCTTTATAAGCAATACAGTAATACTAATGACCATCGACGCAATTATGGTTCTTCCCCATCTAATTCTGACTCGAGAAAATACTTGCGTAAAACACACTAACACCATAGTCTCCAAAATCCCCTGAATATAAGCAACGATTAATTCCATTCGCTCCCCCTATTATCATACTAAAAGTAATTATTATGGGCTTTCGACATAAATTGTTAAACCCCTCTTTTTAGACCTTTCCTTTAAATCCTTTATGATGGAAAGTTATTACACACCCGGTCTGCAGGCTAATAACACTTAATATAATATACACTATAACCCGAAATCATTTCCTAATGAAAAAAAATAAACTGCATTTTTTAAAATATTAGTATTATTTTACAGGATTTTTCCGCTTGTGCTTAGAATCCTTAAGACTAAGATTCTTTAAAGGGAGGTTATGCTATGCCGTTTATTGACCCCACTCTCCGCCCCTTCATCCGTTCAGAAATCCTGGGCCTTAACCCTGGTGAATTAGGTATTTATGGACTACTTAGAAATAAGCAATGGATATACATAGGTAAAGGTGATATCCGCATCCGGTTGCTGTCCCATCTAAATGGAGATAATCAAAGTATCAAAAACCAGGAACCCAGTCATTGGGTGGCAGAGATCACCGGTAACTACCAAAACCGCGAGCTAGAACTGATCGAAGAATACCAACCGCTGTGCAACAGGAAATAGCCATACCTCATAAACTCTATTAACTTGACAATAAGATACTCTATGGTCTATAATCTACCTTGTTGAAAACAAATAAAAGCTTCGTGCGGCAGTGGCGGAATCGGCAGACGCGCTAGATTCAGGTTCTAGTGGGGGCAACTTCGTGGAGGTTCAAGTCCTCTCTGCCGCACCATATGGGCATTACAGACAGTCTAATGAGTAAATCTCGTTAGACTGTCTTTTTATGGGAATCACGCTAGACAAGCTTGATTTTTATACTCTATACCAGAATCTAACGGGTATAGAAATCCCATGGTAAAGGGGTGATTATCCCAAACTCCACAAGTTAATAAAGCCCTCGGACTCGCCTATTGGCGAGTCCGAGGGCTAGTCAGCTTGTTCGAAACATATCAGAGAATTCGTTAATCCACATGAACCGCCGTATATCAAATGGTACGTACGGTGGTGCAAAAGGACGGGGGTTAGCCGCCCCCTCCTATTTGATTATGGTTATTTAAGCTTAACCGGAATCTGTATTTCAGTAATATCCCACCAGCTTGGATGGGGTCTGACGTCCCAGCGGCAGGCTACTTTTTCAGTGGTCTCGAACCGTCCCCCTGATCACGCAATCTTCTTGTTCCGGCGCTGCTGACGGTCTAAAATAGTTTGTTGGACTAGAGTCTGGCGTTCAATCGCCCAAGATTTTATTTCCTTTCCATGAGCCTTGAATTTCCCCAGATATGAAAAGTTGGCCCTTTTCATAAGGCGTCGGCCGCCTTCGGATATAGTAAATGCCCCAATGGCACGAACATCTGGAGCATCGCTGTTTCTCCCCAGTACAAAGCGTCTTCCAAAATCATGTACCAGCGCTTTGGTATAATCTTTATGCAGTTTATCACTTTGATCAACGATTACTGAAGAAATATAGAGATATAGGTTGGGATCATCAAAAGCCTTAATATGATTCACCATACAACTTTCATCCATTTCTCCAGTTATGATTTTATTCCATATAGAATACTCCAGCGGGAAAACCCAATAGTATCCTTTAACTTTACCATTTACCTTGCAAACTCGAAACATCATCGGCTCTTGCTCAATTAATTTACAGATGAGCGTGGATTCAGAATGCCAACAACTATCGAAATACTTTCTTTCTAGATTCAACATGGTCGCAGTGTCTTGGATCCGAGCACACTCAACCGAATATGCTGGATTTTTCATAATGTCACCTTCCTATATTATTTCAAACAAAACGGATAACGCTAGTTAAATCAACTACCGTTGTTTATGGATATTGGATACAGATAAAACAGGTTTAATGTGTAGCTAGAGGGAGATTCCGCTACAGGGGGGTAAATTTGGTGGGGTATTTCGTTAGGGTGCTCATCTTTTCACCTTCCTAATATTTGAGGTCCACGCAAGTAAAATCACTAGGGTTCTCATTAAGTATAGCCCCTTTTCATATGTTTTTCATCTTACGAACATATCTGCAAAACAATAGAAACCAAAGCATATGTCTGCTTTTCTTAGTAGAGTCATGAGGCAGACCCGGTGATACCAAATCTCTGGGATTTCTGGGATTTAAAAATAATCTTTGGCAAGTCCATCCTTGGACATCGAAGGTTATCACCGTCTATAAAGAGGGTATGGGATATTACTCGTCCCCCCTTGTCAACCTACCTCCCGGTTCTCAGTACAGGCATATCCGAGTGGTGCAAAGCACCCTTGGACAGTGCGAAGCAGCCAAATGCTGCCAGCAATTCCCATAAAGCCAGCACTCCCATCCCGATCAGCATCCATACATAAGAAATAGAAATGAATTTTGCTATTTTAAAATATAGATAATACCCGGGCGACGATGAATTCGATCCCTCTATTTGGATTGGGTATATACATATCCAGGCTGAGCATAATGGTGAGTACCAGACCGGGTATTAAAAAAACAAAAAATACTATCAGCTCTCGCCAGTACTTCTTTTTCACTAAATCAGGCACTTCTATGTAACATATGACAGCAAAAACCAGAATTATTAGAAATATCAGCATCTTAACACTTCCCTTTAATCAAGTCCAGGAATCCCTGCCAGCATCTAAGCCAGGAGATAGTATAACTGCAGATCCCAGCATAGAGCCTGTAATTAATGCTATAAATTGATTTGCAGATATTCGGCCTCTTTCCAACTCCATGTATATCCCCTTAATTCTTATTGTTTCCAGGCAATCCTGGAGTAAGCTGATTACTGGACCGGATCTTTTTCAGTTTCATGCTTAAAAGCGTTAATAATGGCAATACTGCCTGAAAAAAGAAGGCGTAATATGGATATGTATTTGAATTAAATAGAAAAAGTTCCACTGAACTGTTAAACTGCAGCACGCTGAGAACAAATATTAATACTCCCACAGGTAATATCAGTGGGGTATATGACCGCAGTTTGCATATTTGGGCAAGGCCCAGAACTGCTGCGTAATAAAAGATCCCTGCTTTTATTACCGCCAGTATCATTCCGTTAGATGCACCCAGTACCTCAACCCGGGTTATAATAGAGCCTATGTCAATTAGCCTGACCATCTCGTAGCCCTTATAGATGGCCACCTCAGTAAAATTGCCCAAAACCAGGGTTATCAGCAGCCGATCCACTACCAAGAATGACGCGGTGATAAGCAAACCATAAATAATGGCAGGTTTCGTTTTCTTATTGTTATTCAAAAATGGGACTATCATAAAGAAAACCAGTATTTCTCCAAAGGGAAAAACCGCTATTCCGTGAGCTGCCAGTAGAAAATCCTGGACCGAAATCTGCATAAATGGCAATAGATTAGCGGTATTAATGTGATTGCTATTTAGAACAAGCAGCATAAACGTAGTTACAGACATGATAAGAAAGCTTATAATAGCGACTCTGCCGATGACCTCCAATCCCGCTTTTATCATGAAGGCCAGCAGTGCAATATAGGTAAGAACGAAAACTGGAAAAGGAGTTACTGGAAATAAGGTGCCCAGGAAATATGCATAATCGCTCAGTACCATGGCTGCTAAATGCAGAAAATACAGAATATATAAGACGGAAAATATTTTACCCAGATAAGGACCCCAAACACAATCGTTTATCTCTAGCAGCGTTTTTCCAGGATAATTACGGCTCAAGCTTAATAATATCCAGGTGAAAAACAGAGCTTCACCCAGACCTGCAATCACCGCCAGCCAAACATTATTTTCAGCTCTGCCTCCTGGATAGAGAATAATTGTTGTAGCCATCATTGAGCTGACTATAAGTACAGTCAACTGATAAGGTGCAATTCTGCCTTTTTCCAGTTCCATAGTATTTCTCCCAATGTTCTATTATATTTGGCAAGATCTTTTGGCATTAATTTGTATTTACGCTCTGGAGTATCATGCCTGGGCGGCACAGTTTGCTATCTACTTGCACCTCTACCTCCAGTGTCGGAAATATTTCTTCCCAATCGGGTTTAATCTTTTTCCATTCCTGAGGATATTTTTTGTAAACTGCATCTCCAAAGCCGAAGATGTCTGTATCTAATTCCTGGGCTTTGGCCAGAGACAGCATGATATCTTCACGTATTGCTTCAGCCTGCCGGCTGTTTAAACTCTCCCAGGTTTTTATGTCGAGTGGGCCTAGCGTACAGTCTGTGTCTCCTAGAATTCCCTTCTCCTTTATCTGCACTTTTATCTTTAAGCTGCCATCTGTAATCTCCGGAGTTATCTTACTTTTGGAATTTATTATTTCTATGCTCACGTTACCTGTACATTGGGGCGCTTCAACGATAATAATTCCGCTCTTAATTTCATTGCTTACCCATAATAGTCCTCTGGTTTCAGTTTCATTCAGGGTTCCAATCATTTTTGTTTCCCGATCAAAAACAGCTGTACCCGAGATAAATAAGGATTTTTCCTCACCTTCGCCTATTACTGTAATCAGGGAACAAATTGGTGCGGTAGACTCACTTAGTATCCTGGTGGTAAATTCAAAAAAATCGATTGCCACAGATTTGCCTGTAATACTGCAATTTTCCATCAAAGTGGCTATGCTAATAGCCGGTATGGGTTCCAGTCTGGTTTGGGTATCCAGTACCTCCTCAGCACTACCTTTGCTTATGAGTAACCAGGTAGTTACACGGCTTTCAGGGTTCCTTAATAATAAGTCTAAATATTTTTTTAGGCCATCTTCTCTGGCCACTTCTTCAGAAATAAGCACTACCTGATTGTGGGCCCAGTATAGTCGGTGAGGTGATTGTTGGGAACAATTGCGCACACAATCAAATATAGTATCACCACTGGTCTTTATATTCCAATAAGGCTTGGCAGCTATAGTTTTTCCAGGAGTTGGTCCCAGAGTTCCCAAGTCAATAACCTGAACGGTCATATTAATCGATCCCGCTGTAGTGCTTTTATCGATAGCTACCCCGGTGGTTATAGCCAGTGAATCAAGTTCATGTCGATCCCAGCAGCCGCAGGTGCAAAGCAGCAGAGCTGCTGTCAGTAATATTATTTTTATAGTGTTAACCCCGGTATGTCTTAGCAATACTGACACCTCTTCTAGCATAGATTTATATTATGTCCTGTTTTCCTCAGGAGGCCCGGGCTTTAAATTATTATTTTGCCGTATTACATCTTCTACTGCAATAGTTCTGGGGCGTTTATGCATCGACCACAAAGGGGCCCGGATAAAAGTGTCTTTCATATCACGCAGCGTAAACGGGCTTATAGGAGAAAGATACGGGGTACCAAATGAACGCAGTGATGCCAGATGCACCAGAATGCCCAAGAGACCGATAATCACTCCGAAGGCTCCTAATACACCGGCCATCAGTACCAGCATTATCCGTAGCAGAGTGGAGGCATCAGTGTGAGTGACTACCAGAAAAGATGAGACAGCAGTGAGGGATATAACAATAATCATAGGTGAATCAATAAGACCTGCTTGAACCGCTATCTGGCCTATGACCAGAGCACCTACTATACTGAGGGCCTGGCCGACCGGCCTGGGCAGTCTTATTCCTCCTTCTCTAAGGATTTCAAAGGTTAAAATCATAAACAAAGCCTCCATCAGTGCTGGAAAAGGGGTGCCCTGCACTGATAGCGCCATAGTTATAAACAGGGGGGTAGGAATAAATTCCTGATGATAGGTAGTTAGGGCCACATACCCTGCAGGAACTAAAAGACTGATGAAAAAGGCGAAGAATCTAATAAGCCTTACGAAGCTAACGTAATAAGGGCGAGAATAATGGTCTTCAGGAGAATAGAATCCTTCCACAAACAGCATGGGAACAGTAAGCACGCAAGGGGTCCCATCCACCAGAATAGCTACCCGCCCTTCCAATATTTTAGATGCAGCAACATCAGGTTTTTCAGTATTGCCGACTGTGGAAAAGAGCGAATAAGAAGCGTCTTCGATAAATTCTTCTATATAACCGGATTCCAGTATGGCGTCAGTCTTAATGCGCTGCAGACGAATTTTCACTTCCTCAAGGACTTTCGGATTGGCTACACCTTTTAGATAAGCGATGGCGACATTGGTACGGGTCTGTTCACCAATTACCATCTGTTCTATAGTGAAATTGGGGCTTAATATTTTTCTGCGCAAGAGGGCCGTATTGAAGCGCACGGTTTCAGTAAAACCTTCCCTGGGTCCTCTTACCACCTGTTCAATTGCTGGTTCTTGTATGGAGCGTGTTTCCCAGCCTTTAGTGTCAATATCCAAGGCGTCGATATGCCCATCTACAAGGAGAATAGTATTTCCATATAGTCCACTTCGGATTATGTCTTTCACGCTACCTATCTGTTTTACATCACCTACAGACAAAAGGACCATTCTCAGTTCGCTCATGTCTTTAATTTCAAATTTTTTGTCAGCATTAATTAAATGGATATCATACATTAAGGGCCTAATTATGCTGTCATTGATAACAGTTTTGTTAACCATCCCATCTACGTAAAAAACAGCCGCATCATAACGAGGTTCCTGGCCAAAACTAAATTTTCTTATTATAATATCCGGGCTTTGTCCCAGGATGTTTCTCAGAATATCTATATTTTCATCCAGACTGGGGGTGAGCAGCTGATCTTCACTAATGTCCACTTCCTGCTTTTTATTAAGGCTTTTTTCATTGAGTTTTCGCAGCTGCAGCCCGCGAGCCTTTTTGTTTATATATCTAATCATTTATAAATCCCCCTGCACTAATGCTTATACATTGATAATATTGCTCAAAAATGCTTAATTTATGTAATTTATACCGAAGTTTTCTTTTTTCGGGAGGGCTACCCCGCCAGGTGTCTTTTACGGTTTTAACGGTCTGGGCTGGCTGGAATTCCGCTTCCGCGGAGGATATCCGTCCGCGCCCGTGTATTTCAGATTTTCCAAGATAAGCTGGTTAATTTCGTTGGTTTGCTCCATAAAAAGATCAGAACCCATATACCTTTTCGACCTCAGTCTGTTAAGTATCAGGTTCTGATTGCTAAGCTCGGCGATCTCTTTGTTGATTTCACTGACTCTTACGTTGCTCATGTTGCTGCTGGATTTCGTTTTCTTTTCCATACTAGACTAAAATATAGTACTTAAGAAAATCCCCTGGTAAAGAATAGAGGCCGGGATCACTACCCCGGGGGGAGGTAGCATGCTTTATCAGGGGGGTCTTTCCAATCTGGTAGATCCGCAATGTTTAAGGCGAGACTCAGTAGAGTCTCACGATTGTTCTTTTCTGGGTCATCCAGCACGATATCCAGAAGATCTTTTAGAAGTAGCCCAATTACCCGACCAGGCTTAAACCCAATATCCAGCAGATCGTTGCCGTTCACGGCTAGGTCTTGCAACTGCATGGGGGGATTTTGGCAGCAAATTCGATTTATATCTGCCTGCATGGCCTCCAATTCCGAGAAATCAAAGGGCGGTGCGGAAGCTAATATATCTGCTCTTTGTAAATCAAACAGATCTTCTAAATTATCATCGCCTACCCGGTTAATCAGTCTTTTTAGACTGCCGTTTCTTATCCTGGGGAAACGGCTCATATGCTCAGAAACCAGGATGGAGACGTCATCGATGGTTCGCTTATCGTACTTTAAGCGTCTTAGAATGTTTTCAGTGATTTCTTTACCCTCCAGGTGGTGCTTATAGAAGTGGCCGACGGCGTTTTCATCTACCGTAAAGCTGGCTGGCTTTCCTATATCATGCAGAAGAGCGGCCATTCGGAGCTTGAGTTTAGGGGGGACAGCATCTATAACCGCCATGGTATGGTGAAATACATCTTTGTCATGCCGGCTATTTCTTTGGTCAAAACCAACCGTCGCTACGGCTTCAGGAAGAATGTGAGCCAACAGGCCGGTACTCAGTAATAGCTTAATACCACGGGATGGCTGCTCAGATATCAAGATCCGATTCAGTTCTTCCTGGATTCTTTCTGGCGAAACCCCCTTTATTAAATCGTGCAGTTCTGTAATGGCCCTGCTTACAGTCTGGTGGAGGACATAATCGCAGGTGGTGCAGAAGCGGACGGCTCGCATCATTCTTAAAGGGTCATCCCGGAACCTTTCACAGGCCAGATTCTGAGGAGCCCTGATCAATTTATTTTCAATATCTATGAGTCCCCCATAAGGATCAATAAGGCTACCTGCTTCATCCATGGCCATAGCGTTGATGGTGAAGTCCCGCTGCATAAGGTCCTCCATAAGCATTAAGGAGGGGTCAGCCCTGCAGTCTTTTCGTCTTTTATAAGTGGAAACCTCAACTATTCCTCCCGTTAAGATCACGGCCACTGTTCCATGTTTTTCACCGATTGCTGCGGTTTTGGGAAACAAGGATTTTATCTCTTCCACTGTTGCAGAGCTTGCTACATCATAATCGGCTGGTTCTTTTCCAAGTATCAGGTCGCGTACACAACCGCCCACCAGTAATGCCTGCTGGCCGTTTTTTTGCAGTGTTTTCAGTACCTCCATTACATAAACAGGTATTTGCATATCTTTCCTCTTTTCAGATAACTCCGGCTTCTTTATTAAAACTGGCTTCAGTCATATCCATTAAAGTTTATGCTGGTGTGAACTCATAAAGCCCGGTTTCCTTCTTCAGCATATTTGCCCTGCCAGGTATCCCTTTCTATAAAAAGATGGTCGATTCGGGTTAAAACCTTCAATTTATTGAGACTCCAGTTGGGTTCAATCAATAGCTGGCGCGGGCTGTCTCCAGTAAGTCGGTTACTTCACGTCCTATTATAATATTTTTATTTGAAACATTGCCAACTTACCTTATACTAATAACAGTGCATAATGAAATGGAGGCCAAAGTTTTGTTTAAAAAAGAATATCTCTATCTTGGTTTGATAGTATTTCTAGTAATCGCCCTTGCTGTAGTGATAGTCAGCAGAAGCCCGAGAATCGATACTGTATACCCTGAAGAACGTCTGGAACTTCAGAAGGAGGATTTTGTTGTTAATATTGATAATGCACCGTTAACTGTTGGTTTTAGCAGTTGGGATGAGGCTATGAATCTTTTCCCTGACAGCGAAAGGCTGGGCGGTTCCACCATATATCGTCCCGAAAATTTGCCTATATACCTGACTTTCTCCGAGGATGAAAACATCCTTGTCGCGGTTCATATATCAGGAGATCAGGCCACTACCTCCAGAGGTATTGCAGTAGGTGATTCCCCTGGAAAAGCGGTTGAACAGTATGGCAAGAACTACGTCCGATTCAGCATCAAGGATTCCGGTAATAATGATTATGATATGCTCTATGGAAAAAGCGACGGCAATACCGTCATTTTCCAGGTCCGCAATGACAGCATAGCAAAAATCGTTGTCCAGCATACACCTTGATAATGAGAGGTTCTAAACTCTTATTACGAATAAGAGTAAATAAAAAATAATCATGAATAAGAGTCCAAGCGGAACTCCATACTTGGCCCATTCTTTACTGCCGATTCTTAGTTTGGATGCTGATATGATATTGGGTATATTGCCCGGTATCAACATGCCCCCGCTGAGCAGAAGACCCATAAGAATAGCTTCTACGATCAAGGGGTTGGCCATCATAGCGGGGCTCATCTCAGCAGCACAGAGGGTGGCATTATCCAGTACCGCTGAAATCATATTTACCCAATACAAGAGTTGAGGACTCAAGCCTATAATATATGTGTCAATCAGGAGTTCAAATCCCTTCCCCAGGAATACCAGGGCCATAACGAAAATATATACATTGACTGCTCTGCGAATGACACTCCTCCAGGTATCCCGAGGTATCTCTTCATCCTCCAGTATTGATTCATAGTCATCCTCTTCGCTGCTGACCGCAATTTCATCGAAAGTATTTTTCCGGCCTGACGCCCAAGCCGTATAGAGACCGGCAATAATTGAAAAGACCACTACCGTCGGAATAATAAATTTCCCCAGCAATCGGAGCAAAAAGAAAAAATCCTGGTTTAAGCGGGATATGGTTATGGTGGCTAGGGGTTCACCAATGGGAGTCAGAGCCGCACCTAATCCAATTGAATAGCAGGCTAGTATACATACTACTATTTTTTCTTTTCGTTCCAAAGGCAATTGATGTATTATTTCTACCAGTATAATTGATGCAACAATGGCGGTTATTACACTGGATAGGAATCCCAGTATAAGAACCATTAGGAAGACTACCAAAGCCACAGAAAATCTCCCGAAAATCCCACGCATAAACCGCGCAAAGGGTTCTTTAAAAAGAAAAAATATTGTTCCTGCTGTCAGTACCGCAGCCGCTATCATAATCGGCTCCCGCAAAGCTTCCATGATTAATTCCTTGTTCATTTGGCTTGAAACAAGGGCCGCACAAATGCCCATAATGAACAGGAATAATTCCAGATTTTCTTCAACTTTGTGAAATAGAAATGGCAAGGACAGTACCATGACCAGGATAACAATTAGTC
>CAZHHJ010000070.1:0-4925 GCA_964531295.1 uncultured Syntrophomonas sp.
AGGATATTGCCAAGCGGGCTCTACAGGTAGCGGCTGCGGGCCACCATAATGTGCTGCTGATCGGTCCTCCTGGCTCAGGCAAGACCATGCTGGCCCGCCGCATACCCGGAATCCTTCCGGAGATGAGCCGCAGCGAAATTCTGGAAACGACCCGCATTTATTCGGTTTCCAACTTACTCAACGAAGAGCGGCCATTAATTCAGAGCCGTCCTTTTCGAGCCCCCCACAAAAACGCCTCCCCGGTTAGCATCATTGGTGGGGGAAAAGACCCGCGTCCAGGAGAAATCAGCCTGGCTCACAATGGTGTGCTCTTTATGGATGAATTGCCCGAGTTCAATCGTGATGTCTTAGAATCCCTTCGTCAGCCCTTGGAAGATAAAACCGTTACCATCGCTAGAGCGCTGGCTACTTACACCTATCCTTGCAACTTCAGTCTGGTGGCAGCTATGAATCCCTGCCCGTGCGGATATTTCGGCTCTGATACAGAATGTCTGTGCACTCCTATTCAGATCCAGAAATATCTCAACCGTATCAGCGGGCCTCTTTTGGATCGCATGGATATGCACATAGAAATAGCTCGAGTAAAGTTTGAAGAACTGCAGGACAAGTCAGCAGGCGAGGATTCCTCGTCCATGAGGGATAGAGTTAATCGTGCACAAGAAATTCAGGAAATGCGTTTTAAAGGTGTAGATATAAACTTCAATGCTCAAATGCGTCCGGTAGAAATCCGCCGATACTGCCAACTCGATGATAATTCTCAGCGAATTTTCAAAAAGGCTTTCGATACCCTGAAAATGAGTGCCCGGGCTTATGACCGAATACTAAAGGTAGCCCGCTCCATAGCTGACCTGGAAAATTCGCAGTCCATTACTCTAAACCACCTAGCAGAAGCACTGCGCTACCGCAGTTTGGACCGGAAATACTGGAACATGTAACTTATGCAAGCCAAAAGCCGTTCCCAACTTGTACCCTTTGCGGTGTGATATGAAAACGATATTATTATAATAACATATACAATAAAGGATAATGAAATTGGGGGGGTAATGTTGGAAAAGCGAGTATGGAAGATAAATGGCTTCGTGGGTATTTTATGTATGCTTATCCTAAATAGTTGCTGCAATTTACATCATTTTTAACAGTTTATCACTGCCAATATTTATATTCCTGGCGACCGTAATATTGATTGTAATGTCTGTCCTAGCCACCACTGGACTCACTATCGTACAGCCCAATGAAGCCAAAGTTCTAACTTTTTTTGGCCGGTATATTGGGACCATTGTGGATGATGGCTTGTGGCTTTCAGTACCTATTACTGTAAAGAAACGGGTATCCTTGAAGGTTAGGAACTTCAACAGCAAAATGCTCAAGGTAAATGATGTGGATGGTAATCCGGTCGAGATAGCGGCAGTAATTGTTTTCAAAGTCATCAGTTCCGCCAAAGCAGTTTTTGACATGGATGATTATGAGACTTTTGTAGAAATTCAAAGCGAAACAGCCCTGCGCCATGTGGCCACCAAATATCCTTATGATATATTTGAGCAAGAGGGCTATTCCCTGCGCGGTAATGCCGAAGAGCTTGCAGCTGAACTGGCCCGCGAACTACAGGAGCGTTTGGCTGTAGCTGGAGTAGAAGTGATTGAAGCCCGTCTGACCCACCTGGCCTATGCCACCGAAATTGCCAGTGCTATGTTGCAGCGTCAGCAAGCATCATCTATTTTGGCCGCCCGGCAGATTGTTGTTGAAGGTGCAGTAGGAATGGCGCAAATGGCCATTGCGCATCTGGAAAGAGACAATGTTGTTTGAGCTGGATAATGTTTAAGCCTAAGCGTGGAAAAGCTTATTGGGACGAACAAATTGATAAATACAGAGGTGATGAGTGATGTTTGAATGCCCCTGTTGTGGGAAAAAAACTCTTGATGATGAAGGCCGTTATGATGTCTGTTCTGCTTGTGGATGGGAAGATGATCCAATTCAGCGAGACGATCCGGACTATGATGGAGGGGCTAACGTAATGTCGCTCAATCAAGCTCGAAAGGCATTTAATGGAGGTAAACCAATACAATAACAAAACAGTCTATAACACTCGCATACAGATGAACGTAAAGTGGCCATGATCAATAATTTGCTGGTAACCATAGTATCTGACAGGTCTGCTCAGCCGGTAATCAATACTGGCACAATTTATTAGGGGATGATATGATGGCCGGGAAAAAATCTTTTTTGCTGCGCATTAATCCTAAATTATACGAAGTCATGGAAAAATGGGCTGCTGATGAATTTCGCAGCGTAAACGGACATATTGAGTACCTTCTCCGCGATGCGGCACTACACAATAGTCGCCTGGGAAGCAAAGCTAGGGACTCGGCAGATGAAATAAGTGCAGGAGAAGCAGTTATCGATGCTAATACAGATAAAGATTAAAGGTGGGCTGTGTGAAGCACCCTTGCCGGGCGCACCGGGTAAGATCCTTCGCTGCGCTCGGGATGACACAAGCCTAGCGCTCAGGCGGACACAAGTCTAGCGTTCAAAATGATACAGCTGTTACGCTTCTTGGAAGACAGTCTGACGGTTCTGGCTGTCACTTTTTCTGAGATCAGGCGGCAAGAACAAGTCCCCAATGTCATTCCCTGGTGTGTGCCACCCAGCTAATGCTATAATATATAAATATATAAGAAACTATTGTTTTAGAGGAGTTTAAAAATGCGTTATTTTGCTGATTATCACACCCATACGGATTTTTCCGGGGACAGTCAGGCCCCCATGGAATCAATGGTTAAACGAGCAATAGAACTGGGATTAACTGAACTGGTTTTCACTGATCACGTTGACTATGATTATGCTGATCCAGTTTTTGAAAATATAGATTTTGATGAATATCTGCAACTATTTCATCACATCAAGGCAAAATATCGCCAGGACATAAATCTTTTGATGGGGGTAGAGATAGGCTTTCAGCCGCATGTTGAATCCCGGATTGAGGAATTACTGTCCCGCTTGAGCTTTGATTTCATAATTTATTCCACTCATACGGCTGACCAGCTTGATTTCCATACCGGTGCTTTTTTCGATGGCAAAGAAAGGGATTTTGCCTATCAGCGGTATTTTGAAAACGTATTGCAAAGTATACATCAGCCTGCTAATTTCGATGTTTACGGACACCTGGATTTTATTGTCCGATACGGAAATTATGACTCCAAGGTGCTTTCTTACCATAAGCATTCCGAGGTGATAGATAAAATTCTACGGACGCTAGTTTACAATGGCCGAGGTATTGAGATTAATACCTCAGGATATCGCTATGGCGTGCAACATATGCACCCGCAGGAGGATATAATCAGACGCTATAAAAAGCTGGGCGGTGAAATAATCACGATAGGCTCTGATGCTCACAGCCCCCAGGATCTCTGTGCGGATTTTAATGATGCTTATACAATACTTAGAGATATAGGGTTTAAATATATTAACGCATATAAGCAAAGAAAGCCCCGTTTTATAAAAATCCCTTGATCGCCTCTCGAGCGCATATATTATACTCGTCTCCGCTGATCAATTCACTCTCCTGCAGTTGATAATCCAGGCTATAGTAACTGAAAACAGATGACTGCAAATTATCCCGATAAGGCATGGTGATGATGTTGTCAGCTGAATACACCCATTTCACCGCCACCTCACAGTCCTTCCAGTTTGCCATCTCTGCCATGGCTGGAGATGTGGTCAAAACCCGCTCCGCTTCCAATGCAAGCATGAGCAAACCAGGTATATTCGTGATGGCTCTGTAAGTATTCAAAGTTTGCAGACATTCATTTCATTGATCAGGCGTATCAAGATTCTTCACTTCGTTCGGAATGACATTATGGTGCTGCTCACACCACTTCTGGATTGCGGTTCCCAACTGCTTCTTGGCCTAAGCGGTAGGCGGCCTGAAGATACTCGGGGTGTTCCAATATGTCTCCCTGGCTATCCACCCCATTGACCAGTAATTCGCCCACATAGATATATCCGGCAGCATCGAAGAAGTATTTCATGGTCAGCCGGGCTCCCTCAAACAGTCGCTCCCCTTTGGTAGCTCCTACGCTGATAAAATATCCCTTTCTCCCGGACTTAAATCCGGTGGCTTTTAATACGTATTTGCGGGCCCATAGAGCCTGGCAGCGGTCGATGGCAGCTTTGGCCCAGCCGGAAACTGCATAAAAATAAATGGGAGACGCAAAAATCATCACATCGGCCTGATCAATTTTTTCGTATAGGTCTTGCATATCATCTTCCAGGATGCATTTACCAGTCTGATCGCAGGCTCCGCATCCCATACAAGGCGAAATAGTCAGGGTTGACAGAACGACCTTTTCCGTCTCTGCACCGGCCTCAGCGGCAGCAGACAGTGCTTTATCGAGCAGTATTTCGCAATTCCCGCCTCTTCTCGGGCTGGCCGATATTCCCAGGATTAACACTTTTCATCCTCCGATCTTAGCAGGATCATCTGGGGAATTTCAGTTTGCACTAAGTACTATTACTTCCCAAATGGTCGGTGCCGTCAAAAATGAATGTTTCTGCCTATATTAGTTGGGCATTTTTCAGACGTTTCGCTGCAGACTCAGCTGCTCCCTGTTATTGGTCTTAAATAATTGTAAACACTAGGCTGGCTGGGTAATTTATGCACTTGCACCCTTTTAAGAGCATTATACTTTAAAGAGTTTGCTTGTCAATTCGATTTGATGGGGCCCTTAAGCTGGGGGTGGGTTCGATCCCCAAGCTGCTGCCCAGCTGGAGAAACAGGGTATCAATAGACAAAGGACTCTCCTCGCCATATACAAAGTTCCGTGGGAAAGATTCTTCGCTTCGCTCAGAATGACAGGCTGGGTCCGCTCAGACCGACAGGCTGGGTCCGCTCAGACCGACAGGCTGGGTCCGCTCAGACCGACAGGCTG
>CAZHHJ010000070.1:5025-5099 GCA_964531295.1 uncultured Syntrophomonas sp.
GGTCCGCTCAGACCGACAAGATGGGTTCGCCCAAAACGGCAGTCTGGAATCACTCAGACCGACAGGATGGGTTC
>CAZHHJ010000070.1:5199-11493 GCA_964531295.1 uncultured Syntrophomonas sp.
GGAATCACTCAGACCGACAGGATGGGTTCGCCCAAAACGGCAGGCTGGAATCACTTAGACTGACAAGGTGGAATACTCAGAATGGCCTGCAAAATATCAAATATAGTATTTCCCCCTATCACCTGCTCTCCTTAAGATTTATAATATTCATAGTCTATTAAAGAGGCTAAGAAAAGCAGAATTAGTGGGTGAAATGTTTATGGAAAACAATCTTTCTAAAAACCGGGTATTACTGACTATAACTATAGCTTCATTTTTAACCCCCTTTATGATGTCTGCTACTAATATTGCTTTACCAACTATACAAAGAGATTTTGCGGCTAATGCGGTAATGCTCAGCTGGATAGCTACTTCTTATCTCTTATCCACTGCGGTATTCCTTTTGCCTGCCGGAAAAATTGCGGATATCTATGGGCGGAAAAAGTTTTTCATGATCGGAATAATAATATTTACCCTGGCATCACTCTTGTCAGCTTTTGTCCCCAGCATTGAATGGCTGATAGTTATGCGCATCTTTCAAGGCCTGGGCGGGGCCATTACTATGACTACCGCTGTCGCCATCCTTACATCGGTATACCCGCCGCAGGAGCGGGGTAAGGCTCTGGGAGTAAATGTGTCCATGGTTTATATAGCTCTGGCCAGCGGTCCCACTATAGGGGGTTGGCTAACTGCCCAACTGGGTTGGCGCAGCATCTTTTATATGTCTGCTCCCCTGGGCTTAATCACTATACTCCTAACCTTGTATTATCTAAAAGGAGAGTGGGCTGATGCCCGGGACGAAAAGCTGGATATCTTCGGCAGCTTGATTTATGCCTTTAGTGTTATTGCGATAACTTATGGCTTTACCCTGCTGCCCGCTCCAGCCGGCATAATATTCGTTTTACTGGGTATGGCGGGAGCTGCTGCTTTCGTAAGAAGCCAACTAAAGGCTAAATATCCGGTCTTTAACGTACGCCTGTTTAAAAACAACCGGGTATTTGCGTTTTCCAATATTGCGGCTCTGATTAACTATGGTGCCACTGCGGGAATAACCTTTTTATTAAGCCTTTACCTGCAATATATAAAAGGGATGCCTCCCCAGACGGCCGGACTGGTATTAATCATACAGCCTATCATCATGGCGTTTATAGCTCCGGTAGCTGGCAATTTATCCGATCGTATCGAACCCCGGCTTATTTCATCCCTGGGTATGGCTTGTACTGCTCTGGGTTTATTTCTCATGATATTCTTGCATTATGACACATCGCTGACTTATATTATCACTAGCCTGATCGTTCTGGGGATTGGATTTGCACTATTTGGCCCCCCTAATACCAATGCCATCATGGGATCGGTCACCCGGCAATATTATGGGATTGCATCAGGCTCAGTGGCAACCATGCGCCTTTTAGGGCAAAATTTTAGCATGGCTCTGGCTACCCTGATAATTACCCTGCATCTGGGCAGTCGCCAAATAGCACCTGCTACTTATGAACTCTTCTTAAGTAGCAGCAGGGTTTCATTTACTATTTTCACCCTGCTCTGTCTCGTTGGGATTTATTTTTCTTATTCCCGTGGACATCTGCACATTAGCAGTGAAGCAAGAGAAGATGAGCAGTCAGAATCCTAAATATGGGCCGGAATTCTGGAGATAGACCCTAATACTTGCCCTATAAAGAACGATAAGCCATTGATCTAAGCTTGATGGCTTATTCCATTTGCATTAGAATGGAAACATATACTAAATGAAAGGAGATCCCTATGAATAAAAACCATACATGGAAGAAGTTCAGTGTTTTTATTTTAGTGGCGCTGCTCCTGTGTAATATTTGTAACATTCCTGCCCAGGCCAGTAGCGATGATATCAAGGTATATGTTAATGGTCATAAGTTAATCTTTGATGATCCACCGGTGATCCAAAATGATCGCACTCTGGTTCCTTTGCGAGCTATATTCGAAGCTATGGGAGTACCGGTTTACTGGGATGATAACAGTAACACAGTTATCGCTATTAAAGACGATGTGAAAATCAAGCTAACTATCGGTTCCGCTACCCCCACTATTAATGGCAAGCAATACAGGATCGATGCCCCGCCCCGAATAATTAACGGCCGCACTTTCGTACCTTTGCGCTTTATCAGCGACGCTTTAGGCAGTGACATAGACTGGTTCGGCAACTCCCGGACTATTATGGTGAATTCCCACAACAACATAAATATTAAGAATGTAAACAATCGCAGTATGAAAGTCCATATCTTTAATGGCTGTGAAGACCTGGCTATGCTGATCATTGCTTCTTATGATGGTGAGGAAGAAACTACCCTTATCGTTACTGGAAAGTGCTCCGATGCCCGGGATATAATTAACAAACTGGATGATAATGGAGTACATATTATTGATCGGCTTATCGTCACCAGGCCCTTTATAGAAGATAGTGACGGTATCAGCGAAATTTATGCCAACTTTAGAGTTGAAGATACTATATTAAGCTACGAAAACAATACCTCTGATGCCTATGAGGAGTTTATGCAGGAAAATTACCCTGCTTTCCCTCTGAAGCCTGAAATACCAGATTTGTCCCAAGTCATACCGGATGTATCCAAACTTATCCCAGATATTTCAAAGTTAATTCCTGATCTTTCCAACCTCTGGTGATTGGTCCAGGCGGACACAGATGCTATGATAAATCCGAAAACATTACCGGAGCGAAGAATTAATTCTTCGCTCCTAATTACAGGTAGGAGAACCACGGGAGCCCTTTGCCCGACAAGTAATACCCTGCTTATTGCCCTCTCGCCTGGCTCAACTCTATCCATTCCTGGCCCAGCGGACAAAGTGCTCACAGTTGTTAAAAACTATATTATAATCGTTTTCCCCGTAACGGCTCAGGCCCCTTTTAATAATTTCTTCCGGGGTATAGCCAGCCGGACTATCTTCCTCGCTTCTCTTGTGTATTTTAGCCCCTTCAGCAAATTCCTCCATCCCGGTTATTTTTACTTTGTTCATATGGTAATGTAGCACCATATTTCCTCCCATATATATGCCATGGTGGGTAAACCCTGGCCGCTGTGCAAATAAATGGTCACCTTTTTCTATATCTGCTGCATTATCGGCTAAAAGCATCCGATTGAGACCATTATCCCGGCTCTCTATATAATTATCAATAGTGTCCAGCACATTGTGGTATGTACGAGTGGCTTTGCCCAGAGAGGGGTTCATCTCCTCGGTTATCTGCTGGATTTCTTTTCGCTTGTCCCGATTAAGCTTTATCAATGAGTGTATTTTATCCATCTGTTCTCTTTGCTTAAGTTTTTTCTGCCTGCGCTCTTCCGCCTTTTCCCCAACCTGGGCAGATTTCTGATCCTTACGGCGGCTCCGAATGCCCTTGAAAATATCCATGCAAATCCTCCCTGCACCATCATCGACTATAAAATATTTCTGCAACCTCCCCTGCTTTCCCTGCTTGGCTTCATGCAATACTCGATCAGACTTTAGTTAAACTGAAGCTTTTTTAAAGGCCAGGAGAAAAATCTAAATTTTTCTCCTGGCATAATATTGATTAATCAATACTAATATGCTAGACTAATTTTAATCTAATATGCCTCCGAGTTGATATACCTAAGGCGTGGCTATGGTTTATTGACCTGGGTGCAGGAGGAAACACCTGCGCCTCCCCTTATTGTGGAAAGGAGACAAGGCTTTATTTTTTTATGCCTGCATAAATAGGTATGCGCTTTTGTGGTGCGCATTATTGCTGTTAATGTTGCGCGGGTATAACTTAGAATTTGTCGTGTCTATCTACACCATAGGCACGATTTTTTATTTGGTAAAAGGCTCTTTTTGAGCTTTTGCATATAATCCCAATCTTTTTCTACCCGCTTGAATAAAGCGGGCTTTTTTTTCGATCATAAGTCAAATAAATTTCCATCGTCTTTTTATCTTTTCCATTAATAATTTATAAGAGGATATCTTCATTAGCCTATCAGAGTTAAAAACATTCTCATCAGATGCTGGCATTGTGGCTTTATTCTGCTTATTTAATATTGTTATTTTCCACAACGGAAATTTTATTTATTCTGAAACATATTTCGTGTATAATAGACATATACCCATAAAATATTATGCTTTTCTTCTAATTGCAGGCAACGTTTGTCGAAAGGCTGAAGCAAATAAAACTAAATATCACTATTTATAATTCCGAGTCCGGCCATCCTAAGGCCGATAGCTATGGTAACCGGACCGATAGGGTATGAAGGGAAACTATCATGCCTCCCGTATTTGGAAAGGAGTTATGCGTGGCTTAACTTTGATTTTTCCCAGCCGCAGCACTTGCTGAAGTGCTGCGGCTGGGAGGGAATTTTTTCAGGTAGCTGAAAGCGCAGTCTTTTCCAAACAGTGAAAAGACTGCTTATTATTTTCTGGTGAAGGGAGTGAATGAATCAGATCATTATCATAAGAATGTTTTATTGTTGATAAAGAAAGGGTTGAGAGAATGTTAAAAACAAAAAATTATTGATGATCTTTTTACTTATTTTTACTTTGAGTACCATGATAGGATGTGGCAGCAGCACAGATACCCCTTCGCAAGAAGCTTCTAAAGAGCCAGCCGTTACTGGACCTACCGATAGTTTGCTGGTATACAGCGGTGCTGGACTCCGTATACCAATGGATGAAATCGGTAGGGTTTTTGAGGAAAAATACCATGTTAAAATTGAATACTCCTATGCTGGTTCAGCCCAGAATCTGAGCCAGATTGAGTTAACCGGGCAGGGCGATGCCTGGACACCGGGTGACATATATTACGGACAATGTGCCCAGGAAAAAGATTTGATTGAGCCTATGGTAAACGTTGCTTACCATATCCCAGTTATCGCTGTTCCTAAAGGTAATCCAGCCGATATCCAGAGTCTGGAAGATATGGCTGTCCCAGGCATAAAAATAGTATTAGGGGACCCTGAATCTGCTGCTATTGGTAAAACTGGTAAGAAAATACTGACCGAAAATGGCTTGTATGAAGCAGTATCTGCTAATACTGTCGCTACTACCGCTACCGTCAATGAGCTCCTGGTATACATGGCTATGAAGCAGGCTGACTGCACAATTATATGGGAAGATAATGTTCAAGGTCTAGAGGATGTGGAAATGATTCAAATTCCTGAGGAATTAAACGAGATTAAAACTATTCCCGTCTGCGTTTTGAAAACAACAAAAAAACACGAGTTAGCCCAGCAATTTGCTGATTTTGTGGCCGGACCGGAAGGTAAAGCCATCTATGAGAAATATGGTTTTAGACCGGTAGAATAAGTAATTCAGCCTGTATTTCCAGGGTATTTAGTGAAGCAGTTGAACGCTGTATAGCGCCTGGCTGCTTCGCTCTTTGACCTGGTGATGATGTGACAAAGGAGCTTTATTAATGGAAAAATCAGAAGTAAAAGGCCAGAATACATTATTTATCGCCATCATAGCCATCAGTATCGCATTTTTGGCCGGCTTTATTATTTTAGCAATTTCCATGGTACTCATGAGAGGATTACCTAATATCATACCCAGTATCCTTTCCCGGGAAATACAGTTTGCTATCAAACTGAGCTTTACTACCTCAATTATCTCGACTTTAATCTGCATAGCTGTAGCTGTGCCAGTATCTTACGGTATGTCCCGCTTTCAATTTTTCGGCAAGCGCCTGGTGAGTACAGTGCTGGATATTCCGATAGCTCTGCCGCCTATCGTGTCAGGGGTAGCCTTATTACTGCTGTTTGGCACTACTGACTTTGGACATGCCCTGGCGGCCAGGGGACTCCAATTCGTTTTTACTCCTCTGGGTATCATCCTGGCCCAGTTCTTCGTGAATGTGCCGTATATGATCAAGGTATTGAGTTCAACCATGAACGATATTGACCCCCGCATGGAATTTGTAGCCAGGACTCTGGGTTGCAGCCGTGTGCAGGCTTTTTTCAAAATCACCCTTCCTCTGGCCCGCACCGGCCTTATAGCAGGAATTGTTATCACCTGGGCCCGGGCCCTGGGAGAGTTTGGCGCAGCTTTAATGCTAGCCGGTGCTACTCGTCTAAAAACTGAAACCTTACCAGTGTCACTATTTTTGAATATGTCCTGCGGCGATCTTAAACTGGCCCTGGCGGCCGCCAGTTTATTGATAATTATATCCGTGCTTTCCCTGTTCCTCTTTGAAATTTTGGGCGGCAAGCAGTATGAACTTTCACGTAGCAGCCTGTACTAGGAGGGAGGGTTTATTATGCTGCGAATTGAAAATCTCAATAAAAAACTCGGTTCATTCGAACTTACCAATATAAATCT
>CAZHHJ010000071.1:0-11326 GCA_964531295.1 uncultured Syntrophomonas sp.
CATATCAGGGGGTTTTTTAGTTTTCAAAGTTCATTTCACGCATTACAGGAATGCTCTTCTTTATCTTTGAATTACTCAGTTACTTTATCAGACCTGGAACGGTAACCCCATGGCTCTGTTGCCCTTAATTTCTCAAGCCTGGAAGCACCAAGTTTATCCAAGTATTGATCACGAGATTTCACGCCGAATATCCAATCCTCTGTCCACTGCTTAGAACCTTCAGCCGTACGAGCGGCAGCTACATAATCCCTTATAAACTCAATATCAGTATCATAAACACCCCTTACCTGGCTTGGATGCCCCCCCCAAGGGATCTCCACCACCATGTCCACTGCGGTGCAGGGAATTTGGTTGTAATTGGGGTCTCGGCGCAGATATTCTTCTGGCACTATTTGCTCAGTAGTAACAATCACCGTCCGAGCGGCGTGAATGAAGTAATGATCAAAGGCTAGGCTGCCGCTTATCCTGGCGGTTCCCTTTTCACCTGCCATCTGGGTATGAATAATGGCGACATCAGCGGGCATAGCCGGCAGGAGTTTTACGGTTCCTTCGTTATAAAAAGGATCTTCAATCAATTCAAACTTCTTTCTCGGAATCATTTTTTTGTTGCCGGCTAATTCCATGAGCACTTCATTCCTATCCATTTGATCATTTAGCACATCACTTCCCAGGGTGGCTCGGGTAGCTACGAACGGACTGCCTACCATAGCTGCCATAGCTCCATAGATTATGTCTAGATGTCCGATTTCGTCCGGGAAAAACTGGCCTGCTTCGGTCTTCCGAAGGGTAGCTGGAGATAGCCCGAAAGTGCCTATCCCGGTGTAGCAACCCCTCCACGCTACCGCACATCCGGCGCCCACTAGGATATCTTCAGCAAGAGAACACTGGGCCAGCAAAATGAGGCCCTGCTTCTGCTGTCTGACTATTTCATAGGCCGCCGCCATTGGACGACGAGTGTCAATAAATGCGCCTAACATAAGAACATCACCGTTTCTAATTTCACTAACAGCTTCTGAGAGAGATACTATTTTGTTGTTTCTTGTTTTTCTGAGCCTTTTATCAAATAAATTATTCATTTTCTACCTGCCTATAATATTGATTCCCTCTTAGGAAACATCTTGCTATATCTGTGCTATTTTCACTTAGGCTAGCACGCTCTTGCCAATTATAATCCGCTGTACCTGAGCTGTTCCTTCGAAAATTTGTAGGATCTTAGCATCCCGCATCATTTTTTCTACTGGGTAGTCTCTACAGAAGCCATATCCGCCCAGTATCTGTACGGCATTGGTGACGACCCGGTTAGCCGCATCGGCAGCAAAACACTTGCACATTGCAGATAAATCTGCAGCCATCATTTTCTCATCAAGAAGCCAAGCAGCTTTCTGCCACAGCAGTTGAGAAGCTTCAATTTCCATAGCCATATCCGCCAGCATAAATTGTATTGCCTGAAGATTAGCAATGTTGGTTCCAAACGCCTTTCTTTCTTTAGCATAATCGCGGGCAAAACTAAATGCTGCCAAAGCTACCCCGGTTGAAGCTGAAGCAATAAACGGGCGGGAAGAATTAAAGGACTTCATAGCCAGCTTGAATCCGTCCCCTTCATCACCAATCCGGTATCTCTTGTGTACCTTAACGTTATCCAGAATAATTTCAGACGTTTCCGAGCAGCGCATGCCCATTTTATGTTCGCTTTTCCCGAAGGATAAGCCTTCCACCTTGGTATCCACCATAAAAAAGGTTTGCGCACGATGGCCCTTGCTTTTGTCGTGCGTGGCTAGCACGACCAGCTTATCAGCATGTTTACCGTTGGTAATAAAGATTTTGGTACCGTTAAGGATATAATAGTCCCCATCCTTCTTACAGGTCGTGGACAATCCGGCTACGTCCGATCCGGCACCCGGTTCTGTTACCGCGTACGCTGCCAATTTCCCTTCCTCACATAAGCTAGGATACCAATAATCCCATTGTTCCTCTGTACCCCCGTATAGAACTGGCTCTGAAGCAAGCATATTAGCAATGGGAGAAATTGCAATACCAAGGCAACCCCGGCATAGTTCTTCAACCACCATACATAATCCAACATTGCCAAAAACCATGCCATTGTATTTTTCCGGGGCATTCATGCAATTGAGTCCTAGATCAAACATTTTTTTCACTTCCGGCCAGGGGAATTCTTCTGATTCATCATAAGCAGCCCTTACTGGGACGATCTCATTTTCCACAAACTTCCTTACTGTTTTTTGCAACGCCAGCTGGTCTTCGTTATAGGTAAATCCAAACGCCATGCCTTAATACCTCCTCAATCAGATTGTGAAAATTTCACACTGGTCTAGATGAGCATCTCCCCCCCTTCTTGTTGGGCTTACTGTAAGTTAATGCAAAATCTATGCCATAGTAGGAAAGTAGGCATAATCCCCGATACAATGGATTTGGCGAGTTTCCATCATAATAAAAATATCGGGAGTAATCTCTATTAAATTGTTTTTTATTTCATTAAAAGCCGGTTCCAATCCCCAATGAACCTAACATTGCGAGGATTGGACTTATAACCAACGGTCTTTGGTTATAAGTCCAATCCGGATATTTACGGTATATAAGGTCGATAATTTTGTACGTAAAAAAACCTGCCGAAGCAGGTTAAGAATTCGTTAATTCACCTTTTACACCTTATCTTTTATTTGCACTTAAACGGTCCAACCGACTAGGAATTGTCTTGTGTAAGCTCATATTGTTTTATTTTCTTATATAGCCATGATAGGTCAATATCGAGAACTTTAGCTGTTTTCGTTTTATTATAACCGGTTTCTTCGAGGACTTCAGTAAGAATTTGTTTTTCATATTCTTTTATCATCGATTTCAGTGTGTTGGATGGGATAGGGTTGGTATTTCCGCGGTTAATCTTCATGAAACGTAGTTGCTCGGTGGTGATCGTGGAACAATTCTCCATATCCGCCAGCAGCATGGCTCTTTGCAATACATTTGAAAGTTCTCTAATATTGCCTGGCCAATTGTATTTACTGATCAGATCCAGAGCCTCATCTGATATACTGGCCACATTGGTTTTCAAATCCATATTTAGTTGCGGTATGAGACAACTAACGAGCAGCCGAATGTCCTCTGTCCGTTCTCTTAATGGAGGGATCTCCAACTTCAGAACATTCAGTCTGTAATACAAGTCCTCTCTAAATCTCTGTTGGGTAATCATTTCTTCTAAATTCCGATTCGTTGCGGCAATGACCCTTACATTTACCCGGACTGGATGATGGCTCCCCAATCTTTCAAATTCCCTTTCCTGCAGAAACACCAGCAACTTGCTTTGCATGGAAGGAGCCATTTCTCCAATCTCATCGAGGAAAATGGTTCCTCCATTGGCCAATTCAAACTTTCCAGGACTCCCTCCTTTGCGGGCTCCGGTAAATGCACCTTCTACATAGCCAAAGAGTTCAGCTTCCAAAAGGTGTTCTGGTATGGCTGCACAGTTGACCCTAATAAAAGGCATCCTGGAGCGACTGCTGGTTTTATGAATAGCATGTGCGAATAATTCCTTTCCGGTTCCGCTTTCTCCGGTAATTAATACGGTGATGGACGGATGGAGTGCTGCCTTCTGGGCCAGAGACTTCACATCCTGTATCTTTCTAGTTTGTCCAATGATTTCTGCAAAAGTGTACCGTGAAGAATACAAGTTGTTCACTTCATCCCTGTACATATTAAGCTCTGACATAAGGTTGTCAACCAGGTCCTTTGCATCCCATATATCCATAAAAATACTGTAGGCAAAACAAGCAACTAATTCACCGTTTTTGATCAAGGGTACCGCACAGGCAATCATGTTAAAACCGTTTACCGACCAGTTATAGCCTACAATCGCTTTACCGGTCTCAAGTACAACAAGCGTACGAGTTCCCGGCGTAATATCGCCAATATACTTTCCTATGACCTCCTCTTCTTTTTTCCCCAGGATGTCTAGATAAGTTTTATTAATAAACCTTACCGTCCCATCTTTGCATACAATTATTGAAACCATAGCACTGACATCTAATAAATCACTTACTAATAACCCTGATTTCAAAACTTTTACCCCCTCTAAGAAAACGCGACGACTTTCTTGACAGTCACCCATTAGAACCGTTATTTCATCTCTTTTAGAGCCTGGTCAACTTTGACTGCTACGTCTTCTGGGACCCATGGCTCCTAATCTTAAGGCGATTTCTGATTTGCCCAGGTACTGGGAACTTTTTCAAGACCCTGAAGTTCCTGGTAAAGGGTGTTTTCATAACAGTGAAACGAGATCAAGGTATACGAAAATAATATAGGCATTATAAAATCCGATATGGATGTGCTAGTCTGACTTGGTAGTATGAGAAAAAGAGGGGGAAATACATGCATAAAGCCCACTTTGCCTACGAGGTTAACAGACGGGCTCGGACTTAAGTCAGCCTTATTCTGGTATTTTTTATATTTTATATTGCATAGCTAAAATTCGTCCCGAAATGTGGTTCCCTGCATTAAAAGACCTCGGCACCTACCAATAATTTTTTTTGTGTAACACAATACTAAGTTGTTTAACTTGGTTAGTCAATTGTAATATATCGACGTATTGAGGATTCATTCGATCAACTTCGCTATAATAGCCAATTATAACCTTTTTGTTATAAAGTTTTTTAAATGGTAGAAATAACTTTATGTGTCAGAATAGTTGTCGTGTGGGTGATATAATATTTTAAGAAAGGTTGGTATTACAAGTCCCATACGATAGATTCAAAAGCGGATGAGGAGAAAAATACACCCGAAGGTATTTAATGTTCGTGCATCCTCCTGGGGAAAGATTCCCCGCTGGGCTCGGAATGACAGGACTTGCAGCCTGGACCGCCATAAGTTCAGTGCCCCCTCTGACTTCGCTGTTATCATGCAGCGACCGCTTTCAGGTTTTTAACCTAAAAGCGGTCTGATCTGTATTAATAAATAATAGCGATATTACTTTAAACTGGCAAATGGATAGAAATTCCTATTCATACTGGCCTGCAATTCACCGCGCAGGTCAGGATGTGCTATGGCAATTAATTCCTTGGCCCGCTCGGTCCGGGATTTATATCTTAAGTTGGCTACGCCATATTCGCTAACCACATACTGGGCATAGGTGCGTGGAACAGTAACCGGGGAACCTCCAGGAAATTCAGGGACTATGGAAGAAGACAAGGACCCATCTGGCATTACCCGGGATGAACTGACCAGAGTAATCCCCTTCCCTCCCTCGGACCAGAAGGAACCTATCATAAAATCAAACTGCCCACCCGAACCACTGATTTGGGTATGACCCAGCCCTTCGGAATTTATTTGTCCGCTCAGGTCAACCATTAAGGCCATATTCATGGCTACTATGTTGGGGTGTTGGCCAATGAAAGCTGGATTATTGGTATATGAAGAGGGATAAAACTCGCAGGCCGGATTTTCCTTCACATACCGGTACATTTCTTCGTCTCCCATACAAAAGGTGGCAACGGTTATTCCTTTATGAAAAGGCTTTCTGCTATTGGTAAC
The DNA here is from genome assembly GCA_964531295.1 of uncultured Syntrophomonas sp. Taxonomy (GTDB): domain Bacteria; phylum Bacillota; class Syntrophomonadia; order Syntrophomonadales; family Syntrophomonadaceae; genus JAAYJK01. The sequence continues at coordinate 5,539 of CAZHHJ010000071.1, forward strand.
AATGCCTTTTTCCACCAGGTTTGGCAAGCCAATAGGAAACATTTCGGTGACCACCCCCAGGTCCTTTTTACCTTCTAACCCGCTGACCACTGCTTCCGGGATACCGCCTATGCCCATCTGAATAGTATCTCCATCATCGATCAAATCCAGCACATAGGAAGCGATTCTTTTTTCCATATTGGTGGGTTGACCCCGGCCAAAAGTTGGAATGGGGGTTGAGTTTTCCGCGAAATAATCAAATTCGGAGATATGCATCCAATTGTTTCCATAGATTATCGGCATCTGATCATTGACCTCTCCTATGGTCACCCGCTGCTTGCCAGATGCTCTGCCTTTCCGAATGGTCTCCATGGTATAAAAATTAGTCAGACCGAGGTTCACATAACCGGCGGCATTAGGCGGAGTAACCATGGCCAGGAATACATCTGATTTATGCCAGACCTTATCGGCCAGATCTGAGCTCATAACCGGGTAAAAGTCAGCCTGCTTGGAATTATTCATTTTCCGTCCAGTAGCAATGCTGAAAGCCGGCATATAATTAATATGACCATTAAGTTTAAACATAAATTCCGGATCATATAATTTGCAGGGGCGCAGCTGAAGACTATCCAATATCCTTACTTCCTGCAATTCTTCCCAGCGATCCAAAATGGCATTGAATATATCAGGTGAGCAGGATCCGATTGCCAGACCGGTACCAACCACATCACCTGATTGAACTGTTCTAGCCGCCTCTTCTATGCTTATCACTTTTTTTTGATATTCTATCTTTGACATATAACTCACTCCTCGTATAATTTTTTTTCGGGATATAAGTTCCAGGTATTTAAATACCTGATCCGTTTCCACGCTACTCTATCAAACTAAATGCAGGTCTGGCCATTTCCCCGGCAGAATATTTATCTCCCGGGAACACCCTATGTCCTAGCTTGACTCTTTTTCCCATTACATCCATGGTTACCTTTTTGGGGTCCATATCTACAAGGTTACCCATAATCCATGGTCCCTCATCGAGTTCAACCATTACTATAGTTATGGGCATTTCATTTTCACGACCCTCAGAATTAATATAGGAGGTAGTGAAGGTAACAACTTTCCCATCACCCGTTAGTTCAACAATCTCTTGATTGGTGCTGGTACAGTTCTGGCAAACCATCATCGGTGGACAAGTAAACGTCCCACAATCATTACACTTCAATCCCAGTAATTTATCCTTCTTGAGTGCTTTGCTATAGTCTTTAAAAATGATCTTATATTCCACATTAAACCCCCCTTTATTCCGCTGAGAAGATGACACTAACCAATACTCCATCTCCTCCCAAAGTATCCATAAGCGCGTGTTTGGCTCCATCTACCTGTCTTCCTTGATCTGCCATTTGACCTCGTAATTGACGGGTTAATTCATATGCCTGGGATATTCCGGTGGCTCCGATAGGATGTCCCTTGGATTTTAGTCCTCCCGACATATTAATGGGTATCTTACCTCCCAGCCTGGTTTCGCCTCTCTCCCAGGCTTCTCCAGCCTTACCAAATTCAAAGAATCCTAGTCCCTCGGCCGCAATTATGGCTGCAATACTGAAGCAGTCATGCAGTTCACATACGTCGATATCCTTGGGGGTCAGCCCGGCCATCTTATAAGCCTGCTGCGCCGCCAGTTCTCTGGCTCTGAGCCGGGGAAGATACTGGTATTGAGAACTCAGCTTGCCGGAGGAGGTCTGCCCAATTCCGGTAATATAAACCGGCTTATCGCTCAGTTTTTTAGCTACCTCTTCAGAAGCTAGGATAACTGCAGCTGCTCCGTCAGAGAATGGACAGGCATCATGTAGTTGTATGGGGGTGGTAACCATAAAACTTTTTAGAACATCTTCTTTGCTTATCTCCTTATGAATCTGTGCATGAGGATTTTTCATACCATATTCGTGAGATTGAACTGATACCGCGGCCATCTGTTCTTTAAGCCTCTCTAGAGGTATCCCATATCTATCTGCATAAAGATGGGCCAGCAAAGCAAACGCAGCTGGAAATGTAAAGCCAGCTGGGAACTCGTAACGGCTATCGCCGAACATAGCAAATGTTCTTGTCGCTAATGCAGTCCCCATAGCAGTTGCTCGTTCTACACCACCTGCCAGTACAATGTCATAATAGCCTGAGGCTACCCACATAAAGGCATCTCGTAAAGCTATACTTCCTGAAGCACAGGCACCTTCAAACCTGGTGGCTGGAACATTAAAACAGCCAATGTCGTTGGCAAAAAATGACTGCACCATTCCCTGCCCTTCCGAAAAGTCTCCCAGTACATTCCCAACATTTATAGCTTGAATATCTTTAGGTTTTAAGTTTGATTCAATGATTGCATCCATAGCTACTTCAGATAACATTTCTACCGAAGTCTTAGGTGAGTTAAAACAAAATTTATTATGCCCCCCACCCAGCACAGCAACTCTCCTCATAATTCATTCCTCCTTTGGCATTTATGCCTTCACCTAATCAAAATTTACATCCTTATGCTTACCGGGGTGACATCCTCAGTGCACCATCCAGGCGAATGGTTTCCCCGTTTAACATGGGATTTTCAATCATTTGTTGAACCAACATGGCAAACTCGTCAGGAAGGCCCAATTTGGATGGAAAGGGCACTGTCCTGGCCAGATCGATGCGCACTTGTTCAGGCAGGTTTCTCATCATGGGAGTATCAAAGAGACCCGGGCAAATAGTTAGAACACGCACACCATCAGCGGCCAGATCCCTGGCTGCCGGCAAGGTCATGCCTACTAGAGCGGCTTTACTGGCCGCATAGGCAACCTGACCGATCTGCCCGTCATAGGCGGCAATCGAAGAGGTATTGATAATCACCCCTCTTCCCCCTTCATCGTTGGGTTCATTTTGCAACATATCAAATGCAGCTAGCCGCATAACATCAAATGCTCCGACCAGATTAATATCAATTACCTTCTTAAAATAAGCTAAATCGTGGGGACCTTTTTTGCTGCTAGTCTTGGATCCTGATGAAATCCCGGCGCAATTGACTACAATGTCAATCTTCCCGAACTTTTCCCTAGTGAAATCAATGGCCTTTTGCACCTCTACCGTGGCGGATATATCAGTTTTGATGAAAGCCGCCTGCTCTCCCAACTCATTTACCAGCCTCGTTCCTCTTTCTTCATTAAGATCCAGTATGACTGCGTTAGCCCCTAAACCTAGCAATCTCCGTACCACCGCTTCACCCAGCCCGGATGCCCCACCGGTAATAATCGCGGTCTTGCCCTGTATCTTCATATCCAAGCACTCCTTCCTGATAAACTAGAGACCCAAGCCTCTGCTGATGACCAATTTCATTACTTCGGATGTACCGGCGTATATGGTCTGAATTCTGGCATCCGTCCACATCCGGGAAATCTCATACTCCTTGCAGTAGCCATAGCCGCCAAATAACTGCAGGCATCTCGATGCCACCCGGTTTTCCATCTCACAGATCCAATATTTGGCCATACTCACTTCCTGCACTACGTTTTCGCCTGCCATGTGCTGTAGCACCAACTGGTCAATGAAACTCCTTCCCACCTGAATCTCGCTGGCTATTTCCGCCAGAGTAAACTGGGTATTCTGGAATTTGCTCAAAGGCTTTCCAAATAGATTTCTTTCTTTGACATAATCCAAGGTTAATTGCAGACAGCGTTCAGCCGAAACCTGCGCTACCAGAGAAACCATAATCCTCTCCTGCTGCAGCTTTTCCATGAGACATTTAAATCCGTTTCCTTCTCCGCCCAGCATATTCGCTGCGGGGACACGGCAATCTTCAAAAAATAGTTCTGCAGTATCCTGGGCATGCAGCCCTACTTTGGGAATTTGTTTCCCTTTGGCAAACCCGGGCGTACCATTTTCTACTACAAATAGGCTTATTCCTTTGGCGCCTGCACCGGGATCAGTTTTGACTGCCAATACTACTAGGTCTGCCAAAACCCCATTGGAGATAAAGGTTTTAGAACCGTTTATTATATAGTCATTACCGTCCTTGACAGCTCTGGTTCGCATGGCAGCGAGATCAGAACCAGCACCTGCTTCGGTCATAGCCACCGCCAGGATTTTTTCTCCACTGGTAGCACCGGGCAGCCATCTGGTTTTTTGTTCTTCTGTACCATAGCTGCCTATATAAGGTGCTACCAGATCACTGTGCAGCCAGGCAAAAACGCTTCTGCATCCCTGCCGGGCTATTTCTTCTGCAACTATTACTGAATAAAGAAAATCAGCTCCTGCTCCCCCATATTTCTCTTCTACCCAGGGACACAGAAAACCGTAATCTCCCATCTTTTTAAAGACCTCTCGTGATACTATGGCATTGTCTTCCCATTCGTTGTAATAGGGCACCATTTCGCTGCTTACGAATTTTGAAAAAGCTTCTTGAAACATTTTGTGTTCATCACTAAAAGGTAAAATCCTTTCCATTAATCTCCCTCCTTCGTTGCCAGAATAGCTTTCTGGCCTGCACCTCGTTTTAGTAATGGAGTCGCTTTATTTTTCTATAAACTGGGGTCTTCTCTTTTCAATGAAGGCCTTCATGCCTTCTTTTTGGTCTTCGGTACTAAAACAAAGACCAAAAATATCCGCTTCTATAGTCATAGCTCTATCAATATCGGTCTGCATCCCATTATTTATCGCAGCTTTGCTGAACCTGACTGCCATCTGACCTTTTCCGATAATTCGTCTGGCAATATCGGTGACATATGCTATCAGCTCCCCGTCGGGTACTACTGCATTAACTAATCCTATATGCGCTGCTTCTACTGCATCGATAATGTCGCCCGTATAAAGAAGCTGGCTAGCCCGGCCCATCCCTATCAAACGGGGCAAACGTTGGGTCCCACCGAATCCTGCCGTTACCCCCAGGCCTACCTCCGGTTGCCCAAATTTCGCCTTATCGGAAGCGATACAGAAATCACATGCCATAGCCAGTTCGCATCCACCTCCCAGGCAAAAGCCATTAATTGCAGCAATAACCGGTTTAGACAAAGTTTCAAGTTTTCTTAGAACTCCCTGGCCAAATATTGCAAACTCTCGCGCTGCTACCGGAGTCAGCTCTTGCATGAAAGCAATATCCCCCCCGGCAACAAAAGCTTTATCACCTGCTCCAGTAAGAATTATGACTTTTATTTCGTCATCGGTGCTTAGCAAATCAATGAGCTCAGAAAGTTCTTCAACCGTAGTCCTATCCAAAGCATTCAGATATTTAGGCCGATTTATAGTAATCCAAGCAATCCTCTCTTACTTTTTCAGCAGAATATTATTGCGGCTCACGAAAATCTGTCTCCCTTCCCTTATTTGTTAATAATCAAAAGCTCAGGCCAACTTTGGATTTTCCCTTTAGCCTTTAGCTACCCGCCCTGGGACCATGTAGACCTACAACATACAGCGAGCGTCGATAATCCTTTCAATGCTTGGCTCACCTCCCCTTGGTTCTATCAGATTCGCATGGTATAAGAGGTCAGATACCCCCTTGAAAACCATCTATTGCAAATTACATGCCAGGCATATGGATGCCTATCTATCGGGTATTTACTCAGTTCCCCTTGTCCAGTTCACGGCATTTCTCCAACACCTGCCTGCCCTTTCCCACCGCAATTTGGCAGTAGCAACCGGCAATTATGCCTTGCTGGGGCCATAAGCATATGAAGATTCCCAATAGGGAGACGTTGTGAAACCCATCGCTAGATTTCCACCCGGAAATAGCAGGCAATTTTACAGTTTTTATTTTACCGACTGCCGGCTCCCATGCAGGAGGACAAAGGAATTT
>CAZHHJ010000072.1:0-11311 GCA_964531295.1 uncultured Syntrophomonas sp.
CATCGAATCCGGCCTTATCAAATCCTTCTTGGTTAAAGCCTTGTTTATCATAGCCATCGGCATCGAATCCGGCCTTATCAAATCCTTCTTGGTTAAAGCCTTGTTTATCATAGCCTTCGGCATCGAATCCGGCCTTATCAAAGCCTTCTTTATTAAAGCCTGCTTGGTCATAACCCTCGGCATCGAATCCGGCCTTATCAAATCCCTCTTGGTTAAAGCCTGCTTGGTCATAACCATCGGCATCGAACCCGGCTTGGTTGTAGCCTTCCTGGCCGTAGATGCTTTCCTCAGCAATCTCAGCTGTTTGTTCATCAAGACCAGTCCCAGCTTCACCAAAAGTCCTGGACGCGTCTGTTTCGACAAATGCCTTATCTTCAAAAGCACTGGTGTCGATCAGAATCCCGCCCGGGGCATCATCTATTAAAATTCCGGATTCCGGTTTAATAAATGCCATGCTTTCTTCGGGTGGCTCGATTAAAATACCGGAATCAGGCTTACCAAATATCGCCGCCTCATCTGCTGTCTCGATTATCAGCGCTTCATCTGATGGTACAGTTATAGCACCCTGCCCCATAGCAGCAGTATCGATTCTAATTCCAGAATCAGCTGGGCTTTGCTCTTTGCGCCGCCTTCGACCTAAGTGATTAGCTTCTTGGGTTGCCCCGGGCTGCTCTGTGCCTGCTCCGGGGTAGCTACCTCCTGTACCAGGTGCGCCGGATGAAGGGCCACCAGCCGTCGGGGATAAGGGTGTTCCTCCCGGTGGGGCAAATCCTCCCCCTCCACCTAATCCTGCTAAAGCTCCCAGACCGGTGGCAATCAATCCGGGCACAACCACACCGACTACTGCCTCAGTTGTATTGGCGGGGCCGGGTATATTGCCTACCGAACCAACTCCAGCCGGACTTTCCGTCCAACCACTTTCGCCTGGCCAACTTTCTGGAGCACCTTTATCTAAAGGATCTACTGAGCCACTGGTCACTTGAAATTCGGGAGTCGCTCGGACTTCTCCCATGCCTTTGCCCCCGGATTCCGCATTCTGTGCCCAGGTCGCCGGGTCAGAATCAACGATCGTATAGGTGCCGGCAGGAATAACAATATTAGGGAATACCGTCCAATTGGCATTGGGTACCCCACCCTGTCCATCACTGCCGACAGCTTGCCAGGGTCCATATGTTTGACCATTACTGCCCTGCAGAGCAATCGTACCGGGAGTCGACCCCCGGGCATTATTCCAGTGATAGGTGAATATGGAGGTTACCAGATGGGGACTGCTAATGCTAAAAGTAGTCGGCGCAGTCGGGCCATTATACACTCCGGCAATATTCATCGTATCAGCTATTTTAATCGGTTCACCCACGGGGTTGCCGGTAACTATATTTCCACTGGCTGGAGTCGCCTCAGGTGTTTCTTCGGAAGAGCCCGTCTTATCGATATCAGGGGCTGCCTGGCTTAACAGCCCGGCTTTTTCCATCGCATCCAATGTTTGCTGGGCAATTTTTTTACAGGCGGCCAAATCTGTAGCAACGCTGTTACCTGTAAAATAAAGCTCTACAGTGATAAAGTAATCCGGCAAGACTACTCCTACTCCGACACCTTCCGACATGGTGTATTCTCTTACTTCGCAACCCTTCAACCGTGTAGTCTGTATACTGGTATGCTGAACTACTCCATCTATGTAATCTAGCAAGATCTGCCTTTCTGCAGCAGCAACCGGCCCTAATACAGTTACTCCGCCAACTCCTTGGCTACCATAGTCTCCACCGCCTGAATGCATTTTAAAATTTTGCCCGGTCTTATCTTCGTAGCTAAAATCAAACTCCGCGGACCTAACATTATTATTAACTACTTCAGTAACCACATCTCCAACATCAGTTGCCATAGCAGTCCCGGGTAAAAAGGTGATTATGCAGAAAAGCGCGAGCCATCCTGTGAAAACAGACATTATCCCCATTTTTATAATATTCTTGCGGTTATGGTTCATTTTGAGAATAGACAAAACCCCAATCCCCCTTTTCTTAAGCTTATGGCAGTATTCCAACCAGCATCATCCAACTGGTCGATAATAAAAAGGCGATTGCCGAAGGTATCAGTACATTTTTTATCCCTTGGGCGCCTTTTTTCATCACTTCGGTCCCGGCGGTTGCAGAAGCGGTCATGATCGCTGCCGAAGCAAAAGGCATCACCGCATTCCAGCCTAATATGAACTGCGCCAATAAGGCTAGAATCGTAAAAGGAATCATAAATAACATACCCGTTGAAACCGCTTCCCGGGCAAAGTGACTCTTGGTCTGACGCAAATCTGAATTCCCTGCGTTAAATAACATGATCAACATATTAACGGCCAGGGCTCCTACTAGCAATGAAACAAACAGTGATAGCAAGAGAGTAGTGAGGTTAAATTCCGGTTTGCTGAAAGGAATTATTATTCCAAATATAAGAAAGCACAAATAAACCGGCCAGAATTTGACCTTCTTTGCTCCGGCACTATCTGTATATCCCAAACTCATTTCCACCTTAATCCGCCTCCCGTGTTTTTTAGTATTATTTATTCTCTAAACACCAAACTTGCCCAGCAAAGCCCACCCTGCCAGAAGGATGGCTCCGCACAGGGTGGTCATGGCTATACTAAAACCAACGCGTTCACCGGACATTTGCTTGATGGTAAACAATGTTGGTCTTAAGGCCCATAATACTCCTGTCACCCCAAAAGCTACCGCAGTTTTCCAGCCCAAGGCCAAAGAAAATATCAATCCGCTCAGAGCATATACCAAAGTAGGGGAATAACCCAGGGCAAAAGAGGATATGGTCCATTCCATGGTTATATTGCGTTTTGCCGCCTGGGAGATAGCCCAGACAAGTACAGCCAGTAAAGCGATGCCCGCTGTGCCATAAAGAAGGCCCAGCATAGTCATTAAAATAACGGTAGAAACTACTATTTGGCCACTTCGCATCAGGTCCAGACCGGTTTGCAGGAAAAAAAGTGCAAATGACAAACCGGATATCATCAGCGAATAAGGCCAGGGAATTTTGGTCATTTGGTTTTTGACCACTTCACCCGGGTTTATGATCATATTGAGTGCTGATTTCCATTGGGGTACCGCCGTTGGCGTCATTGTGTTCATATGCTTACTGATCCCTCCTATCGATATGTCTATATAAAAATTGCTTTATGCACTACAGGGGCGACTATCAAATATTTCCAAGCTGAAAAGTAAATTTGGCTCCGAATTCCTGGGCAAAGATTTTTGCCATTTCCTCTAGGTCGGCAGGGGAATCGAATATACCGATATAAGTGTTACTGCGGGTTACTATTTCCATTTCCCCTGATATCAGGTTCCTGCTCATGATGCTGACTGACAGCAATTCCTCTCCATCTATTACCAGAAAGTCTTCTGCTTCATACCCCTGCGGCAGCATAATGATTTTTCCTGCCTCAATGCTTAAATAATAAAGTTCAGTTTTGAAAAATCCAGCTTTAAATTTAATTTTAAAGGTCATGAAAACCACCTCTGCATAGATTTTAACAACTTTCTTTGTAAAAGTTATCACTGGAGGCAATTTGGCCGTGCCACTTTTTGGCACGTTTTGTGACAAATCAATGGTGATAATGGTGCACAGTATGATATTATATTTTAAGAGGTGGCATAAATGACCTTTGCTGAGAAACTTGATCTGCTGATGAAAATTACTAATACTACCAACAGCGTGCTGGCTCGCAGTATTTCTCTGGATGCCTCTTTTATAAGCCGCTTGCGCCGAGGTGTCCGCACCCCTGCTAAGAATGTTACTTACCTCCAGCCTATGGTTCAATACTTGGCGCGCAATTGCGGGGCAGAATATCAAAAAGCTGCTCTGTGGGAAGCGATTACAAGTAGTTCTAATCTTCATCATTCAGAAACTGAACCCATTGAGGTAATTATTTATAAATGGCTCCGTGAAAAAGAGGAAACAGAGCATAACTCTGTGGACGCCTTTTTGGATGGTGTCACCCGTTTTCAATTTAGAAAAACGGATCCACCCGCGGCTTTTGATATCGACAAAATATCCTGCCGGGCTCTCTCGGAAGTCGAAGTATTTTATGGGGTGGAGGGTAAACAAAATGCAGTTCTTACTTTTTTATCTTTGGTATTGAAAAGCAAAAGTCCTCAAACACTGCTTTTATACAGTGATGAGGACCTGGGGTGGTTAAGCGATAGCCATGAGTTTAAATTAAAATGGGGCATCTTGTTGGCGCAGGTCATCAGCAAGGGTAACCGGATTAAAATTATCCATACTATCAACCGCGGTTTTGATGAAATGCTTTCTGGCATAAAACAATGGGTGCCGATTTATATAACCGGTGCCATTGAATCTTATTACTACCCCAAAAGCCGTGACGGCTTATTCCGGAGAACATTGTTCATAGCGCCGGATACTTCCGTGGCTGTAGCTTCTTCCACGGTGGGTAGCGGAACCGAAAATGCAGCCAATTTTATTTTCACTAATAGCGATACTGTGAAAGCCTTGACCGAGGAATACCAAAACTTTCTGGCTCGCTGCCGTCCCCTAATACATACTTTTACTGCTCTTAATCAGGAAGATTATTTAGCCCTCTTGGCTGAATTTGAAAACGAGTCTGCCCATACGATCATAAAGAATGATGTGCTTAGCAATATTACCATGCCCTCTTCGCTAGTGAACAGCATTATGGCACGTCTGGAAACGCCTGACCGCAAACAATTATTTGCTTATCAGCAAAAAAGAATGGCAACCTTTTATAACCACCTGCAAAATTACCATTATCAAGAAATATTCCCCCTGCCTGATGCGGAACAGGTTTTATCCGGTAAAATGCCAGTAAACTTTTTTGATATCTTAAGTGAAAAACAGCTATTTTATACACCTGAAGAATATTGCCTGCATCTGCAAAATATTATTGACCTGCTAAAGACTCGTGAAAACTTCCATATATATATAACCGGCAATAACTGCCATGAGGGGAGTATGCTCTGTGTCCGGGAGGATGTAGGGGTGTTAGTAGGAAAAGCCTCGCTACCAGCGGTCATTTTTGCCATCAATGAGAGCAGCATGACAGCCGCCTTTTGGGATTACATGAATGTTCTACTAAAAAAGGAATCCCAGGGTAAAATAGATAAAGGCCGTACCATTGCCAGGTTACAGCGGCACATTCTTTCTTTAACACAAAAAACTTAGGGGACCCAAGGGGTCCCCCTGTGTCCTTTGGCGTCTCAGCTGACACTTCCTGCTTGACATTCTTACCCTTATTCTTATGATTAGTAGTTGTATACATACAACGTTTTAGTATAGTTAATGTTATGCTGGGGGTCGACATATGAGAAAGATATATAAAATGACCGAAGCAATTCATAAGTACAGTGAATTTTACAAAAAAATTATTCTATTGCTGTCTTGCATGTTCTGCATAGGAGCAGCAATCTATATCAATCTATATCTCAAAGAAGATATTGTATATACCCATTTGTTTTATATACCCATCATCTTGGCCGCTATCTGGTACGGTATAAAGTCACTATATCTGGCCCTCTTCATGGGTATCTTTCATATTGCTATCAACTATATTGCTTTCGGTGCTATTACGATTTCGTCTTTCCAAAGAGCACTCCTTCTTATGGTAGTTGTGCTGGTAGGATATCTAGCGACCCATATCAGGTTTGGCCAATTGTATCATGGTATAAAACCAGCTGATGCGAAGAGTGGCAGCGATAATCAATTGGTGAATTCTCGCTTACAGCAGATTAATATGGTAGGCCAACTAGGGGTAGCAGTTGGTCATGAAATACGCAATCCGCTAACTACGGTCCGAGGATTTCTGCAATTAATTGATAAGGAACAAAATTATGAAGAAGCCCGGAGGTATTTTCCCTTGATGATCGAAGAAATTGATAAAGCCAATGCCTCCATAACTCATTTGATTAACCTGGCAGATAATAAAAGGACTCACCGGGAAAAACAAAATCTAAATAAGATCGTACAGGAATGCTTGAGTGAATATCTTCCCCTGAAAGGACACAGCAATATTAAAATAAAACAGCTCTTATCCGAAATTCCTGAAATATTTTTGGATAAAGGGGAAATAAATGAATTGCTTCTTAACCTGCTTAATAATGCCGTAGAAGCCATGACAGATGGAGGCACTATTATAGTTAGCACTGTTTCACTGGGCGATGAAGTACTGCTCAGCGTACATGACCAGGGTGCCGGCATTTCTGGAGAGGTAGCTAAACATGTGGGAAAGCCTTTCTTTACTACCAAAGAAGCATCTTCGGGTTTAGGACTGGCTGTATGTTACAGCATAGCCAGCCGTCATTCTGCCCGGATTGAATTTGTCAGCACTCCTAATGGCACTAAATTTATGATTCATTTCCCAATGCTGTCAGCCTTGTCTTCCTAAGCCAGGGATGATCTTACAAGTCTCGTTGCTAATGTAACATGCCCTGCTCGATCAGTCCCCGCTACGTCCAATAGAATCAGTGGAGTGGCAATACTCCAGTGGCACTGAAAAATCAAAAATCTTTTTTATATTCCGATACAAGCAATCAGAAAAAAGTAACCGGTCTCTAATTAGTTCAGTCATTCTTATTGAATTATTTTATCCTGTTAATGTCAATAGCACCTTCCGAAACCAGCTTGATAAATAAATCTGTGCTATGTGGATCAAATTGTGTCCCTCTCCCGTTCTTTATTTCTTCAAGAGCAAAATTTAAGCTATACCCTTTGCGATATGGACGTTCAGAAGTCATAGCATCAAAAGCATCAGTGATGGCCAACAATCTGGCTAAAAAAGGAATATTATCCCCCTTTAAATTTCTAGGGTACCCTTTACCATCCCATCTTTCATGGTGGCCAATAACGGCAGGAATGACATGATTTAAGGAGGGTAAATGTTTTATGATAGTAATAGACATTTCCACATGCCCTTGAAGAATTTTATATTCTTCACTGCTTAGCGTACCGGTTTTCGTGAGAATATTTTCTGGAATACCGATCTTTCCAATATCATGTAAAAGGGCAGCCTCTTTAACTATTTCTAAATGTGATTCATCCAGACCAGACGCTCTGGCCAAGATCATGGTATATTCAGCCACTCTTTGGGAGTGACCAAAGGTATAATGATCCTTAGCATCAATGGCGGCGGTTAAAGCGTAGACCGTAGCCATATTCGCAGGTTTCATGGTTTTATCTTCCTCTCTCTCTTGCGGGGTTTTTTGAACTAGCTTCACAGTGGGCGTATAAATAACCGTTTGATTTTTACCGTTGTTTTTAGCACTATACATAGCCCAATCCGCTCGCTTTAAAAGCTCCTCTGCATTGGGAGAAGCATGAGGATATGTACAGATGCCGATACTTGCGGTTAAAAACCGTTGAGTCACATCGCTCGTGTTATTAAAGGTATTTTGGATTTCATTTCTGATTTTTTCTGCTAAATCATAAGCTTTTTTAGAGTCGTAACAAGGGAGTAATACGGTAAATTCTTCCCCCCCGTAACGGCAACTAATACCTCTATCTCCCACAAGCCTTTTTAATATGGTAGCAATAGTTATTAAGGCATTATCTCCTTCAAAATGCCCGTATAAATCATTAAAAAGCTTAAAAAAATCCAAATCAATCATCAGCAAGGACAGTTCATTAGTACCCGTTTTTTTATATTGTTCCAAAAGAATTTTACGAAAATAACCATGATTATAAAGCTGGGTCAGACTATCAGTAACAGATTCCAGCTGAGCCTGAGCAAAAAGCCTCGCATTATCAATAGCAACAGCACTGGATGTTCCTAAATAAGTAAGTAAATCCAGATCGTCTAGGAGGTAGGCCATATTATTCTTCTTTTTCGTGAGCATAATCATCCCAATTAAATCATTTCTGCTTTTAATAGGTGTAATAACTTCTATGCCTAAATTGTTCAAATCCTTCTTTTCTGTTTCCCACATGGATTTAAAACAAGGTACGTACGATAACTCCACCCGAGAGAGGCTTCTGTTGTTATCAATGAACCATTTAACAATGGGGTTGGAAAGAGAGACTTGAAAATCCGTTTTTTCCAATTTATAGTATGAATGAAAAATATAATAATATCCTTGCTCTTCATGCTTCAATAAAATGAAAATATTCTTTGCGGGCATGGCTAGCTGAATAGCTTCAATCAGGTCTTTGACAATATCTTTAAGATCAAGATTATCGGAAATGCCAATACTGAAGTTTCTCAGAGCCTGGCGCTGGGAATACTCGGACCTATAAAACATTCGGTCTACCAACTTACCGGCAGACCTATACACCGGTTGAAAAACCACGGCGACGCCCAAGGCAAAGAGCACAGAAAAGTAGGGAAGGATCTCATATCCTACCCAGTATTCCTGAACAGTAAAAACAGTATAAACATAAACCGCTGTGATTAAGAACGCTAATCCCCAATAAACAATACCTTTTGTCAGCAAAAAACGTAACTCCAGCATCCGATATTTATAAATGGCCACGATGATCAGCAGGGCATTAATAAAGCAGGCTAGAATGTCCACAGGGTACTTGCCGATAGCAGGAAACACATTTAAAAGGGACCCAATGAACATAATTACAACCCCGATGGTAATCAATCCGATTTGCCCATACATGTGATCCTCGCTTTTTACGTTCCTTTTTATTTTTATTATTGTGGCAAGGATCATAGCAAACATTACTATAAACATAGGATAAGCCATGAAACCCAGAGAGTAATCAAATTCCACAACCTTAAAGGGTTTTCCGTTTACCAACACTATATTGGTAATCACCTCAGCTTTAGTCACCACCAGGCCTAAAAAGTTAATAATCAGACTGGCTATCGCTAAGGATGCCCAAACAATAATATCAGTAATCTTTAAAGAGTTGATAAAAAAGGAGACAAAATAGTAAAGCAAAAAAGGCACGGCAATAGTGCCGGCAACCATTAACCTGTTCCAGAAGAGGACACTGGGGAATAGTTCCAATTTCATAAAAAGCGATGATGCAGTCCACAGAATTAAAGCAGCTAAGAAAAACATAAATATCCGGATAAGCCTATCTTTTTGAGACACCATCAAGAAGAGCATCAACAAACAATAGGTCGTCAATGCTACGATGGGCACAGTCCAAAAAAACACTTGAGAAAAAGGCATTAGAGCACCTCGATTCTATGTTCACCGCGAGCAATCTTTAAGATTTCTATCAAATCGAAGTGTGATGGATTCATCTTTCTAATCCTTTTACCAAAAATTTTTTCAAATTGCTTGGTAGTTTCTTGGGGTATAATTGTAACCTTAAGAGGCTCTATTCCCAACAAAGATTTTAGATTGCTAAAGTCAGTATCAATATAACGAAAATAAATGGAAAGGTGTTCTTGAATAATATCTTGGGTTAGCACTTCCTGAAGGCCTTCCGAACCAACTTCGACATACAAGTGTAATAAGGGCCTTTGCAGCTCGTCATACTCTTTCACAGCAAACCATTCAATAATATTAAGCTTGGAAAGTTCAATGGCCTGCTTGACGGTGTTTTCTGAAATACGAGTAAATCCAGCAATATCAATAAATGTTGGATCGCGATCCACAAAAACAAACTGCGGAATCATAATATTTTCTTCTTCATTAAATAAAGAGATACATTTAAACATATCTCCGGTTCGGTAACGAGCAAAAGCGCCTCCTTTAAAACTAGAAATTACCAACTCATATTCCAGGCCGGGAAGGATTTCATCCATAAGATATGTTTTGGGGGTATAGTAGGGATCCTCCAAGTTTTTTTCCAGCTCTGAGCTGGCAAGAAACTCATAAAAACATATGTCTGGGAAAAACACCAAACCATTCTTATCCCAGGCTTCAGTGGCAATACAAGTACATTCAGTGCCTCCAAATATCTCTAGTGGTCTAACTCCCCAGTAGTATTCAATTTTCTTCTTTAGGCTAGCCGAATCCGTACCGGAACAAACCAAGCCTTTCAGTTTCCAAATATCCCTAGGCAAAACAGGCATACCCGTTTGTTTGCTTTTGAGCCATGCTTTTAATAAACGATAACTCGTCTGTGGAGACTTCCACAAGGAAAAATTTTTACCCGAACTGCTTCCCCCCGCAAAGGAATCCCCCATTTTGACAACAATACTACTCAAACCAAAAAATAGGTCAATGCCCTTCTGCAACCCTAAGGCAAATCCAACCTTATTTCTTTGGCTGAAACTCATGGATTCTGCTTCATCAATGGAAGGAAGAAATTTTACGGTCATACAGCCCTGAATTAAATGAGGCACCAATCCTGTCAAGTAAGGCATGGGCGCCATGCCATAGAGGAAATTTTCCCCTCCGCTTAAAGTGAATTTCCCCTTTTTATCACTGGTTGCAAGTAAAATAATCGCGATGCTATAGACTCTAAGGCAATCTATCATACCCTCCGTATATGGGGCTAATTTTATCGGATTTTTTCCGCCTTCCCAGGTTGTCTCAATCCATACCACAGGCTTAACTGGTAGTGCTGATTCTACCTTGGGCAATAAAAAATCCGCATAGTCTTCATATTTTGTCAAAGGGACAAACTGACGGTATTCATTAACAGTGGTTGGTTTTCGCTCCTTCATAATACGCCGGCCCAGTTCAGAATTAAAATACAATTCAATCTGTTCCAACATTAGCCTGTTTTGAATACTCATATATTCCGACATCGAAAGGTCTAAAAATCCGCAATATTTCTGCCAGATTTGATCATATTGTTTTTTGCGGAATTGCTCGTCTAAATTCATTTTGGCCTCCTATTTGATAGTCATCATGAACTGTTTCAGACTCCTAAAATTAGGTATGAGAAAGGGAACCTTACGCTGATACTCTTTATATCCAGCCAGGGCTTTAGGGAATAGCCATAAATCCTGCACATAGACATGGATAATATCCATAATTGTCCAGACTATTCCAGCCCACATAACAAGCATTTTACCCATTGCTAACCAAGCGAAAAAATAAAAAAACGAAAACCATAATACCCCAGGATGGCGACAGAGAGCATACATGCCTCGATCCACCACCATATTTTTATTTTCGGTTTCAATATACGTTTTCTTAAAGGGTAAAGCAAAAAACAAGGTATAAGGAATCAGCAATAAAAACAAAATTGATAGTAAGCCAAAAAGTACTCGTAAAGGAAAATAAATCGCAAAGCTTTTAGAAGCAGAAAATAATACACCTAAGGTAGCAACAGCTAAAAGTACTACCCCCACCCCGAAGGAGATATTTATATATTTATGAAAATGATAGACTTTATTAAAATCGAAAATATAAAAGAAAATAAATGCCAAAAA
>CAZHHJ010000073.1:0-11297 GCA_964531295.1 uncultured Syntrophomonas sp.
CCTGGTCTTTTTTGCTTAGAAGGAATGAGCAAGTATTTATATGGAATATTATGTGTCATTCTGAGCGTTAGCGAAGAATCTTTTAAGATCCTTTAATTCGTTCAGTATGACTCCGCTTAGCTGGTTTTTTACATATCTTCTTGCACTTACCGGGGTGCTTGTGGTATATTATTTGGTGGTAAATACACACGCTTTATTGACTGATTGGACAGTGCTTAGCAATAAGTTTCCAGTCAGGATGAGATGGCGGAGGAAAAAACTAAAAGGAGGATATCAATGTCAGTTATTACTATGAAACAACTTCTGGAGGCAGGAGTACACTTTGGTCATCAGACCCGCAGGTGGAATCCCAAGATGGCAACTTACATTTACATGGAAAGAAACGGGATTTATATTATTGACCTGCAGCAGACGGTGAAGAAATTTGATGATGCCTATGCTTTCGTCAAGGAAACCGTTGCAGATGGCAAGGGTGTTCTTTTTGTTGGAACCAAAAAACAAGCCCAGGAAACCATCAAGGATGAAGCCAGAAGGTGCAGTATGCATTTTGTTAACCAGCGCTGGCTGGGAGGAATGCTCACCAACTATAAGACCATCAGAAAAAGAGTGCTTAGATTAAAGCAACTGGAACAAATGGAAGAGAGCGGCACTCTTGAGGTTCTGAGTAAGAAAGAAGTTGCCAAACTCCTGAATGAAAAAGAAAGACTGGAACGCTTTTTAGGGGGCATAAAGGATATGGATAAGCTCCCGGGAGCAGTTTTCGTGGTTGATCCCAGAAAAGAAAGAATCGCGGTAGCAGAAGCTCGTAAATTGAATATTCCGGTAATTGCTATCGTGGACACCAATTGTGATCCGGATGAGATTGATTATGTTATCCCGGGCAATGACGATGCCATCAGAGCAGTTAAATTGATTTCTTCTCGAATAGCTGATGCAGTTTTAGAAGGCAAACAGGGCGAACAGATGACTGTTTAGAAAAGGGGAGATATTTTATCTCCCTTTTCCAGGCTGTCTAATATAAAAATTTAAATTACAATCCATAATTAGGAGGTTATATAAGTGAGTATTTCAGCTGCAATAGTTAAAGAACTGAGAGAAAGAACCGGGGCAGGCATGATGGACTGCAAAAAAGCTCTGGTTGCGACTTCAGGCGATATTGAAAAAGCTATAGATGAATTAAGAACCAAAGGATTGGCCCAAGCGGCTAAAAAAGCAAGCCGGGTTGCCAAGGAGGGCATCGTTACTTCCTACATTCATGGTGGGGGACGGATAGGGGTACTGGTCGAAGTTAACTGTGAAACCGATTTTGTGGCCAAGACCGATCAGTTCAAACAACTGGTACATGATATCGCGATGCAGATAGCGGCGTCTAAACCCGAATTTATATCACGAGTTGAAGTGTCTGAAAGCCAAATTGAGCGGGAAAAGAATGTATTGCGGGCACAGGCTCTGGAAGAAGGGAAACCGGAGAAAATTATAGAAAAAATGGTTGAGGGCAGGATTGAGAAGTATTTCAAAGAAAGCTGCCTTTTGGAACAGGCTTTCATAAAGGACCCGGACAAAACCATTGAACAGCTGATTCATGAGAATATAGCCAGAGTAGGTGAAAATATTGCGATCAGACGTTTTGCTCGTTACGAAGTAGGCGAAGGGATTGACAAGGAAGAAAATGACTTTGCAACGGAAGTAATGGCACAATTAAAATAAATGGGTTTGGTACTTTTAGGAGGTTATTCTTTGCATACTGGTCCATACAAACGCATTGTTCTGAAACTCAGCGGTGAAGCCCTGGCTGGAAAAGACGCTTTCGGCATCAATCATGAGATTATTACCGATATTTCGAAACAGGTAGTTGAGGTAGTACAAGAAGGCATAGAAATAGGTATCGTGGTTGGTGGCGGTAATATATGGCGCGGCGTGGCTGGCAGCGCTAAAGGTATGGATAGGGCCACCGCGGATTATATGGGGATGTTAGCAACGGTTATTAATTCACTGGCATTGCAGGATGCACTGGAGCAGACTGATATGCCTACTCGGGTAATGTCCGCTATCGAGATGAAAGAAGTAGCCGAACCATATATCAGGCGCCGTGCTATACGTCATATGGAGAAGGGCCGCGTGGTTATTTTTGCTGCCGGCACTGGCAACCCCTATTTCTCCACTGATACTGCCGCTGCCTTGAGGTCTGCAGAAATAGAAGCAGAAGCCATACTAATGGCTAAAAGAGTAGATGGAGTTTATGATTGCGACCCGGTCTATAATCCGCAGGCAACAAAGTATAATTTTTTGGAGTATATAGAAATAATTAATAAAGGACTGGGTGTAATGGATTCAACTGCGGCCTCTTTATGTATGGAGAACAATATACCTATTATTGTGTTTGATTTAACCAAGTATGGTAACATACTAAAAGCAGCCATGGGCGAAAAGATCGGCACTTATGTAGGGAGGTAAGAAAGTGATAAAAGATATTTTGGATGACGCGGAAGACAAGATGCAAAAGAGCATTGAATATCTGGCTAAAGATCTCTCCACCCTGAGAGCTGGCCGGGCTAATCCAGCTATGCTAGAAAAGATTACGGTGGATTACTACGGTGAACCGACTCCAATCAACCAGATAGGTAATATTACCGTTCCTGAAGCTCGACTGCTGGTAATACAGCCCTGGGATAAAAGTATAATAGCTGAGATTGAAAAAGCCATTTTTAGATCTGACTTGGGAATAACTCCTTCCAATGACGGGGTAGTTATCCGTATTGCTATTCCCCAGTTAACAGAAGATCGAAGAAAAGAATTAGTGAAAATGGTCAAGAAAAAAGGGGAAGAAACCAAAGTCGCCATCAGGAACATCCGCAGAGAATCAAATGATCTGCTTAAAGTGAGTGAAAAAGACAAATTGATTTCCGAAGACGAAAACAAAAAAGGCATGGATGAAATTCAGAACTTAACCGATAAATGGGTTAAGAATGTGGATCAGGTGTTACAGGCCAAAGAAAAAGATATCATGGAAGTATGATTAACAATAGTCTGGATTGCGCTCCGTTTTGCTTATAATTATAATATCTACATACCCCCTTTTCGGGGGTATTATAGTTTGGGCGAGAGAAGGGACATTGTGGATATAAGGAAAAGAACCCCGGAGTCTAATAATATGCCCCAGCACATTGCTATCATAATGGATGGCAATGGCAGGTGGGCCAAAAAACGATTATTACCCAGAACCATGGGACACCGTGAGGGCATGAAAGCAATAAAGAGGATTGTTAAGGCCTGTGTGGAACTAAATATACAGGTATTGACGGTTTTTGCCTTTTCCACTGAAAACTGGAGAAGGCCTCAGAATGAAGTGAATTATCTAATGGATCTCCTGATCGAATTCTTGAATAAGGAACTGCAGGAGCTGCATGAAAACGATATCAGGATAAATATACTGGGAGACTACAGTTATCTGCCGCAGAAATGTGTGGAGGGGATTGAACACGCCCTGCAGATAACCAGCCAAAACCAGAAGTTAACTTTTAATCTAGCTATTAATTATGGCAGTCGGACCGAAATTCTTCAAGCTGTAAAAAGACTCGGGCAGGAAATGATTGATGGCAAAATAAACATGGATGAGATTACGGAAGATGTTTTTTCCAGCTATTTATATACTCATACCATCCCTGATCCCGATTTGTTAATAAGAACGGCGGGAGAAATGAGAGTGAGCAACTTTTTGTTATGGCAGATAGCATATACTGAATTGTGGATTACTGATGTCACTTGGCCGGAGTTTAACCGGGAGCATTTGATGCAGGCCATTAAAGAATATCAAAAGCGCGATAGAAGATTCGGGGGACTGAATCAGCAGCAGTAGGAAGGGCAAAATGTTAAAAGCAAGAATACTCAGTGCGGTAATTTTTATACCGATATTATTCATAATACTATATGCAGGCGGTATATACTGGTGGGCTCTGGTGATGCTGATTGGAACACTGGCTTTATATGAATACTTTAGAATGATGACCTCTAAAGGGTATAATCCCTTATATATTCCGGGTTTCATGGTTCTGCTGGCCATGCTTCTGTCTGCTGCTAAGACTAATTATCTGCTGCCCTTTTTCCTCTTGATAATTATGTTCTTTGCCCTGTATATGATAGTCCAATATCCTCGGGTGGATATTAACGATATATCCTTGAGCTTTTTTGGAGCTATATATATAGGCCTGCTCTTTAGTTTCACCTTAAAGATATTTTACCTGGATAACCGCTTCTGGATAATGGTATTAGCTTTGCTGCTCACCTGGGCCAGCGATACCGGGGGCTATTTCGCCGGACGTTTCCTGGGCCGCAGACCCCTAACCCCTCAGCTAAGCCCCAAGAAAACTCAGGAAGGGGCATTAGGAGCTATCCTGCTTTCTACTCTGGCGGCCTTTTTATTTTTTAGCATAATGGAAATTGGACAGACAAATATCGCATATATATTGTTATTAGGACTGAGTGCCAGTATTCTTGCTCAGACAGGAGATCTGATGATATCTGGTATGAAGAGGTTTTTCGAGGTTAAAGATACAGGTAAGATCATTCCCGGTCACGGTGGTATCCTGGATAGGTTGGACAGTTTCCTAATGGTAGTCCCGTTGATTTATTATTTCTTTGTATTTCTGGTCCAAATTTAATACAACTTCGCAATATATTGGGCTAACGGCTTGGGGAAAATGGGTGATAAATTGGATCCTGAATTAAACAGATATGTTAAATTATTGGTGAAATTAGGGATTGCAGTCTTAGCCATTCTGGCTATATATTTGTTGATATCCCACTTATTGCCTATTATTGGCAAGGCCTTTGTTTATCTGCCTTCCCTAGTACTGCCCTTTGTTTTAGCCATATTAATGGCTCTGATCATCGAGCCCCTGGTGGTTTTTTTTCAGAAAAAAGCCAGGTTAAAAAGGGCCTGGGCCGTCGCGTTAAGCCTTTTAATATTTGTAGGGGGATTTATCTATATAATCTCCTGGCTGATATCCCGGATAATTAAAGATCTGGTCAAGCTCTTTCCCCAGATGGCCACTTATTCTGATCAAGTGACCGAATCATTTTTGCATGCAATCAGTGACTTCAAAGTGTTTTATCTGCAGTTGAATTTGCCATTAGATGTACAGAACGCTATGTATAACAGCCTGCAGGGAGCTGTAGAGACATTGAGTTCCATGCTGCGTAATAGTATAGATATCTTAACCGCTGCCGTCGGCTTCTTGCCGGGCATCTTTGTCTTTGTGGTGATTGCCGCCATAGCCACCTTCTTAATAAGCAATGATCGCTATGTGATAAAGGAATTCTTATATAAATTTTTGTCTTTAAACACCCAGAGCAAGACCAGCAGCATCTTCAATCAATTGGTCAAGATACTGGTAGGTTTTCTAAAAGCCTATTTAATACTGATTTCCATTACCGCGGTTCTGACTATGGTTGCACTTAAAATCATCGGGGTGGATTATGTGCTCACCATTGGTATTCTGGTGGGTCTGCTGGACCTCTTGCCGGTACTGGGGCCCGGCCTGCTCTTTGTTCCCTGGATTGTGGTGGAGTTTATTCTGGGCAATACCGGTTTAGGGCTGGCCTTGTCAGTGATATACTTGGTAATATCTCTGGTCCGGCAATTTATGGAGCCTAAAATAGTGGGTGAAAATATTGGCCTGCATCCCCTGATCACGCTTATGGCCCTTTATTTCGGGCTCAAACTCGGTGGGGTAGTAGGACTAATATTAGGGCCGATTACAGTGGTTATTATTGTGGCCAGCTACCGGGCTGGCTTATTTGATGGTTTGAACTGGAGGAAAAGTAAATGAGCTTCTATAAAAAGAAGAACGTAGTGATTCTTGGATCTACAGGTTCTATAGGTCTGCAAACCCTGGATGTCATAGAGAAGCATGCAGAGGTTTTCAATCTGCTGGGGATTGCAGCCAAAAATGAAGTATCGCTTCTGGCCCAGCAGATCCAAAGATACCATCCCGCCGTTGCTGCAGTGGGAGATAGTTCCGCTTACCAGGAACTCCGTTCCAGGACTAATGAGGATTGTAAGATATTATCGGGTTTAGAAGGGCTATGCGAAATATCTTCCTGGCCGGAAGCGGATATAGTGGTAATTGCAGTGAGTGGAGCTATCGGCATTAAACCGACCCTATCTGTACTACAGTCAGGAAAAAGGGCAGCTCTGGCTAACAAGGAAACCCTGGTAGCAGCCGGAGATATCGTTATGAAATCGGCCCGGGATAATAAGGCCGCTATTATACCGGTTGATAGTGAACACTCGGCAGTATTTCAGTGTTTGCAAGGGGAAAACCAGCACCTTAAGAAAATCTGGCTGACTGCCTCAGGGGGCCCATTTAAGGATTTGAATAAGATACAGCTGGATAATGTCACGGTGGAAATGGCTCTCAAACACCCTAACTGGATTATGGGACCGAAAATAACCATTGATTCTGCTACTCTCATGAACAAAGGATTGGAAGTTATTGAAGCTCATCATCTATTTGGGATAAATTATGATAAAATAAACGTGGTGGTACAAAGGGAGAGCATTATACACTCCATGATTGAATTGCTGGATGGCTCGTTTTTAGCCCATCTTGGTTCCCATGACATGCGAATTCCGATTCAATATGCTCTGACTTTCCCGGATCGGCTTGTTTCATCAGCTCCAACCCTGGATTTTGCAGCATTAGGGGCTCTGCATTTCGAGTCGCCGGATGTGGAAAAATTCCCGGCTCTTGCTCTGGCCTACCGGGCCGGGCAGATGGGTGGCACCATGCCGGCAGTACTTAACGCAGCCAATGAAATTGCGGTTAACAGATTTTTGACTCGCGATATTGCCTTCACTGCGATACCCCTGCTGGTTGAAAAAGTGATGGAAAGGCATAATCCGGTTAAGGATCCTGATCTGGACAGCATTCTGCAGGCTGATGAATGGGCCCGGCATATGGCCCGGGAATTATAAAGCCGCTTAGCATTTGGGAGCAGGGGTCACATATTTAAACTCCAACAAGGAAGAATAAATAGATAAAAGGGGGGGATTCATGGTGTCGATATTAATTTCAATAGCTATAATTGCTTTGTTAATTCTGTTTCATGAAACAGGACATTTCCTGGCAGCCAGGAGAATAGGCATTCCCATATATGAATTCAGTCTTGGCTTTGGTTACAAGTTGTTTTCCTGGCGTAAAAATGAGGTGGATTATTCTATAAGAATATTACCTTTAGGTGGGTTTGTAAGGATGGCAGGGGAAGAGCCTGGCGATCAAGATAATCTCCTGGGGTACAGCCACCGTACTCCATTGGAGAAGATTCGAGTATCCTTTGCCGGGCCTTTTATGAACTTTGTACTAGCCTTGCTGATATTTATTTATATTTATACCTTTGTCGGCATACCCCAGGCTAGCAGTGAACCAATAATAGGAAACGTTTTAGCCGGACAGCCGGCCGAGCAGGCTGGAATTAAGGCCGGGGACCGAATACTGGCAGTGAATGGGAATCAGGTTGAAACCTGGAGTGAATTTACTTCCTTTCTCACCGCTGATACAGCAGGTACTGAGATAGTTTTGGAAATAGAACGTGAGGGCAGGAGTACCCAACTCAAAGTGATCCCGGAGCTTAATCCTACCACCGCAGTGCCTGTTATTGGTGTGGCAAGTAACATAATCTATGAAAGGCAGGGTTTTCTCACTGCTATCAGTATCGGTCTGCAACAGACTTATCAACTGACGGTGATACTGCTGGGCGGCTTGTGGATGATGATTACCGGAGGGGCAACGGCAGCAGACATTGCTGGTCCAGTAGGCATAGTAGGCCTGATCGGAGATGCCGCCCAGATTGGAAACGTGTTTCTTTTAAGCTTTGCAGCCTTTTTAAGTATTAATCTGGGCATTTTAAACCTCTTGCCGATACCTGCCCTGGATGGTAGCAGGATTGTCTTTGCGCTGATTGAAGCAGTCCGTAAAAAGCCATTACCAGCAGATAAAGAGGGCTTTATCCACTGGGTGGGATTCATGTTTCTCATGCTGCTAATTGTACTGGTTACATTCAATGATATTATGAAATTTATAAAAGGGTGAGTATCATGAGAAGGAAAAGCCGGGTAGTATATGTGGGTGAAGTGCCCGTAGGCGGTGACCATCCCATAGTTGTGCAATCTATGACTACAAGTGATACCCGGGATATAAAGGCTACCATTAAACAGATAATACAGCTGCAGGTGGCAGGATGTGAAATAGTCCGGGTAGCGGTTATCGATGAAGAAGCAGCGCAGGCTATAAGCAGGATCAAAGAGGGGACAAACATACCCATCATAGCCGATATACACTTCGACTACCGCTTGGCCTTGAGCAGTGTCAAGGCTGGATGTGATGGGCTGAGAATTAACCCGGGAAATATTGGGGCCAAGAGCAAGGTGCAAGAGGTAGTAAAAATCTGCCAGGATAAAAGGGTTCCTATCAGGATCGGTGTTAACGCAGGTTCGCTGGATAAAGAGATATATAAAAAATATGGACAGATATGTGCCCAGGCGATGGTTGATAGTGCCATGGAAAATATTCAGATACTGGAAAGCATGAACTTCTATGACATTAAAGTCTCCTTAAAAGCATCCTCAGTTCCGTTGAGCGTTGAGGCCTATCAAATGATTTCTGAACGAGTAGACTACCCCTTGCATCTGGGTATAACCGAGGCCGGAACCATTCCCCGGGCCCTGGTCAAATCAGCTATGGGTCTGGGTATTTTATTAAATGAAGGTATAGGCGACACAGTTCGAGTATCTATTAGCTCTGATCCAGTTTATGAAGTGTGGGCGGCTTATGAAATATTAAGGAGTGCAGGGCTGCGTGAACGGGGGATAGAATTGGTTTCATGCCCCACCTGTGGCCGATGTGAGATAGATCTGTTTAGAATCGTAGAGGAAGTAGACGAAAAGATAAGATTTTTAGACCGGAATTTAAAGGTCGCAGTCATGGGCTGTATTGTCAATGGGCCCGGAGAAGCACGAGACGCTGACATAGGTATTGCCGGCGGAAGGGGACTGGGGATATTATTTAAGAACGGTGAAGTTGTTAAGAAGATACCCGAAAACCAGCTGGTAGATGAATTGATCAAAGAAATTTATGCTTCTGAATAGATAAAAAAGCCCAGACTGGGCTTTTTTGGAATATCGAGGTGTTATCCTATTCTAAGAAGAGATATGAGGAGGTAGAACTTTGAAGTCATCGGAAATGTTTAATCCAACCCTGCGCGAAGTGCCCAGTGAGGCGGAAATTATAAGCCATCAACTGCTGCTGCGAGGCGGATTCATACGTAAAACCAGTGGAGGGGTTTATTCCTATCTACCCCTGGCCACCCGGGTATTGCATAAAATTATGAACATTGTAAGAGAAGAAATGGATAGAGCCGGAGGGCAGGAACTGCTCATGCCCATCATGCAGCCAGCCGAGTTGTGGCAGGAATCAGGGCGATGGGATGTATACGGAGATGAGATGTTTCGTCTTAAAGACCGGCATAATCGGCCCTTTGCTTTAGGGCCTACTCACGAAGAGATTATTACTACCCTGGTAAATCAGGATGTGCATTCCTATCGGGATATTCCTTTACTGCTATATCAGATTCAGAATAAATACCGCGATGAGATAAGACCGAGGTTTGGACTTATGCGAAGCCGGGAGTTTATCATGAAAGATCTCTATTCTTTTGATATGGATGAAGATGGTTTGGATGTCTCTTATTACAAGATGTATGAAGCCTATAACCGCATTTTTCAAAGACTCGATCTTAAGTATCGGGTAGTTGAAGCGGACAGCGGTGCTATTGGCGGCAATGAAAGTCACGAGTTCATGGTTCTGGCTGATACCGGCGAAGCGGAAATTGTGTATTGCGATAAATGTGATTATGCAGCCAATGTTGAAAAGGCCCAGTGTATGGCAGTGGAGTCTTCTGATGATGAAAATATAGCCCTAGAGACGATGGAGAAAGTCTATACACCGGGAGTAAGAACGGTGGAGCATGTTATTCGGGAGCTGAACCGGCCTGTACATAGTATTGCTAAAACCCTTATATATTGGGCTGATGGGCAGTATATCGGAGCTATGGTCCGTGGTGATCGCGAATTAAACGAAATCAAATTGAAAAACCTCTTGGGCTGCAACGATTTAATTATTGCAGATGAAAATCAGCTGCAGGAGGCCTTGGGAATAAGCGTGGGCTCACTGGGCCCAGTAGGAGCTGACTTTAAAATTTATGCTGATCTGGAAGTTGCGGCAATGAAAAATTTCGTCTGTGGAGCCAATGAAAATGCTTATCACCTGGTCAATGTTAACCTGGGCCGGGATTTTGTGCCGGAAATGATCGCCGATCTCAGAAACGCGGTTAAGGGTGATAAATGCCCGCTCTGTGAGGGTATACTGGACACCACCCGGGGGATAGAAGTGGGACATATATTTAAACTGGGCACCAAATATTCCGAGGCTATGAAAGCTAGCTTTTTAGATAGTAACGGCCAGGAAAGGCCTTTTGTCATGGGATGTTATGGCATCGGCGTGTCCAGAACCATGGCAGCTTCAGTGGAGCAAAACAGTGATGTGGATGGGATAATATGGCCCATACCTATAGCACCTTACCAGGTGATCATTGTTCCCGTAAACAGCAAAAAAAGCGAGCAAATGGACATAGCCCAGAACTTATATGAACAACTGCTGGAAAAAGGTATAGAAGTGATCCTGGATGATCGGGATGAGAGAGCAGGGGTAAAATTTAAAGATGCCGATTTAACCGGTATTCCGCTGCGCATCACCCTCGGCCCCAAAGCTCTGCAGGATAATAAGGTGGAAATAAAGAGGCGCTGGGAGAAGGACTCCATTCTTGTTCCCGTCGATGAAGCAGTCGCTCGGATTGAAAACATTCTGGCCTTAAAATAAAAGAAAAACTACTGAGCTCTCGATATTAAAATAAAACGAGGGATGTGCATTTACGGATGCTTATTTATGAAATTATATTTAAACTGACATTGGCCGGGGTTCTAGGCGGATTGATCGGTCTGGAGCGGGAGAGCCTGAGTCGTCCAGCCGGATTGAGGACCTACACCCTGGTGTGTATCGGTTCGGCCCTGGCAATGATCGTATCAATTGATATGTATGCACAGTATTATCAGACGGTAAATGCTGATCCAGGACGTATTGCAGCCCAGGTCATAAGCGGCATCGGTTTTCTCGGCGCCGGCACCATAATGCGGGAAGGAGCTTCGGTTCAGGGACTAACTACCGCAGCCGGACTATGGGTAG